>CAZYYS010000211.1:0-10454 GCA_964651015.1 uncultured Verrucomicrobiota bacterium
TCGTTCTGGACAACGACTTGGATGTCCGCCTCTGATTTGCGCATCATATCTGCCTAACGGATACAGCCACGGCCGAGTGGTTCCAAGTGGGGGTTGCAATCGTAGCTTGACGTCAAAAATGCAGAGGTGCAACTTGCCTACATGGGCGCCGACTTGCAAAGACCCTCGCCACATCGCGGAGCATCGAGCAACAAGTTCGGGTCAAATGCTGCCGCATTCACGTTGATCGAACTTTTGGTGGTCATCGCCATCATCGCGATTCTAGCCGGCCTATTGTTACCAGCCTTGGGCAAGGCCAAGCAGAAAGCTCAAGGCATCATGTGTCTCAGTAACACCAAACAACTCGCGTTGGCTTGGATTCTATACGCCAACGATAACAATGACCGCCTGGTTTACAACAAACCTTCGTTCAGCACGGACACAAACAACTGGGTTGGAAACGTGATGAGTTGGGGAAACGACCCGCAAAATACCAACCTGACATTGATATTGGACGCGAAACTCGGGCCTTATACTGCCAGAAGCCTCGGCATCTACAAATGCCCCGCAGACATATTTCCTTCACTGGCAGGCCCCCGTACTCGAAGCGTTTCGATGAATACATTTGTAGGGCCACAGGATAATCAGGGATCACCGATCAACAGCCAATGGCAACAGTTTCTCAAGCTGTCCGACTTTCGTAAGCCCACTGATATATTTGTCTTTTTGGACGAACACCCGGATAGCATCAATGATGGGTGGTTCATATTCTGCACCGCCGGCGATCCGAGCGAACGCACTCAGTGGAGCGATCTCCCGGCTTCGTATCATGCTGGCGCCGGAGGCTTTTCTTTCGCCGATGGCCATTCGGAGATCAGACGTTGGCAGAATCCAAGCACCCGCAGACCGGTCAGAAAGAACGGTAGTGGATTCCCCGTTTCAGTTCCAACCAATGAAAGAAATGATATCGCTTGGATCGCCGAAAGAACCACGGTTAGAAATTGAACCTGCGTTTCCCAAAGGCCCAAGTAGGTCGCACCGCTTTTTTGCGATCGACACCCCACACCACCGGAAGTTACAAATCAGCGAATCTCCGGAAGTTTCAATTTCTGCGCGCTACCTGATCAGCGTCAGTGTTGATGGCATCGTCACGCGGTCGTTTACTCGCGGATTTACGGGCCGGAAGCAAAACTCCAACTGGCGCGAAGGCGACAAATAGCGGAGGGAGCCGCTGCTAATTTAGAGTGACTACTATATTCAATGGTCACGACTTTCTCCGAACAACATGTTAAGGGCCGAAGCGAATGGAAATGCAATTTGAATGGCGTTTCGCGATAAAATGTCAAACTCTCCGGAATGAGTGACGCTACCGTGGCTCGCCCTGCCATTCGCCTCGCCTCAATTGACGCTTACCGTGGAGCGGTCATGCTCCTGATGATGGGCGAGGTCTTGCATTTCTGCACGGTGTCCCAAGCTTTGCCGGATTCTGCGTTTTGGAAGTTCTTGTGCTGGCATCAGTCGCATGTCGAGTGGACGGGATGTTCGTTGCACGATCTGATCCAGCCCAGTTTTTCGTTCCTCGTTGGAGTGGTTCTGCCGTTCTCGATCGCCAGTCGGCGCTCACGCGGGGCAAGTTTCGGCGCCATGTTGGGGCACGCTGTGATTCGGTCGTCAATCCTCATCGTCCTGGGCATCTTGATGATTTCCTTACATGCTCTCCCGAGGCACTTGAATTTGAAGTTTGAAGATACCCTGACTCAAATCGGCCTTGGTTATACTGTTGTGTTTCTGCTCGGCTTCTGCCAACAGCGCACCAGGTGGATGACCCTCGCGTTTGTGCTGGTTGGTTACTGGTTGTTTTTCGCTCTATACCCGCTTCCGGGCCCGGATTTTGACTACGAAAAGATGGAAGTCTCGAAGGATTGGCTGGTAGAGCATGGGCTTAAGGGCTTCGCCGCGCATTGGCAAATCAACAGTAATCCAGCCGCGGCGTTCGATCACTGGTTTTTGAACCTCTTCCCCAGAGAGAAACCGTTTATTGCGCCTTTCAAGGGTTTGACGACGCTTAACTTTATTCCGTTGCTGGGGACAATGATTCTCGGCTTGATCGCTGGAGACCTCCTGCGCAGCGAACGAAGCTCGTGGCAGAAGGCGCGATGGTTGGCGATTTGGGGCGTTGTCGGATTGGCCAGTGGCTGGGCTTTGGGAGCGTTGGGAGTGTGCCCTGTAGTAAAAAGCATCTGGACTCCGAGTTGGGTCCTGTTCAGCGGTGGCTGGTGTTTTCTATTCCTGGCCGGAGCTTACATTCTGGTGGACATTTGGGGTCAACGAAATCTCGTATTCCCGTGCATCGTCGTCGGCACGAATTCGATCGCTGCCTATTGTCTAACCCGCCTTTTTGAGGCGCGCGCCACTAACAGCCTGCACAGAGTGTTTGGCTGGGAGGTTTTCAAGGTTTTTGGCGACGCATTCGCGCCCCTGCTCTACGGCGCACTCGTCCTGATTTTCTTATGGTCCGTTTTGTTTGCGATGTACCGGTTGAAGATTTTCGTCCGCATCTAGCCGACCGATCCCCTCTGTTTCGTTGCCAGCGAACCCGCGGGTTTCAGCCACGTGATGGCTGACGCAAACCGGAGCCTCAACGGGTTGGATTTCTAATCTTGGCCGAGCCTCGCGAATTAAGCCAATCGACGTCCACATTGTTAGGTGAAGGCGCGAATATTAACGCCGTGGCAGTACGACCGTCGCGCCACTTGTGAATTTCGGAGTGTCCGTCGGCAAGGGAGAGGCTGCCGGCGTTGTTATGGTAAGTGGCGGGGATGTCAGTAAAGGCCCAGGCACCGGGTTGAAGTGGATCATGACCGGCCATATTGAGGGCGAAGAATACATCATTGATGCTGTGGCGGCTCTCATCGAGAACGACGAACGTCTGCGCGGGGCCAGGGCGAACCATCTGGGACAGCTTTCTAAAAAAGAAATAGTTCGGATCGAAAACAATGGTTGAGAAGAACGCGTTCATGGCGACACTGCGAACAACCGGCTGTCCGCGATAAGTTCGAGGGTCGCCGGGGCACTTATACACTTTGTAATTGCCTCCCAGATAAGAATTCAACGGATTGCCGATCAGAAAGTTGATATTGGTTTGATCCGTTACCCCCGCCGTAGATACGTCACCACCCATCCAATTGGCGTAGGCTGGATCGATCAAATGGTCGTTGTTGTCATGGGCATACATGATCCACGCCAGTGTAATCTGCCGGGTATTGCTCATACACCCCATACCGATTGCCTTGCTCTTGGCTCTGCTCAACGCCGGCAGGAGCAGCCCAGCAAGGATGGCAATGACTGCGATGACCACCAGCAGTTCAATCAGAGTGAATCCACTCAAATTGTTCGCCCCGGTTCGGTGCTCCAAACGTTTCACAATTTCCTTTTCGCATTCGCTCTCCAAGGGAGAATCTCGGCGGCATCAAAGTCTCAGCGCGTTGGATTCACGATCTTGGAACTGCTCCGTTCTTGGATCCACGTTATGTCAGCGTTGTTCGGCGACGCTTCAAACAATTGGGCTTTGACGGTCCGCCCATCTTTCCAGCGATGGATTTCTGAGTGCCCGTCCGCAAATGAGAGGCTGCCCGCGTTGTTATGGAATGTGGCTGGGACATCAACAAACGCCAAGGCCGCAGGCCGATAAGGATCGTAGGTATCCATTGGCACGGCAAAGAAAGCGTCGTTGATCGTGTTCTTGCTCTCGTCGAGAATCACAAACGTCTTGGCCGGGCCGGGGCGGATCATCGTGGACAATTTCGTAAAGCCGATGAAACTGGTATCCCACAAATCCTTTCCGATGTAACTTTGCATCGAGACGCTCCGAACCACCGGGCCGCGACCCAAGTAATTTCGCGGATCACCGGGACACTTATACACTTTGTAGTTCCCGTTGAGGTACGAGTTTAGCGCGCTGGCCTTGAGGATGTTGATATTGGTCCAGTCCGGGTTGGGATTTTGATAATAAACGTCACCGCCCATCCACTCACGCGCGTTAAGGAGATAGTCGTTGTTGTCATGCGCGTACATGATCCAGGCGAGCGTGATCTGTTTGGTGTTGCTCATGCACCCCATGCCTATTGCTTTGCTCTTGGCTTTACCCAGCGCCGGCAGCAACAGCCCGGCCAGAATCGCGATAATCGCAATCACGACCAATAACTCTATCAGCGTAAAGCCCGGCAATCGCTGCATCGCAATTTGATGTTCCAATTTTTTCATAGTTCTACTCAAAGACTGGATAGCCGCTGGCTGACCAGATAACATTCAATGTTTGAGCTAAAAAGATTCGAGTTTGCCGCGCCCGAATTTGGAATCAAGTGACTCATCAAACCAACCCCAACTTCCTACGCCCCTCATCGGTCAGCTGATTGGAACTCCAAGCCGGCTCCCAAGTCTGTTTCACCACCACTTTACGCACGCCCGGCACTTTCATCAACCGTTCTTCCACCGGCACGGACAGCGTAGGATGCACGGAGATCGAGCCGCGCCCGAAGTAAGCGGCTCGCGGACGACCGCGATGGGGCATGGCCATCACGACCGTCACTGCCTCGCCGCGGATGCGCACGTCGCAAACCAAGCCGAGGTCAACTACGTTGATGTCGGCCGTGTAAAGTTGCGCGTCCTTGCAGTCACGCAGAGCATCCCAAATTACTTTCTTGGGAATCGGGCTGTCGCCTGCCTCTCCCGGTCGCGCCAGCCGTCCGGGGGATTCCTTGGCTGCGACTTCTTTCGGCAGCTCGCCAGGCGAGGCGACCAATGGATTCATCAACCTGCGACGCAACGCTTCAATTGTTCGCGGTCCATCCGTCGCGGTAAATGGGAGTGCGACGTACGCGTTCTTTTCATGCAGCACGGCGCCAGCGGGCACGCGCCTGCCCGGTAACGGAGAGCGACTCCATAATTGTCCGTGCCAACGATAAGACAGGGTCGGCGTGCCGGAATGTTTGAGTTCCGGTAATCCTGCGGCTTTGTGTTCAAGAAACAGCGCGATAAATGAGTCTTTGCTCTCCTTGTTAAAGAAGCCGACACCCCACAGATCATCCCGATGCGCCGCATCCACTTCTCCCGTCCGCAGTTTTCCGTCCGGCCCCATCCACACGATGTCGGTGAAGGAATTCCCGGAGAACACCCATTCGTCATCACGCAAACCCTCCACCTCAAAATCCTTGATCGCCTCCATCCGGCCAACCTTTTGAAACCATGGCAAACCGGCATAGAAACGGTATTCCACATCGATATTGAGGCGACTGGGAGAGAACAGCGGATGCACCGGGGAATGCGGGAATCCCCAGCGCCGGACAATCGTGCACAAAGGCCCGCGGACCACTTCGTAATCCGGACAAGTGTCCCACATCGTGATGCGAAACTTCTGAAAACTCCCGGAGTCCACGTAGTCGTGCGCCCAGTCGATCCCTGGCGGCTCACCGTGTCCTTCACCGCCGGAGAAGAGTTCCAAGCCATGCTCGCGTTTAAGCGTCAGGCGTTCCAGTTGCCCCATCTGGCGTGAGAGCGACGCTTTGTAAAACTCGTTTTCGACGTCGAGCCCGAAACCTTCGCCTGTCACTATCAGATCGGACGAATATTCCGGCAATTCAGCTTCCGAGTTGCCGTACAAAACCAGAAACAGCTGCTTTATATTCGGTGTGCTCTCAGCCATGAAAAGCACTTTGCAAAGGCGCTCCTTGCCTCGACGCACTTCGCCGTACACCTGACACGGGACTTCCTTCAACTCACCTTCGACTACTTGCGCCACGCGAACTTCGCGAGTCAGCGAAGCGACTTGGTCCGCTGGGAAACTCAGCAACGCCTCGACTGGTTCCGCTCGTCGTTCTTCACCAATCGTTTCAACGAGCGTGAGTGGCTTGCAAAACTTCCACCCTTGCGCCCATTTTCTCCACGGCGGTGGGAGCGTTCCCACGAACTCGTACCTCTCAGCATTGATCAGCGGAGTTCCCGGATTTTCCTCCTCCATTTGCGCCTGGATTGCTGTGCTTCGCAGCGAATGCGTCAGCGCACGAACCAGCCGGAAGTCTTTCCGTTGCCACGCCGCTTCAAGCAGCTTGATCTTTTCTTCAAAGCGGTCAGTCCGATTCCAATACACCGTTTCCTCCGCCGCTTGGATTGCACCGACACCATTGTTCACGGGCTTGTCGGGTGCCGTTTGCGCGCGCAACCGGCCAAACCCCGGCAATGACAAGCCAGCGACACCAGCCAGTCCGACGCCCAGAAACGTCCGGCGCTTGATCGACGATGAATCTGCACTCGGAGTGTTACGTTGTTTTTCGTTCCACATCTTTGGTGTGGCGTGAATGTATAACTCGCTCGGCGCGCCACCGCGAGATTTAATTTCTAAAATTCCTCAGCTTGACGAACAACAAACTGCAACGATTTGTCTGATTGACCTCCGAATAGCCAATTACGAGGGACCTCCTTCGCCCACAGCTCACATTTTTTTGCCGTCGAGCCGACAAAATGCGTTGAAAGATTCTTGCACTATCATGTGGCGGCGGTTCATCGCCGGGCTAAATTGACTTGGCAATGAATCGCAGCAAATCACCTTTCCAGCGTTGCTTGACGACTTCTCGTCTGGCCGAGGGAAGTTGCATGGTTTTGCTCTATCTCCTCACCGCAACACCACTGTCACCGCTGCTGACGCTGCTGTTGGCCATGACGGATAGTAGCCATCACGTTGTGCTTGGGCAGACCAAATCGGGAATCCAGGTTGTGCTGCGCCATGACTGCTTTCATTCGCCGACGCATCGCCACAGCATTGTCGCACGAGCGATCACTTTGGTCGCGCAACGGCCAACGGAAGGGAACCCGGATCACGTCATTCGATTTGCCGATAGCCCCATCACGGAACAGTTATCCACACTTGCCGTGACGCCGGCAATTGATCCGCCAGCTTCCAAACTCCACCTCTCATCCAATCTCCTCTCGCCTCAAGCCTTTTTCATCGTCGAGCCTGCAGTGCTTCCACGCCCGCCGACTGACACGAGCGGCGTGCTTATCAACGTCCGTTCGTCCGTACTTCGCATTTGATTCGTTGGCCCAGCGACCGCGCTGATCCTTGGCGTGTCGCCCCGGGCCAATGGACGATTCGCGGCGCCCGCTGTGTGGCGATCGCGTCGCTGACCTTCCATTCTGTCAACCGATCCTGAACTGAAATCCTTCGAGCACTTATGAAAATGAAGATCGCCAAACCAAAATTGAAAAAAGTTATGAAAACCAACCTCATGTTTGCAGTTTCCTCACTCCGTCTGCGCCGGCTACAAACCGGTATTCTCGTGTTCTGCGTCCTGTCACTCGGCAGCTTTGCTGCCCGTGCCAGCACTGCCTACGGCACCATCAACAACTTCGATACCGTCAACGACACTGGGGTCGAATGTCACGGCTTCGAAATCGAACTCGAAGACATCCACAGCGCCGACATCACTTACACGTACAATTGGAATCATTACGGCACACCTAAAATCAGTGAGGACAACTCGAACCCGTCACACCCAAAAGTGCGCGTGCGTTACGAGAGTTCGAAGAACACCAACGGCACGTGGGCCGCCTATACGGCGATCCCCTCTGGCCCGATCGCGCCGACAGATGGCCACCGGTTCACCGATCCCTCAGTGAATTTTGGCGGAGAACACTTTGGCGTCGGTTATCGTGGTTCGCCCACAAATATTGTGTATCACTGGCTGGTGGATAACGGCACCGGCATTCTGGTTCGTGGTCCGGCGGTAAACGTCGCAACTCCGACGTTTACCTATTTTCCGCCCGCTCAGGCGGCGCCGGCCCGGGTGCAGGCTGTTATCAGGCCTCCACCCGCCCCCCCTGTCCAGGAATTCGGCCCCGCCTCGTGGGTCAAGGAAATCCGCACCACCAGCCACAACAACAACGAAGTGAAACTCCGCAATCTGGTGTCCGACGATCCCGATGATCCGGACGATAAAAACTGGCGCAACGGCGAGCCAGACGAAGTTGAGGTCGAGTGGCAGCTATTGCAAACCGACTTCAAAAAGGTCGATGGCGGTCGCAACGGCGAACTCCAGGGCGCCCCTGAAGATTTGAACCACGGTGACGAAATCATCACCCGCCGCTACGAGTTCTATAAATACGTCGGGCCGTTCGACAATGAAAGCGGCGAGGCAATGGCCGAAAACGTAGCGCCTAATGGCACCAATGGTGTGGGTGTGAAAATCATCAATGGCGTCGAGGTGGACCTCTCGACCGTAGTGATCGTCGGCGATTATGTGGGCTCGCAAATGTCCGCGTTCGATAATGAATTGCCGGTTGGGTTGATTGAGCATTTGCCCGACGGCGAGATCGGCATCCCCTACCCCACTCGCACGATGATTATCGCCGCCATTCCCTTCGCTGTAATCACCAACGGCACTCTGCCGGCGGGAATGACCTTTGACGCGGTAAACGGCCAACTGTCCGGAACACCGACCGAAAGCGGCATCTTTACCTTCGGCCTCCGCGTCACAGCTACAAACAATCCCGTGCAGGCGAAGACTTACACGTTTGCCATCGCCGATGCCGGCGAAGAGTTGCCCCCGCATAGCACGGTGGACACCAGTGCGTCACCGCTGGACAGCGGCACAACAGGCGGCAGCGGCTTTTACACAAACGGAACGCTCGCAACTGTCACCGCGACTCCTGCACCGGGTTTCACTTTTGCCAAGTGGACCGATGACGGAAAAATTGTCAGCAACTCCGCCAACTACACGTTCACCAACATCGTCAACCGCTCGTTGGTGGCGAACTTTGTCCCCGAATCGCCAAGGTTGTCCTACTCTGTCTCGCAACCCGGGGCTCTCGTTCTCGTCTGGCCGACCAACGCGAGCGGATACGTTGTGCAATCGAATACCAGCCTCAACACAACAAACTGGCTGAACGTAACGAGCGTCCCCACCGTAATCGGCACCAACCAGCAGATCACGATCTCGCCATTGGTGGGTCTCGGCAGCTTTTTCCGACTGATCAAGCCGTGATGCTCCCGGAACGAACGCCCGCCTGCGCGGTGGTGGGCCGGGCGGACAGCACACTCTCCAAGGGGTGATCCTCCAACGCCAAACGAGCAGGGCGGCAGTTTGTGCTTTTCCCACGCGATGCGCGCTTCAAGCAAGCGTTCGACAGTGTCCGTCAACGTTCAACAGCGTTACTTCAAGGCCTGATAATACCCTGTCTGGAAAGCCGCAAAGAAACCATGCTCGTTAAAGGGGAAATGCTGGGCGAGGGCAATCGCCACGAGGCGCTCCTTCGGATCAATCTGGCAATACGTCGTCGCCGCGCCGTACCAACCGAATTGCCCGACCGACGACGGCACGGAAAGTTTTCCGAGATCCGTCGTCACCTCCACGCCGAGACCAAAGCCTTTCTGCCGCGAAGCCGCTTGATTATTCGGCAGTGCGACCATGTGATTTGCCGTCATCAATTCGACCGTCTTTCTGCCAAGAATGCGTTTGCCGTCAAGCGTACCGCCGTTGCAGAGCATTTGAGCAAAGCGTGCAAAATCGCCTGCCGTGGAAAAGATCCCTGCACCGCCCGCTTCGATTCCTCGTCCCGCTTCCGGCCACGTTTCGATGATTGGTTTGTCCTCGGCGAACTTCCCATCCGGCCCATGTTTGTATGTCTTCGCCAACCGATTCATTTTTTCCGGTGGCACATCAAAGCCCGTATCCTTCATACCCAAGGGACGGAAGATCCGCTCCTCCAGAAACGCGCCGAAGGTCTTGCCCGACACCCGCTCGATCAACGCGCCTTGCACGTCCTGATTCACACCGTAGGTGTACGCGTCGCCTGGTTGATGCTTCAGCGGAAGTTTGGCGAGCTTCGCGATGAAGTTCGTCAACCCCGGCCCGCTCCAGAGATCGGCACTGCGCCACAGCTTCGTCAGTTCATCTTCACCGGCAAAATCGTAAATCAACCCACTCGTGTGCGTAAGCAGATGTTTGACAGTAATGGGCCGCTTGAGCGGCTCGGTTTGTAGCGACTCCTGCGTGCCGCCTGTCCAGACCTTCATGTCCTTCAGTTCCGGCAAATACTTCGCGACCGAATCATCCAGATTGAATCGCCCGTCTTCAAACAACATCAACGTGGCGACGCATGTGATGATCTTCGACATCGAATACGCCCGGCAGATCGTGTCCCGCTCCATCGGCAACTGCCGCTCCAGGTCGCGATAACCGTAGGTTTGGAAATCCACAATCTTCCCGTCGCGCGCCAGCAACGTGATGATGCCCGCGTGCTTGCCTTCGTCCACGAACCGCTTCGTTGTCGCATGCAGCACATCCAACCGCGCCGGATCAAAACCCTTCGCTTTGGGTGAAGCTGTGGGCATTTGCGCTTGGACGGAAATGACAACAATCGAAAGGAAGAAAGCTATAAGGTTTCTCATGCGGGGGATTTAAGCGCAATTGCCCGACTCCGTC
>CAZYYS010000212.1:0-10453 GCA_964651015.1 uncultured Verrucomicrobiota bacterium
GGTGTGGGGCGCGTAGCTTTGAGTATCGAAGATGGAGGATGGAGGATGGCGAGTGTCGTGTTCAGAGTCTTTGCTATCTTCTATCTTCAATCTTCCATCTTCGCCCTGCGGCTTCGCCGCATCCGCCAGTTCCATCACGTAGTAGAAGCAACCGACCGCATCGTTCTTTCCGACGTGCAAGATGGCGAGTTGGCTCGGATGGGATCGCGAGATCGGCTCGAATTTCTTGATGCCCTCGAACTCACGCTCGAACGGGCGCGCCTCGGTGAAGCTGCGCCGGTAAACGATTTTGACGGCGCGCAATTCGCCGAGAACGTTACGCGCGAGCCAGACCTCGCCATACGCACCCAAGCCGATGCAGCTCACCAGTTCATAATCTGGAATCGATGGAGGTTGCGGATTCGAAGCGGCGCCCATTGCTTGCAGATCGTCACCAACAGGCACAATCATGTGGATAGTTTCGGTTGATGGAACGACCGGGCCGATATCATGCGGCCGTTCGCGCCAGGTTCGGAACTTCAAAGCCGTTGCGATATTCGCGCTTGAGGTATTGGTTCGCCTCGTTGTCTTTGAAACGCTCGGTCTTGGGGTCGAATTCCAGGGAACGGCCCAATCGCAAGGCGATGTTGCCGAGCTGGCAATGGACACACGAGAAATGCGCGTCGAGCGTGGACACGGACATGTCTTCGGGTTTGCGCGAGCGGACGGCCCGGAAGAAACGCTCCCACCTGCCGCCCTTGTCGGGCTTGGCGGCATCGTTGGGTACCGGAATGGCCTCGCGCTCGGCGGTCTTGCCTTCCTTGTAGGAGAAGAACCCCTTGCCCACGACATACATGCCTTTGGTGCCAAAGAAGCTGTTGCCGCAGTTGCCGCCGTCACATTCCTCGAACGATCCGAGGTTGCGCACCTGGAAAGTCATGATCGAACCGTCGGCATAAGTGAACGTCGTGGCCTGGGTGTTGGGGGTCTGGCCGTCATCATTCAGACCGTAGCGCCCGCCCGCGCTGTACACGTTCACCGGCAGGCCGCGGTTATGTCCCCAGCAAGCCAAATCCATTTGATGTACGCCTTGGTTGCCGATTTCGCCGTTGCCGTATTCCCAAAAATAGTGCCAATCATAGTGGACATACAGGCCGGGCTTTTTCCGGTCCACGTTGATCATGAACTCGTGGTCGCGAGACGGCCCCTGCCACAGGGTCCAGTCCAGGCTTTCCGGGACGGGACCGGGTTTGCCATGGCCGATCGATCCACGATTCCCGTTTTTGTAAACGTAGCCTCGCGACTCAACGATCTTGCCGATGAAGCCGTCGTGAATCAGTTTCATGTCGCGGATGAGGGTGGCGTTCGCGCGGCTTTGCGTGCCGTGCTGAACGATGCGGCCATATTTCTCGGCCGCAGCCACGAGTTGGCGACCTTCGTAGATGCTGTGCGAAAGCGGCTTCTCGACGTAAACGTCCTTGCCGGCCTGGCATCCCCAAACTGCCGCAAGGGTGTGCCAATGGTTCGGCGTTGCAATCGTGATGGCGTCAATCTCCTTGTCTTGAAGTGCCTCGCGGATGTCTTTGTAAAGTTTCGGCGCTTTGCCCTGTGCCGTTTCCACGGTTTTCGCGCCACGCGCACGCACGTTCGCATCCACGTCGCAGAGAGCCACGTATTCCGCGTCGTCTTTCAGCTTGAGGATGTCGTTGATGTGGGAGTGGCCCTGGCCGTTGAAACCAATGGTGCACATGCGGATGCGGTCGTTCGCGCCGAACACTTTGCCAGCGGCCATCGTTCCCGCCACGATCACCGCCGTGGTGGTCTTGCTCAAAAACTGTCTGCGAGTGTATTGCATGGTCAATCCTTTGTTGGTTTGGTTATTTACGGCATTGTGGCCGCACTGCGGCTTTTCAGCCAGCATAATTCTAGTCCACATTTTAAGAGCTTGGGGAGATGCAATGAATTCGCCCCCCGCGCGCCGCTCAATTCCTGAGCCGGAAGAACTGTTTGTCGCCCGTAGTCGCGTTGGTGAACGGGCTGGTGGCTCCCGGCACATTCGTAAACGTGCCCGTCGCCTCCGGAGCCGCTTGCAAGGCAAACCCGGGATCCGCCCAGGTCAAAACAATGTCACCACCGATTCGCTGGATGCTCAGTGGAATCGACGTGACCAGGTTCGTCGGATTGCCGAAGATGTTGACCCAGTCGAAACGGATGGTGCCCTGGCCGCCGCTGTAGGAGGACGATGAGCCGGTCGCGACGTAGTTTGAACCACCGGAGCCCGTCGCCGTTGCCTCGAACTCGGTGACGATCCGGAAGGCGAAGTTCGGATTGTCGTTTACGGCGGGAATCGATGAAAGATCAACGACCTCCAGGTTGAAAACGTCCGCGTTCGTGGTGCTGATGACGTTCAAGTCGGTGAAATCAGTGGCATTGGTGCTGTATTGGACGCGTGTATAACGGCTCGAGGTGCTCGAATGGCGCTCGCGCCAGGTGAGCATGATTTGCTGATAACCCGACGTACTTAAGTTGAACTGGACGCCGGCGGTTTTGTTGTTGGTGGTGCTGGAGGGAAAATCCGAGATGTTCCAGCCGGAATTGTCATTACCGGCTTGCGCCGGGTCCTGACCGGCACCCTGCGAAAACGTTGCCGTTGTGGCGGCTCCTACCAGCGCGGCGCTACCATTGCCGATGGTTGGCGTCGTCACCCCGGTTGCCACGGCGGCATCGGGCGGGTCGCTGTTGAACGTCCATTGGCCGATGTGGTTGGAAGGTGTGGGAATGATGGTCAGCGATGCCACGGAACTGGTTACGACACCGAACGCGTTGGTGACGACAACGGTGTAATTGCCTGCGTTGGACGTGTTGATGCTCGTGAAGAGGATGAAGCTGTTGGTGGCGTCGAGGACATCGGAGTTGTCCTGCTGCCACTGGTAGGCAAACGGCGTCGTTCCGCGGGCAAAAACGCTGAAGGTCTGCCGGTCGCCGACTATGTTGGTCGAATTGAGCGGCTGGGTGCCAATGGCTGGATCAATGACGACCAGCGTGGCTCCGGCGCTGTTCGTCGAGCCGGCGAGGTTGGTGATCGCGCACGAGTAGGTTCCTTCGTTCGCCTTGGTCACGTTGGTAAGCCAAAGAGTTGGAGAGGTGGTTCCACCCAGATTGATGCCGTCCACGAGCAATTCGGTACCGTTCTTCCACCACTGAAAACTCAACGGATCGGAGCCAGCGACCACAACGGTGAAGCTCGCAGCGGTCCCGGCATTGTTGGTCCGGCTCTGCGGATCAGCAACGATGACCGGCGAATTGGTCGTGAAAACAATTCCGGTGAAGCTGATGGTCACGCCATCAATGGCTACGGCATTATCCGTTCCCGAATCGTTCACATCCAGCCAACGAAAGAAGATTTCCTGACCGGGCTGGACTTGGACACCCGTCAGCTCAAGGTTGGAGAATACCTGCTGATTCGTCGGGTCATTGCCATTGAGCGCTCCCGTTGCGCCGATGATATTTGGCGTGTTAAAGTCCAGAGCAGCGAAGGGAATCCATGCGTAGTTGGTGCCTCTAGCGTCTGCGCTTGTAATCTCCGAGCTGGAGACGAAATAAGAAAAGGCCAGGGTTTGCGTGGGCGCGCCTGAGATCCTGCGCCATTGCTCGCCGGTGTAAGTGATCGATAGATTGGTCATGACTTCGGCGGTGTCGTTGGTGAAACAAACGCCGTAGGCGAATTCGTCAGGCGTGCCGCCTGCTTGCGAACCCAAAGCACGGTCGGTATCGTTCGTTAAACCATAGCTAAACAGCGCGGCCGCGTTGACGTTGCCAGCGCTCAGACGATAACCCGTGATAGCACTTCCAACCCTTTGCGAGGCATACCAGCCTGGCAGTGTCACATTATCCACCCAATTGGTGTCACCAGAGGACAGGTAAGCCAGCGAGTTAAAATTCTGGCTGTAGGTTCCTGCGCTCATCAAAACTTGTGCGTTGGAAGTCGGGACAAATAGCACTGGCGTTAGCGCCACTGCCGCGAGGGAACCTAATAGTTTCTGGAGCATCGTATTCATAGTCGGGCGAGGATTCAGGGTTATGTCGAACTAGCGCAGACTCTTTCCGGGTCTTCAGTTATTCACTTTGGGTCGTCTGCGCTGTGACATCAAATCACACCTGACTTTGAACCAGATGGGCCTTTAGATCAAGCGGTTCGTACAAAAGGTTATTCGTCTCTTATTCACAAATGGTTCACAGGCCGTCCGAGGTGAGATTATACGTATAAGTATTATTTTGTTTGCCAAGCCGTATCGCGTGAAGGATACTCTCGTCGTTGGAAAACGGCCTTGCTCGTCAATGAATGCAGCACGTTACATCATTTGGGTTCTGTTCGCCACCGGTGCGGCGCTCCCTGTATCGGCTGCCTGGCCGATGTTCCGCGGCGGAACGTCGTTGTCCGGCGTAGCCACTGGCAGACTGCCCGAAAAGCCGGCGCTGCTCTGGACCTTCAAAACGGGCGGGCCGGTCAAATCCTCGGCCGCCATTGCCGAAGGGCGCGTATTCATCGGGTCCGACGACAAGAATGTTCATGCCTTGGAGCTTGCCACCGGCAGGAAAATCTGGGCTTACAAAACCGAAGGCGGTGTCGAGTCCTCGCCACTTTACCTGGATGGCAAGGTCTTCGTTGGCTCTACCGACGGCTGGCTCTACGCGCTTGAAGCGGCCAACGGCAAACTCATGTGGAAATATCAAACCGGCGATAAGATTTTGGGATCGCCCAACTGGGTGAAATCGCCCAAAGGCGACGCCACTTGGATATTGGCGGGCAGTTACGACTTCAAATTGCATTGCGTCGATGCCGGGAATGGCAAATCCAATTGGGTTTATGAAAGCAGCAACTACATCAACGGCTCGCCGTGCGTGGCCGACGGCAAAACGGTCTTCGGCGGCTGCGACGCCTTGTTGCATGTGGTTTCACTGGCGGAAGGAAAGCAGATCAAAGAGGTGGAAGCCGGCGCCTACATCGCGGCCTCGGTGGCTGTGGCGGAAGACCGGGCTTACTTCGGGCATTACGAAAACGCGTTTCTATGCGTCGATTTGAAGGAGGGTAAGATTATTTGGACCTATACTGATCGCGCCTTTCCCTATTTTTCCTCGCCGGCGATTACTGCGGACCGAGTGGTCTTTGGTGGGCGCGACAAATTATTGCATTGCGTGCGGCGCGACAGCGGCAAAAGCGTCTGGACTTTTCCGACGCGGGGGAAGGTGGACAGTTCGCCGGTGATTTGCGGAGACAAAGTGGTCGTCGGTTCGGACGACGGGCGGTTGTACATCGTCTCGTTAGCCGAGGGGAAAGAACTTTGGTCGTACGAAATCGGTCAGGCGGTTGGGAGTTCACCGGCGGTGGACGACGGCAAGGTGATCATTGGGAGCGATGATGGGAACGTGTATTGTTTTGGAGACAAGATTCCCGCCAAAAAATGATGGTTATGAGCGCCACCGTATCGACACCGCAGCCCGCTCCAGCACCTCCGCTGGAGAAGCAAACGATGGTCGGCAATTACTTTGTTTCGAACTATCCGCCATTCTCGTCCTGGAAACCGGAGTTCGTCGGAGAGATTCATGCGGCGATGAATCGTCTGCCAAAGCCCAACACGCCATTGGGACTTTATCTTCACATCCCGTTTTGCCGGAAGCGCTGCCACTTTTGTTACTTTAAGGTTTATACGGACAAGGATTCGGCTGCGATCAGAGGCTACATTGATGCGACGCTGAGGGAGTTTGCCATTTATGCGAGCAAGCCGTTCATCGGTGGACGCAAACCTCGCTTCATCTATTTTGGCGGCGGCACACCATCCTATCTTTCGGTGGATCAACTGAAATATCTAACCGACGGCATGAAAGCGCTGTCACCGTGGGACGAAGCGGAAGAGGTCGCGTTTGAAGCCGAGCCGGGCACGTTGACCGATCACAAACTCCGGGCGATTCGCGATCTGGGTGTCACGCGCCTCAGCCTTGGTGTGGAAAACTTCGACGACCACATTTTGGAAATCAATGGACGCGCTCATCACAGCAAGGAAATCGGTCGCGCCTATGATTTTGCGCGCGAAATCGGCTTTCCGCAGATCAATATCGACCTGATCGCCGGGATGGTGGAGGAGACCGAAGCGAACTGGCGGGAGTGCGTGCGCAAAACCATCGAGCTGTCGCCGGATAGCGTCACCATTTACGAAATGGAGATTCCCTACAACACGACCATCTACCAGAAGATGAAAGCGGAAGGGAAACTGGTGGCGCCGGTCGCCGACTGGGAGACGAAACGGGCGTGGGTGGACTACGCGTTCAAGGAACTGGAGCGCGTTGGCTACACGGTGGCCAGCGCCTATACAGCGGTGAAGGACCCGCGAAAGACGAAATTTCTTTACCGCGACCTGCTGTGGGCCGGGGCGGATTTGCTATCTCTAGGCGTGGCCTCGTTCGGCCATATCGGCGGCACGCATTACCAGAACCATGCGGATTTCGATCCTTACATTTCGCTTGTGAATCAAGGTCAGTTGCCGATTTATCGCGCGCTCACGCCAAGTGACGACGAACGGCTCATTCGTGAATTCATCCTGCAACTCAAACTTGGCCATTTGAGTCTTTCGTACTTCCGCAACAAGTTTCATGTCGATCCGGCGCAGCGTTTTGCCGAACCGTTGCAGCGGTTGAAGGACTGGGGTTTTCTGAGCGTCGAAGGCGATCAGGTGCTGCTCAACCGCGAAGGCTTGTTGCAAGTGGACCGCCTGCTCCATGAGTTTTTCCTGCCGCAACATCGAACCGCGCGTTATGTCTGACACAACGTCCATTTTGACCACACCGCTCCCTGCGACCAACGGCGCCGGTCAATCCTCTTTGGTTCATCCGCTCGATGATTTCTACGCGCGGGCGGGGCAGCCTCTGCCGCCCCTGAACGAAATCGAGGGTGGGGCCGTGCCCGAACCGTACAAGACGCTGCTGGTTCACCAAAACGACATGACGCCGACGTTGGAGGCGTTTCACAAACAAGATATTCACCTGCGAGTGCTCGGTCGCCGGGTCAGCGGAAACGAGTACTTTCGTGAAGTGGTATTACTGCTGGATGGCAACAATCAGCCCGTGGAGTTCGGCGCCATCAAGATCAACCTCGATTTGTTTCCTCCGGAAGCACGCCAGCAAATTCTGGAGGAGCGCCGTCCACTCGGACACATTTTGGAAGAATGCCGGATTCCCCACGCCAGCCGCCCGCGAGCCTTCATTCGGATAGCGTCAGATCCGCTGATCAACGAGGCCCTGGGATTATCCGGCGCCCACGTGCTGTTCGGCCGGCGGAACACGCTTTTTGACCCGCAGGGGAATCCGCTGGCCGAGATTGTTGAAATCTTGCCGCCGGTACGGCGGCCGGTTTGACGGTACAGGCTCAAATGTTCGATTGCCAATACCCAGTCACATGAGCAAACAGAACGAATACGATGTCGTGATCATTGGCGCCGGACCGGCCGGGTGTGGCGCCGCGGCCGTACTGGCGGAGCGGGGACGCCGGGTGCTGGTGCTGGAGCGGGAAAAATTTCCGCGCTACCACATTGGCGAATCACTCCTGCCGTTCACGTATTATCCGCTGCAACGGCTCGGGTTGATCGAGCGAATGCGCCAGTCAGCTTTTGTCAAAAAGTACAGCGTCCAGTTTGTCTCGCCGTCGGGCAAGGCAAGCCAGCCATTCTATTTTTTTAACCGGTACGATCGCAATACTGTTGCGCAAACCTGGCAGGTCCGGCGCTCAGAGTTCGATTTGTTGCTCATGGAAAATGCGCGCAACAAGGGTGCGATCGTCGAAGAAGAAGTCACCGTCCAGGAACTGATCAAGGAAGACGAGCGCGTGGTCGGCGTCCGCGCGCGACGGAAGGATGGCGCGACCGTTGATTATCGCGCGCCGATGACGCTCGATTGTTCGGGCCGCGAAGCGTTCACCGCGGTGCGCAACGCCTGGCGGATTGGCGATCCACGGCTGCACAAAGTGGCGGTGTGGACCTATTACCGGGGCGCGAAACGCGATCCCGGAATCGACGCCGGCGCCACCACGGTTGCATTCGTCCCGGAAAAAGGCTGGTTTTGGTACATCCCATTGCACGACGACCTCGTGAGCGTCGGGGTCGTCGCCGAAGGGAAATATCTTTCGCGTGACGGGGTCAAGGAGCCGGAGCAGATCTTCAAACGTGAAATTGAACAGAACCTCTGGATCAAGGACCACCTGACACCCGGCGCGCCGACCGGGCCTTACTACATTACCGGCGAGTATTCGTTTCACGCGAAGCACTGCGCCATGGAAGGTTTGTTGCTCGCCGGCGATGCCTTCTGTTTCCTGGACCCGGTGTTTTCATCCGGTCTGATGCTGGCGCTCAAGAGCGGGATCATGGCCGCCGATGTTGTGAGCGAAGCGCTGGCGGTCCGGGATTTCTCACCGGCGCGCTTTGCGGAATACGGCACGACGCTGCGCCAGGGGATCGAGAACATGCGCAAACTGGTTTACGCGTTTTACGATCCCAACTTCAGTTTCCGCGAGCTGACCGACAAGTATCCCGAGCTGGCGGGCGATGTGACCGATTGCCTTTCCGGCGACGTGAACAAGGATTTTTCGCGGCTCTGGGAAAAAATTCGTGAGTTTGTGCCGCTGCCAGAAGAATTGCCTTACGGGCAGCCGTTGGAACAGCGGGCAATGGCGGTGACGCGATGATGTCATTATGCCCGGCGGAACGCCACCGGCGCGATTGCGGAGCGACTCCACGACCCTAAGTTCGCGATTGTCGCCCGTGAACCCACCCCCAACCCCTCCAAGGAGGGCAGCGGCGCACGGTAGGTTGTTCCCCTCTTGGGAGGGGTCAGAGGTGGTGGTGGGTAGGTTCATGGGAAGGGAGTGGTTCTGCAACCGTCGCCGCGAGTCACTGAATGGTGACATTGCTACGAATGCGAGAAAACATTCCCTCTCTCCATCAGCGGGAACGGGGTGAGGAAGGTCGTTGTAGGTGTATTGAACTGTTAAATGGGTTTGCGCCTGCGTTCCCGTGAAACTATCGCCGTCCGTTATAATTCGGCGGTCGAGACACTGATAATGGCCTCGGACTTGAGGCGGCTGAGAACTTCGTTTCGGGCTTGTTCGTAGCCCGCTTGCAAACTGGGGTCCGCAGCTGGGGCGACGTGGGCCTCCAGCGCGACGAGGTTCTGCTGCGACAGCAGGGCGGCGGTCAGCCGTTGCGCGAACGCCACTTGCGCCGGGGTGAGCGAACTTCAGAGGGTGCTTTGCTTCCGAAATTCTTGCAAGGTTGCTAATCAGCCTTCACCCGGAAAAACTTCATCGCACCGGTGGTGCTGATGATGTGCGGATTGGCCTGGATGGGGGCCGGCTGCCAGTTCGGCGCTGTCAGGCTCTCGGTCTGTTCGAGTGTGCCCATGCCGCGCCAGGACAGGCTCACGGTCTGATCCGCGTTGCGGAGGAGGGTCAGTGAAGGCGGCGGGTCGCGGACAATCGCCACGGTATGACCATAGCCCGCCGCAATGGCAAGGGCGGGTGGAAGCCCGACCGGCACCGTTGTCTGGCCCCCATCAGAGCCTGGATTGGCTCCCCACGCCACGACTGCGCCGTTGGTCTTCAAGGCGACGGTGTGAAAATATGCTGCAATCGCCACCACCCCACTCTGCGCCGCTGCGGGCACCGTTGTCTGGCCAGCCCAGGTCCCTCCCCACGCTATGACCGCGCCGTTCGTCTTCAACGCCACTGTGTGATACCATCCCGCCGCAATGGCCACCACCCCGCTCTTTGCCGCAACAGGCACCGTCGTCTGGCCGGAGCTGTTGTCTCCCCACGCCACGACCGCGCCGTTGCTCTTCAAGGCCACAGTGTCAAAAGTTCCCGCCGCAATCGCCACCACCCCGCTCTGCGCCTCGAGGGGCACCGTCGTCTGGCCGTCACGGTTCTCTCCCCAGGCCACGACCGCGCCGTTGGTCTTCAAGGCTACGGTGTGATCACCTCCCGCCGCAATCCCCACCACCCCGCTCTGCGCCTCGGGGGGCACGTCCGTCTGACCCGAATTATTCCATCCCCAGGCTAGGACCGAGCCGTCGCTCTTCAAGGCCACGGAGTGACCATTTCCCGCCGCAATCGCCACCACTTCGCTCTGCGCCGCGACGGGCACGTCAGTCTGGCCGAAGTCGTTGGCTCCCCACGCGACGACCGAGCCATCGCTCTTTAACCCGAGGTGGTGACCGCCGCCGAAGACCGCTATGGCCACCATTCCGCGCACCGCGGGGCCGGGCGACATGGCGTACCGTCCCCACCCCACGACCGAACCGTCGCTCTTCAAGGCCACGGTGTGATCCGCTCCCGCCGCAATCGCCACAACCCCACTCTGCGCCGCGACGGGCACGTCAGTCTGGCCGTCACGGTTCGCTCCCCACGCCACGACCGAGCCGTCGCTCTTCA
>CAZYYS010000213.1:0-10379 GCA_964651015.1 uncultured Verrucomicrobiota bacterium
TGAATGTGGAATCCTGCACCGGCAAATAGTCCGTCCACTTCGATTCAATGCCGCGCTTTTCGAGCAAGAAATAGAACGCATATATTGGAATCAGCGCCAGACCCGCGATCACTCCGAACCAGGAGCCGACATACGACACCGCTTGCGACAAACGCCTGCCAACGACCGGCAATGCTTTGGTCAGCCAATCTGATGCTGAAACCAGCGCCACCCTGTCGATGCCTGGTGAAAACGCCGGGGTATCTGTCGCGACAGAAGGCGATGCAATCTTTTCAGGGGCCGCGTTGGTCACGATGGCAGGCGCGGCATTCGTGCCAGTCAGGGGGCGCTTTTCCCCGGTCGTCGCCGGCTGCTTTGGCAGGAAACGTTGCAACCACGCCGGCGGCTGGCTGATCAGTTTCTGAACCTTTTTCTCCAGGTTCTCCGTGTAACCGGGAATCTTGCGGCCAAGATCCTGGGTTTCGATCACGAGTTGCGGCACGACGCTCGCGAGCAGTCCCACGATGATCAGTAGCGCCGCGACGAAAACAAGGATGATGGCACGTACGCGCGGCACGCCTTTTCGCTGGAGCAGGTCCACCACTGGATCGAGCAAATATGCCAGCACGCCGGCCACTGCAAGTGGCCAGATTACGGGCGAGAGCACGTTCAGGATACGGCCCAGGCCCCAGACGGTGGCCACAATCAAGGCGATGATCACCGCCACGGCCAGCCCGGTGAGCGACAGCCAGATGAGCCGGGCCTGCTTTTCAGTTGGCGGAGGAAAGCTCATCAAATGCAAAACGAGAAATTAAGAATGTACAATTGCCGACCCTTGAGCTTTGCCATTGCGCGCAAAGCAGTTTTTTTATTTTGCAGTTTGCATTTTTAGTTACAGTCAACCCTGCCCCAACCTCCTCGATTTCTCCGTTGCAGCACGCACAGCGTTCATCAATGCGGCGCGAACTTTCCCTTTCTCCAATTCGTGAAGCCCTTCGATAGTCGTTCCACCCGGACTCGTCACCATGTCTTTCAACGCCCCGGGATGCTGGCCGGTTTCCAAAACCATTTTTGCACCACCCAGCACCGTCTGAGCTGCAAGCTTCGTGGCCACGTCGCGCGGCAGCCCCGCCGCAACACCACCGTCGCTCAGAGCTTCGATCACAAGACAAACATAGGCCGGCCCGCTGCCGCTCAATCCAGTAACGGCGTCGAGCAACGACTCCTTGAAAGGAAACGCGACGCCCACAGCGGAAAAGAGTCGTCGTGCCAATTCTCCGTCGTAACGTGTGGCGTTCTTGCCGAGCGCAAAACCAGTGGCCGACGCGCCGACCAGAGCCGGCGTGTTGGGCATGACTCGAATGACGCGCGCGTGCGCCGGCAGGGAGACTTCGAGTTTGGAAATTGGCACGCCGGCGGCGATGGAGATGAGCAGATGTCTCGGCGTGAAGCGCTCCCGGATTTCAGTGAGGGCGTCAACGGTCTGGTCGGGTTTCGTCGCGAGAATCAACACGCTGGCGTTTTCGACCACCTTTGCGTTGCTGGTCGCGATGCGGGCGCCGGTTTCCCTGCCGAAGTCTGCGCGCGCGCCGGGCAAAGGATCGTTGGCGATGATCTGCCGCGGCGTGACGAGACCGGCACGAATGAACCCCCTGGCCAGTGCCGTGCCCATTTTGCCGGCGCCGAGGAAACCGATCGTTAGTTTAGAAGGCATGGATCGCTTTGTACCAGATCAACGAGAGGAACGAAAGTCAAAAGGCGGCAACATTTCAACACGTCTATCTCGGTTCCAGTTCAATGTTCAACAGACCCGCGTCATCCAGCCGCTGAATCTCTACGGTGTAACCCTGGCGAAACGTCGGATATTTGAATTGATAGCCGAGTTCCATCTTCAATCTGCGGTTTTGCACTTTCTTGTTGGTGAGGCCGCGTTTGCGGTCGGCGTTTTCGGTCTCAGTGGCGAAGGGCGGCATCCATTTGCCCAGCGCCTCGGAGAGCCAGCGGAAGAAATGAATCTGCGCCACTGGTTCGTCATCCACCGCGTTGTAAACTTCGCCCGCCCGGCCATTCTTCAACGCCGCGATGATGACGCCCACCAAATCATCGCGATGAATCATGTTGATGAAGCGCTCGCCTTTGCCCTCGATCTTCGCCTCGTTTTTTAAATATTGCAGAAAAAAATGCCCGCGCTCCGGGCCGTAAATGCCGGCGACGCGCAGAATCACGGCGGGCAACTTCTTTTGTTGGGCGGCGTCGAGCAACAACTTCTCGGTTTCAACCAACACTTTGCTGGTTTCGACTACCGGTTCAACCGGGCTGGTTTCTTTGACCGGCAGACCATCCGTCTGTCCATAAACGCTGGTGCTGCTGGTATAGACATATTTCTTCGGCGGCGCGGACGAGAGCCATTCAATGAGATTTCGGGTGCCGTTGAAATAGACGTTGCGATAATCCTCCACGTCGCCTTTGGATGACGAAACGCAATTCACCACCCAATCAAACGGTGTGGGTAATTGTGCCAGTTTCTCCGGCCTGGTGACGTCCGCTACGATCAGTTGGATGCCTGCGTTTTTGAGTTCCGCCTCGGCCGCGATTGTTCGGCGTACGCCATATACCTCGTGCCCCTGCTTGACCAGTTCCGCTCCCAGCGGCAATCCGACATAACCACAGCCAACTATCAATACGCGCATACCGGCAGCTTAAACATTGCAGCGGAAAACAACAGCACAAGAGTAGCATGTGGATTGAAGGCCATCGGATTGACAATCGCATCCGGGAGCCTAGCTTGCCTTGAGCAAATGAAAGACTGGTTGAAGAAACGATGGTGGGTTTTGGTAATAGCATTGGCAGGTTTGCCGTTGCTGGCTTACGCAGGCTTATTCGTGATCGGCATGTTCAATATCTTTCACGCGCATGAGCACTGCAGTAAAGTTGCCGGATCGGCCCTCCGCCTATATGCGGATGAGCATGATGGCAAATATCCGTTCCACACGAATGGGTTTGGTGACGCAATTTTGCTTGTACTCAAAGACGACCCCCACAATGACGTCCGACTGTTCACGGCTCCCGGTGATGATGGGAAAATGCTAAAGGAATGCCTGGAGGAGGGGCTGGATGTGCCGGAAGAAAAATGCACCCGCATCTACATTCAAGGTCTTTCCGAGACAAACGCCCTGGACGACGTTGTGGTAATGTTTGACAAATACCCAACTCGCGGCGGCGATCACTTTCGCCGCCCGTGGGGGCCTCTCATTCGCGATGTGATCATGGTTGACGGCTTCGTGAAGTTCATGCCGGAAGAGCGCTGGCCAGTGTTTGCCAAGGAACAAATTGAGCGTCTCGTGAAGCTGGGGTTCAAGAGACCGGAACTCGAAAAGCTTTTCAATATTCGATCACAAGACGCTTCTGTGCCTCCGGCGCCGCCCTGACTACGCTCTGGTCGCCTTTCTGCCGTCACAATTGCTTTGTTCCGATTCGTCCCACCAACTACTCTCCTCAGCTTGATGGCACAACAGAACGCCAATCAAAAGACAGCCTGTTCATCGCAAAGCGCGACTCCCGCTGTGGCTTTGCCTGAGTTGCTCGCTCCCGCCGGTGACTGGGAATGTGCCAAGGCAGCCGTCGAAAACGGTGCCGATGCGATTTACTTTGGCTTGGAAAAGTTCAACGCCCGGATGCGTGCGCAAAATTTCACTGAGGCCGATTTGCCGAAACTGATGGATGTCCTGCACCGTCGCGGCGTGAAGGGTTACGTCACCTTCAACACGCTCGTCTTTGCCAACGAACTGGCCGACGCGGAGAATTATCTGCGCACTATCATCACGGCGGGCGTGGACGCTGCCATTGTACAGGACGTCGGCATCTGCCGTCTCATTCGCAGGTTGTCGCCTGATTTTCCAATTCACGCTTCGACGCAAATGACCATCACGAGTGTGGCAGGCGTGGAGTTTGCGCGCGAGTTGGGATGCAACCTCGTCGTGCTCGCGCGCGAGTGTTCGCTCAAGGAAATCGAGAAGATTCAAGCTGCGCAAGGCAAGGCGGGCCGTCCTCTACCCGCAACCTCACAGGCCACCGACGACGCGCACGGAGTGACGCGCCCTGCCGAGTTGCCCATCGAAGTCTTCGTTCACGGCGCACTCTGCGTTGCTTATTCCGGCCAATGTCTGACGAGTGAGGCGCTAGGTGGTCGTTCGGCCAACCGCGGCGAGTGCGCGCAGGCGTGCCGCATGCCTTACGACTTGATCTCGGATGGGAAGCCCGTTCCGCTGGGAGACCGAAAGTATCTACTGAGTCCGCAGGATTTGGCGGGTCTGGAAGTCTTGCCGGAGTTGATTCGCGCCGGAGTGGCGTCGTTGAAAATAGAAGGGCGGTTGAAGTCGCCGGAATACGTGGCGAACATCACGCGTACCTACCGGAACGCAATTGAGAAGATCGGTGAAACATTGAACCGCAGAGACACTGAGACACCGAGAAATCAGGATTCGGTAAACTCGGCGACTCTGCGTCTCAGCGGTGAATCAAAATACGACATGGAAATGGCTTTTTCGCGCGGCCTCTACACCGGCTGGTTTTGCGGCAACAATAATCAGAAATTGGTCCACGCGCGCTTCGGAAAAAAGCGCGGCGTGTATCTCGGCGAGGTCAGCCGCGTTCAAGGCGAAAGGGTTTTTGCGCAACTGCAAGCTCCTCTCAAGCCGGGTGACGGGGTCGTGTTCGACTCGGGCCACCCCGATCAGAAGGAGGAAGGTGGGAGAGTTTATGAAATCCGAAACCCGAAACCCGAAACCCGAAACTGCGTGGAGTTGCGCTTTGGTCGCGGCGCTATTGATTTTTCACGTGTTCACGTGGGCGATAGATTGTGGAAGACGGATGATCCAGAGCTGAACCGCCGTTTGCGTCAGAGTTTTGAAGGAGACAAGCCGCGTTTCCAGCGACCCGTTCAAATGGAAGCCCACGGTCACGTTGGGCAACCAATGACGCTCATCGTCCGCGACGAACCAGGCCACGTCGTGCAAATGTCTTCGTCAATGCCGCTGGAAAAGGCGGAGAAACAACCGTTGACCAGTGAACGGTTGCGCGAGCAACTGGGCCGGCTCGGCGGGACTCCTTTCAAGCTTGCCGAACTGAAAAGCCAACTCGAAGGCGACGTCATGCTACCGGTGAGTGAGTTGAACCGGTTGCGGCGCGAAGCGGTGAGCCAATTGGATGGACTGCGCGCGCAGCCGAAGCGATGGATAGTTTGCGAGCGCATCAGCCGCCATGAGGAAGCGCTGGCTTTCAAGTCCAAAATCCAAAATCCAAAATCCGGAATTGGCGGAAATCTCCACGCCTCATCTTCTACGAAAACGGCATTGGTCGTCCTCGTCCGCGATTTTCCGCAACTCGACGCAGCGTTGGAATGCGGCGTAGAGACAGTTTATTGCGACTTCGAGAATCCAAAGAGGTACCGCGATGCCGTGGCGCGCGGACACAATTCATCAGCCATCGACCATCGATCACCTACTATTTTCGTCGCGCCGCCGCGTATTTTCAAAACGGGCGAGGAATGGGTTTTGGAACAGGTTCGATCGTCGAACGCGGATGGCTATCTTGTTCGCAACCACGATCACTTGAGGTTTTTTGCCGATGGCAGGTGTGTTGGCGACTTTTCGTTCAACGTGGCGAACCAACTCACGGCTGATTACTTCCGAAACAAGTTTGATCTGGAGCGAGTGACAGCCTCCTATGATTTGAATTTTACACAACTTGAAGCGTTATTACAAAGTGCGCCGCCGGAATGGTTCGAAGTGACGATTCATCAGCACATTCCGATGTTTCACATGGAGCATTGTGTGTTCTGCGCGTTCCTGTCCCCTGGGACGGATTATCGGAACTGCGGGCGCCCGTGTGACATGCATGAGGTGAAGCTGCGGGATCGCGTCGGCGCGGAACATCCTTTAAAGGCGGACATTGGGTGTCGCAATACGGTATTTAACGCGCGGGCACAGACTGGAGCGGAATATGTATCGCGAATGATGGCATTGGGTGTCCGCTATTTTCGCATTGAGTTTGTGAACGAGTCGCCCGACCAAGTGACGCAAACCATAACGCATTATCGACGATTGTTGAGCGGCGAAACCTCCGGCGTGCAACTCTGGCGTGAACTGAAGTTGCTGAATCAGCTCGGCGTGACGCGCGGCCAGATGGGCGGGTAGAATTATCGAGAACGTCGCGTTTGCGCCAGTTGCTTGGCCAGCCGGATCGCCGCCAACATGCTGGAGGGACTGGCCTTGTTCCGTCCGGCAATGTCGTAGGCCGTGCCATGATCGGGCGAAGTGCGGATGAATGGCAAACCGAGGGTCCAGTTGACTCCACTTTCAAAACCAATCATTTTTAACGGCGCCAGACCTTGATCGTGATACATGGCCACGACGACGTCGTAATCGCCGCGATAGGCGTAGTAAAACAGGGAATCTGCCGCGAACGGTCCTGCTACGTTGATTTGCTTCTGTTGAGAAACGCGGACAGCCGGGGTAATTATGGTTTGCTCTTCATCGCCGAGTTTGCCGCCTTCGCCAGCGTGCGGGTTCAAACCGCAAACACCCACTCGCGCACGCGGCAAGCCAAGATCGCGGCAGGCTGCCGCGGCCAGTTCGATCGCCAGTTCAACTTTTGCCTGCGTCAGTTGTGCTGCCACATTTTTCAGAGGCAGGTGCGTCGTCGCCAACACCACACGCAGCCACCGATCGCGATCATCGTGACCGAGCAACATCATCGCGGTGCGCTCGGTGCCGGCGATTTCAGAAAGGAATTCCGTCTGGCCAATAAATGGTTGCCCACTGCGCAGGATTGTTTCCTTGTTCACGGGCGCCGTCACGAGTGCGTCCAGTTCGTGATGCAGGCAAAGTGCGGCGCCATCCCGCAACCACGCCACCGCTGCGCGCGCCGCGTCGGGAGCGCCTGTGGCCAAATCGTGGGGCAGGGGGCGTGGCAGCGGATTGTGCAGCAGGAAACGGCCGCTTGCTTTTCCGTTTGCATAAGGTTCAAGCGGCAGTCGCAGGCCGAGCTGTTGGATAAGCTGAAAAGTGTATTCGGTATCGCCAATCAGCAAGTAGCGGGTATCGTCCGGTGGGGCTTCTGTAGCCAGCGCTTTTAGGGTGACCTCCGGGCCGATGCCGGTGACGTCGCCTAGCGAAATGCCGATCCACCCGGTCATGAGTTACTTGCTGAGTACGGTGGGACGCACGAACCAAACCAAGAAAAACTCGTGAAGGCTTTGCTTTTCACCTTCCACGTCTCAGAAGTACCTGACGAACGATTTATTCTTCAGGCGATCAATCCACTTTTTCTGCAGACGCGCACGTTCCTGGGCAAGGAGTGTCTTTTCAATTTCGTCCCGGACCTCGGCCAGCGACTTGGTGTGGGCTGCCCGCTTGTCTTCCACGAGCATCAGGTAAAAGGCTTCGGGTGTTTCGATGACGCCGCTGTGTTGGCCAGGCTTGAGTGAGAACGCTACTTCGAACAGTTCCTTGCGCAACACGGGTGAGCCATCAGTGTTGAGTTTCTCCACCCAGCCCCAATCCCCGCCTTGGCTCCGCTGCGAGCCCTCGGAATACAAGGTGGCCAGTTCAGAAAACGACGCTCCTTCGTCAACTCTCGTCAGGATTTCCTGCGCGCGTCTCTTGACCGCCTCCGTGTCATCCGATGGCACGCGGTTTAGCACGATCATGCGAAGCTTAACCTGGTCTTCGACTTTATACTCGTCTCGATGTTTCACGTAATATACTTCGATCTTGTGCGGTGAAATGATGATTTCAGAAGAAACATTTTTGGCGCGCAGCGCGGCGATGATGAACTGATCGCGAACCTGCTGGCGAAAAGCCTCGTACGTAATCCCCTTTGCCTGCAGGGTTTTGGTCAAGGTCGCGCGATCACCGTACTGTTTGCGAATGTTGTCACGGATTTCGTCGTCGATAACCGATTCAGGCAGATTGTAGCCTGCGGTTTTGAAGTCGTACAAAATGAGTTGACGTTCCACCAGCTGTTCGGTGGCATCACGCTCGGTTTCATTCAGTTTCTGCTCCAATTTCTGCGGTTGGTTGCGATACTGGCGCATCAACAATTCCATGGCAGGGGACACGTAGCTCTTCACGTCCTGGTACGTGACGATGGCATCATTCACAATGACGGCGATACCATTCACCAACTCGGCTCGCACCTTGATTTGGGACGCAAAGGCGATTCCCACGAATAGGAGGGCAAAAAGTATTCTCATACGAAATCTGGCTGATGCTAAGAAACAGCACTCCTTGGGTCAAGGGATGAGAGAGGTGGAGAAAGTTAGCTGCCAATCATTCTCGATTTGAGTCACTTCATCCTGCCGTGCCTCTTACGGTAAGCAAAGGTTTTATCGCGTTTTCCAACTCGGTTTTCCGTAGGCGCAATTTGATACGATGTTGGAAGAAACTCTATGGCCCGGCTGGAACTCCGCCCGAGAGAATAAAGACAGTAAAGCGATTGGCGCTTCGCCACAACGAATTTGGGAAAGTGAGGTCTGACTCAGATGTACCGGCGACGATACACTACGAATCCGAGCGTCAGTATGCCCAAGCCAAGGAGGGCGAATGTGGAAGGCTCAGGCACGATGCTAATATTCTGGAAGTCGGCTATCCCTGAGTTAAAGGGATTGGAACTGTCGTTTAGGATTTGGAAATAACCGCCGAGTGTGCTGTTGTTAATGATGCCCTGCTCAAGATTGGTGAAGGGTAGGATTGGGCTCAGAATGTCAACGGCACCAACATGGACCGAGTACTGGATCGAACGCAATCCGGTGCTGGTGTCGAGGAAATAATGCATGCCCAGCCCAATCGTATCGCCGGAATTGTATTGGAGACCGTTGGAAGCGGTGAATGAGTAAGACGGTAAAGGCCCTCCGAACGCGACAATCTCGTGAGTGTCCGTCCTGACAATGAACTGGCCATCGCCGCCAAGTGTGTTGAACAGATAGCCAGCTTCCTTGGTCGGGGAGGTCGGGTTGGCCTGCAATTTCAACGTCATGGAAACCTGAAAGAAGTCATTGTTCTGAAACAGGTAGGCACTGGCACCCGCATTGTTGGAGAAACGCCAGACATGTCGATTGGCAAAACCGGTAGGGGCACTCACACCGAAATCGGTAAACCTGATGAGTGAGGAATAATTGCCGATGACGCTGAACGACGAACCAGGGACATCGTTGAACTCGCGCGGATTAATGACCGCAGAATTGATCGTACTTACCTGCGCGAAAGCTCCATTGACAACCGCGAGGCTGCCAAGAATCCCGTAATATGCGAAGCGCTGCAAAAGGGTCATGTTGGTCATGATTAGCTCGTTAGTTTAATATGTTATACGCGCTTACTTGGTGTAAATAATGGCTTTTGCAGGGGTAGTGTCAAGCCCTATATTTCAAAAAAAAGTAATATTTTCGAAAAATCATTGCGTAATGTTTCAATCCAATTTACGCATGCAATCCTGCATCGCAAATCCGCTTAAATCCCGGCCAATTGGCTAACTTTCATTTGCTTTAGGCCCACAGTCTCGAATTTAGCCCTCGTCACTTTGGCCGCCGGTTCGTGCGATTCAGAGTAATAGGCACCTCGGAAAGTCTGTAAGCCTTAATTGAACTTGTTGCGCCGATACGCCCCCATCGCCGGCGCATTCGGATTCACTTCCGGCCCGAAATAACGCAACGTTACAAGCGGCTCCGTTTCGCTGGTATTCTCAAAAGTGACGCCAGCTTTCGCGCCGTCCTCCGTGCAGAAATATTCGTCTTCCGTCAGTTCGGTGAAGCGGATGAGCTTGGGCGAATTCAGCGGCTGCCCGTTAATCGTGCCGACACCTTGCACGCAAATCAGCCCATAAGCGCCCGTGTCCTTGATCGTGCATTTCACGCCCGGTTCGACGGTCAATTCTTTCGCTGTGAAAAGTTGTTCGCCATCAATCTTTCCGTACACGATCCAGCGATCGACGTAACCTTCTTTGCGCGTGTCCGCCAGAGGAACGGGTTCAAGATAGTGGTGGTCCTTGAATTTCGGGTCCACGTTTTTATCCCAGTCGAGCTGATCCACGATAAAGTCTAGGTCCTTGTGTTTGCTTTTGGGCATGTCTTTCACGAGCAGCCTCCAAGGAACTTCGCGGCCTTCGACCAGATTTTGATACATGCCAAAAACATCGCTGCCCCATTGCGGCTCGTAAGTGCACAGGCTGCCGGGCGCATGGAGAATGCACGGGTCGATGAGCCAGCCGGAACCAACCTTGAGGCGATAGGCTTTGGAGAGATCGAGAATGCCGTTGTCGCCCTTGTTCCAATTTTCCAGGCAGCGCCGCACCTGTGCTTTGGTGGTGCCGGGTTCAAAGCCCATGAACGTGTAGGGAAAATTATT
>CAZYYS010000214.1:0-10361 GCA_964651015.1 uncultured Verrucomicrobiota bacterium
CACCGGGGCGGTGCGTCGGCACATCAATCTATTCGTAAACACTCATCACATGCGTGACCGCAACGGACTGGACACACCGCTCGTCCCTGGCGACGAGGTCAGCATCCTGCCTGCGGTCTCTGGAGGTTGAATTATGGCTAACAAGGTTGTTCTATGCATCGGCACCAAGAAAGGTCTGTTCGTCGCGGAATCGTCCAAGCCCCGCAATCGTTTTGCGCTGCGCGGCCCGTTCGGTCCCGGCGTCGCGGTCTATTCCACACTCATTGATACCCGCAATTCGCCGCGCATGTACGCGTCGAGTTGCAATGCCTTCTTCGGCATGAAGGTTCTTTGTTCAACTGATCTTGGAAAGAGTTTCAAGGAAACGAAATCCGCTCCGGCCTTCCCGAAGGACGATGGTCGCGCGCTCGCCAACATCTGGTCGCTTGAACCGGGCAACGGCAAGAAGGAATTGCTGTGCGGCGTTGAACCGGCAGCGCTTTTCCGGAGCCGCGATGGCGGCGATTCCTGGGAAATGGTGTCTGGCATCAGCAACCACGCGCACGCGCGCCAGTGGCATCCCGGCAACGGCGGATTGTGCATGCACACGATCCTGCGCGACGGCAATCGCGTGCATCTTGGCATCTCGACCGGCGGCCATTACCTTTCCGAGGACGGCGGCGAAACCTTCAACGCCTCGAACAAGGGCGTCGGTGCCGGCTTCACGCCCGATCCGTTCCCCGAGTTCGGCCAGTGCGTGCACAAGATCGCGGGTCACAAGGACGCGCCGGGTCGGCTTTACATGCAGAACCATGGCGGCTGGGCAGAATGGGACGGCCCCGGCGGACGCCGCCCTGACATCGGCGTCCTCCGTAGCGACGATCACGGCCACACGTGGCGTTCCATCGCCAAGGGCCTGCCGTCCGATTTCGGCTTCCCGATTGTCGTCCATCCGCACGATCCGGACGTCGTCTATGTGTTGCCGCTCACACCAATGACGCGCACCTGTCCCGGCGGCGCACCCGCGGTCTGGCGCAGCGAGAACGGCGGCGACTCGTGGAACCGGCTCGCGAAGGGATTTCCGAGGAAGGAGAGTTACTTTACGGTCCAACGCGACGCGATGGACATCGATGAGCTCAAATCCCCCGCGCTCTACTTCGGTACGACCACCGGGCAACTCTGGATCGGCCGCGATGGCGGCGAAAAATGGGAATGCCTTTTTGACTCCCTTCCACCCATCCACTGCGTGAAGGTTGCCGTCTTGTGAGGACACATGGGCGCGAGGATGGGCTGCACACCTCGCCACCTTTCATAAGCCAAGGGCAACTGAAGACACGCGTTCGGCAGATTCGCACAATTTGTGTCACGCCTTTTTGGCGGTCCCACCGAACAACAAACGCAAACTGTTCAGGACCACGATGACCGTGCTGCCTTCGTGACCAACCACGCCAACGGTCAGCGGGATGGCGCCGAACATCGCAAAAGAAACCAGTACGGCCACGGTGCCCAACGACACCACGAGGTTCTGGCGGATGATGGCCCGGGCGCGTTGGCTAAGTCGAAACGCGGCCAGAAAATTCTCCAGCCGGTCGTGCATCAGCACCACTTCCGCCTGCTCGAGCGCCGCATCCGAACCACGCGCGCCCATCGCCACACCGACATGCGCCGCGGCCAGGCTGGGCGCGTCGTTGACGCCGTCACCGATCATTGCGACCTTGTTTCCCTGCCGGGTGAAGATGTCGATCGCGGCGACTTTTTGTTCGGGCTTGAGTTCGGCGCGCACGTCATCGAGATGCAATCGGTTTTTCAAATGGTCAGCCGTCGCCTGCCGGTCTCCGGTCAACACCACGTTGCGTATCCCGAGTTCCCGCAGTCTTTCCACCACGGCCCGGGCTTGCGGCCGGATGTCATCGCGCAACAGAACCCGGCCGACCAACCCGCTGCGCGCCAGCCAGACCTCCGACAAGCCAGCTTCGGTCGGCGGCACTTCGGCAACGATTTTTGCCTGCGGCCCCTGCGCGAACCATTCGCGGCGGCCGAGCAAAACACCGTGTGCGCCATGCTGCGCTTTCAGCCCCAGGCCGGTTACCGATTCAAATCCGCTGAGTTCGACCGGGACGAGTCCTTGCTGTTTGCCGTAGCGGGTGATGGCACGGGCCAGCGGGTGTGTCGAGAGTCGTTCCAGCGAGTAGGCCAGCTGCGCGATCTCCGGTTCGCTACCGGCGGGAAAACTCTCGACCCGTTCAACCTTCAACTCTCCCGTCGTCAAAGTGCCGGTCTTGTCGAGCGCCACGATGTTTATCTCGGCGAGTTTTTCCACGGCGGCGCCGCCGCGAAAAAGAATTCCGCGACGCGCTCCCCAGGCAATAGCGGCGAGCACCGCCGAAGGAATGGAGAGGACCAAGGCGCACGGCGACGCGACCACCAGTAGGGTCATCGTGTGATAGAACGCGCTTTGCTTCGTCACCGTGGAGGTGAATGGCGTCAGGCCGAGTCCCAGCCACCAGACAAAGAACATCACGAGCGACAGTGCCAGGACCAAGTAGGTGTAAACCGTGCCGAATTTATCGGTGAACCGTTGAGTCGGAGCCTTCTGATGTTGGGCTTCCTGGATCAGCCGGATGATTTTTTGCAACGAGCTTTCGGCGGCCGGCCGCAGCACCGACGCCTCGACTGCTCCCCAGAGATTCTGCGTTCCGGCCAGCACGGTGTCCCCGATGTTCTTTTCGACCGGCGTTGCCTCGCCCGTCAGATTCGATTCGTCGGCGGCCGTCTGGCCCCTGACGATTTCCGAATCGACCGGACACTGTACGCCCGGCTTGAGCAGCAGTCGCATTCCCGGCCGCAACTGTTCCACCGGTAATTCCCGTTCGTGGCCGTGTTCATCCACGACGGAGGCGACTTTGGGCGCTTCCTTGAACAGTGAACGGATTTCACGCTGCGTCCGGCCCAGCGCAAAGTGTTCCAAGGCGCCGGAAAAGGAGAACAGGAATAAGAGCATCGCACCTTCGCCCCAGGCGCCGATGCTGGCGCTGCCAACCGCGACAGCCAGCATGAGAAAATGGACATCGATGGTCCGCTTGCGAAGGCGCTCCCAAACTTCCTCCACGGTGAACCAGGCGCCCGCAACGTAGGCGAACGCATACAACGCCAGCGCCAGCCGCCCTTCGCCAAGAAAGTAGGCGCTCAACCCGAAGAGGCCACACAAGATCGCCGCAGCGAGTTGCGGCTTCCATTCGTCGATTTGTTCCGCGTGCTCCAGGAATTCAACGTCGCGTTGGACGACCTTGGGCCAGGGAATGTCGCGCCAACGCCAGAAGGTTGGCGCAGTCGGGCAGGTCACGCGCGCAATTGTCGTCGAGTCGCCGTCATGTCGGATCGTGATCTTTTCCTGTTCACGAGGTGAAAGTGGATTGTCACAACCTTTGCAGTCCCCTTTGCCGACCAGCAGATTGCAATGCTGATTGACATTGGCCTCCTGCGCTTTTCGGACGGTCGTGGCGATGCGTTCGGTGAGTTTAGGGATGTCCGCCTTTCCCAGTGTGGCGACGGAAATGGTATGGCGGGCGCGGTTGATGGTCACGGCCTCCAAAGTCGGTTCAGCGGCCAGCGCGTCCGTTACGGAGCGGGCAAGGCATTTCGAAGTGTCTGCGTCGCGCTCTTCTTCAGTTCCAGGTGAGAAGTTCACAAATCGCTCTCAGATTGTGTAATATATTCCGTCACCACCGGGCGATTGCAAATCGCCGTCCGATTTCGGAAACCGACGGTCCTGTTTTCGAATTAACCAGAGGCGGGAAGCGATCAAACAAATTCACGCTCGTGTTGGCGCACGATCAGAACGGGACAGGGCGCATAGCGCAAGACGTATTCCGCCGTGCTGCCAAGAAAGACACGCTTGAATCCGGTGTGGCCGTGAGTAGAGATAATGATCAAGTCCATACCGCGCTTTTTGGCGGCATCGACAATCACGCTTCCCGGATGGCCGGTTCGAATCAGGGTTTTTATCGGATACGTCTTAGGAAGCGAGCTAGCCAGATTACCAAGTTCCCTTTCGCCAGTTCGCCGCGTCTCTTCGATCAGTTCTGGATAATCAAACGTCGTGTATTCACTATTCGCCGCATAGTAATTGACATGAACGACGTGCAATAAAGCAATCTCGGCATGAAACTGCCGGGCGAACTGGACAGCGTATTCAATGGCTTTGCGCGAACATTCCGAAAAATCAACGGGCACCAGAATTTTCGTGAACTGGAGAACTGGGTCGGTATGTTTTGTCCCCTTGGCCACAGGCGTTCTCAGTGCCGTCGCCGAATGTGCGATCTTCTTGATCTTACGCTTCACCTTTGTCGGCTGGCAAATCGTTGCTAACCAGTTTTCTGCTCCCGTTGACGGACCGTGAGCACGGGACAGGGCGCATGGCGCACCACACGTTCGGCTGTGCTACCCATGAAGACATGCTTCAATCCTGAGTATCCATGAGTAGCGATGATGATGAGATCGATATCGTGCTCTTCGACTGCACGGATGATCTCGGTGTACGGTTTGCCAGTCCGAACGAGGGTATCCGAGGCGATCTCCGGATCGATTTCCTGGCGGCGTAATTCGGCAAGCCGTTTGCGGCTCGTGGCGGCAAGCTGCATGTTCACTTGCTCCATTTCAGCCGGAATCAATACGTCAAAGTAATTTTCCGGATAAACCCTTGGCTCGACAACGTGCAGGAGGGTGAGCTTGGCTCCGTATTTTTCGGCAAAAGGCAACGCGTATTTCAGGGCTTTCCGGGAGAAGTCCGAGAAGTCTATCGGCACCAAAATATTTTTCAGCCTAAACGGCGGAGCCAAACTTTCTGCATCCCGGGAACTGGCGGCCAATAGCCGGTCGTCACGGCGATTCATTTCGACAATCACCCGACCGCGTTTGGATGTTGGTTTGATTTTCATGATTATCCTTTCCAGTTGAATGTTCGGCTAATTGATTTGAGGTTGTCGCTCGCGCACCACGAGAACGGGACAGGGCGCATGCCGGACCACTCGTTCCGCCGTGCTGCCCAACAAGGCATGCTTTAGTCCCGTGTATCCGTGCGTCGCGAGTACGATCAAATCGATGTTTTGAGTTTGGGCCAGTGCGGCAATCTCTACGAATGGTTTGCCAATTCGGGTGTATGGAAACACCGGCACGGGGCTTTTGATTATTCTCTTTGACAGGGAAATAAGCTGCTTGTTGGCAATATTCTTCAGTTTTTTATCCGGAACTGCAAGAGCCACGTTTTCAACGTCGTTAATAAATGAAGCCTTCTCGATCACGTGCAACAGGCAAAGCGTAGCCCCAAAGCGTTCGGCCAGCTTCAATGCGTACTTCAACGCCTGCGTGGAGGGACGCGAAAAATCGAGCGGCACGAGGATTTTCTTGATTCGTAAAAACGACAGTGGCAGTTCAGGGCCGTCCAATCGACTAACCAACCTGCGCGCGGGCGCACTCTTGGAGGTTTTACCCTCACGCACTAAGCGTTTTCTGGCGATGCTTGCTTTCATTGGCACACAATGGCCGTAAGTTTTCTTCGCGGTTGAAACTAGTCGCGACAACCTGTTCCTGCTTCACTGCAATTGTCAAAAGCTAATCGTTTATTGTCGGTTGGACGGTTTATCGAAGCAATTTTTGCAAAGTCTCAAACAAGCAATGTGAAGCCCTCGCCCCACTCGCGTGGTATTTAAACTTCACCAAAACAGTTTAACTTTGCGTCGAAAAAACAAAAGTTAGCCGGCCAGCTGGCCAAATTCATGCAAACACTTGAATCCGTCGTCGCAGAACTCCCTTTCTTGAAAGGTTTGAGTTCGAAACACCTTCAAACCCTCGCCGACAACGCCATGCAAACGCAGTTCAAGGCGGGCGAACTCATCTTTCGCGAGGGTGACCCTGCCAACCGGTTCTATCTGATCCTGAGCGGCCGGGTCGTATTGGAATCTTCACGGAAAGACCGGCCCGCAGTCCGCATTCAAACCATTGGCGCCGGCGACGTCCTGGGCTGGTCCTGGCTCTTCCCGCCATACTACTGGCATTTCGACGCTCGTGCATTGGAGGAGACCACGGCGATTTTCTTTTACGGAACCCGCTTGCGCGAGGCTTGCGAAAATGACCACGACCTTGGGTATGAATTGATGAAACGCATGACCAGCGTGATGTTGCAGCGTTTGCAGGCAACGCGACGACAACTGATTGAAGGCAGGCACTGAGTCCATACTTAAGAAGTTCCACACTGTTTGCGTATGCTGACGTCATGCGCGGATTCCGGGACGAGAGAAAAGGGAACCTTCACTGAGAGCGACTCGATCGCAAAAGGGTTTCCCTTGTCTTTTCACGCCGACTTGCACCGTGAAACTTCCCGGTCAATGTGTCGTTGCAAAACGTTGCCATTCTCCCCTTGACATTCTAGGTAAGCCACCTACACTTCCCCTAGACCATCTAGGTCAACCTGATTATGCCAACAACAAAAGCTGAACTCTTACAGGGCACACTTGATTTGCTCATTCTTAAAACGCTCACGGCCGAACCGATGCACGGCTACACCATCGCCCAACGCATTCAACAACGCTCCGATGACGTACTGGTTGTGGAAGAAGGTTCACTCTACCCCTGCCTCTATCGGATGGAGGAGAAGGGCTGGATTGCGGCGGCGTGGGGCAAGTCGGAGAACAACCGGCGCGCGAAGTTTTATTCGCTGACGCGCGCGGGCCGCAAGCAACTGGAAGAAGAAACGGCCATTTGGGAAAGGGTGTGCCGCGCCATCACCCTGGTCTTGCAACCGGCTTGAAGCGCAACCCACAACCATGAAGTCGATCATTATGTTCTTCCGTTGGCTGCGTTCGTTTGGGCAAAGGAATGCGGTGAAGCTGGAGATTGACGAGGAACTCCGCTTCCACCTCGAGCAACGCACGGCGGAGAACATTGCCAAAGGCATGACACCGGAAGATGCCGCCCGCGAAGCCCGCAAACGTTTTGGCAACGTGCAAAGCGTCCGCGAGAAATGCCGTGATGTCCGTGGCGCGAATTTTGGAGAGGAGACGTGGCGGGACATTCGCTTTACGGTTCGGCAATTGAGGATGTCCCCCGGTTTTACAACCGTCGCCGTCTTCTCGCTTGCGCTCGGTATCGGTGCTGGCACGGCGGTGTTCTCCCTTGTCAACGCGATCCTCCTGCGCTCGCTGCCGGTGCCGAATCCTCACGAACTGCGCGTGCTTCAGTGGGCGGGCACCGATGCCCGGGTGCCATCCTTTGACGGTAATTCAACCCAAAGCGGCAATCGCACGTTCGGCGACGCTGTTTCCCACCCCACATTCCTGGCGCTGCGCAATGAGGGCGCGGGCATCGCCGACGTTTTTGGCTTTTACCCGTTGATCGAAGTGGCGGCGCGCGTGCGCGACGAAACATTCGCCGCGCGCGGGATGATGGTTTCCGATAATTTCTTCTCGAGCCTCGGGGTGCGACCACTCCTTGGCCAATCACAAACCAAGCGGGAGGACGATGCCGGCGGCGGGATGCAGGCCGTCCTCAGCTATGATTGCTGGCGCCGGCGTTACAACCTCGATCCGGACGTGCTTGGCGGGGCGATCACCTTAAACGGCGCCAACTTTGCCATCATTGGAGTATTGCCAAGAAACTTTGCCGGTGTGCGGCCAGGCGAACCCTGCGATTTCTACGTTCCCATGTCGGCGCAGTCGCCGTTCTTGTACCGCGCGATCACGGAAAACGACCATTGGTTTGTACAACTCATGGCCCGGCTCCGCCCCGGCACCAGCGATGCCCGACTCAAGGCCGCACTCAACGTTGCTTTCGCCCGCGCGACCGAGCCGGTCGTGAAACAGCCGGACGTACTTGTTGAGCCAGGGCATGGCGGTTTGACCCAAGACCGCAAGCACTACCGCAAGCCGCTCTTGTTAATGTTAGGCGTGGTGGGTCTGGTGATGCTCGCGGCTTGCGCGAATCTCGCCGGCCTTTCGCTGGCGCGCGGCGCGGTGCGCGCCCATGAACTTGCGGTGCGCTCCGCTCTGGGTGCCAATCGTTGGCGGCTCTTCCGGCAGGCGCTCACGGAAAGCATCGTGCTTACGCTGCTTGGCGGTGGACTTGGCATTCTGCTCGCCATCTGGGGTCGTTCGGCCATCGCGCGGCTCCTGGCTGGATCGGCCCGTGGGTTGCACTACGACTTCTCGCTCGATTTCATGGTGTTGAGTTTCAGCATGGTCATCGGGCTCATCACCGCCTTGCTGTCTGGACTGTGGCCTGCCCTGCGGGCGAGCCGAGTGGCGCCCGTCGATGGTCTCAGATCCCGCGGGACGATGGGCGCACCACGGTTGCGGTCGGGAAGAATCCTCGTCGCCAGCCAGATCTGCCTGTCGCTCCTGCTCTTGACGGGGGCCGGTCTCTACGTCCGTACGCTCGCAAATCTCACTCACATCAATGCGGGTTTCAGCGTGGAGAAGCTGCTGATCGCCAAGCTCAATATCCGGTCGGGCGACTACGCCAATAACCAGCCCGCCGAGTTTTACAAGCGGCTGGAAAACGCCGTCGCAGTTCTCCCCGCAGTGCAAGCCGTTACCGTGATCGAGTTCCCTTTGTTGGCGCACGTCGGATCGTCCGGTGGAGTGGATGGTTTATCCGGCCGTTCCCGCGACCCAACGGCGACAACACCAATGCAAACCCAACGCTTGACGGTGAGCGAAGCGTTCTTCACCACCATGGGAATCCCAATTATTAAGGGACGCGGATTTGCGGCGAACGATTCCGCCGAGGCGACTAAAGTCGTGGTCGTGAACGAGAGCTTTGTCCGGAACTACCTGCCGAACGATGATCCTATTGGTGTAACATTCAGCGTTTGGTCGGCCCAGTGGCAGATCGTCGGTGTCTGCCGGGATGCCAAATACAGCGACATCAAGGATGCGGTGAAACCCACAACTTTTTTCCCGATTACGCAGAGGTTTTATTCCCGGTATCGGGACAAACATTTGCGTGATGCGTCCATTGCAGTGCGCACAGCGCTGTCGCCGTTGGCTCTTTCAACGGCGGTTCGCAAAGTCGTGGCTCAAATTGATCCAGGAGTGGCCGTTACTCAAATCACGACGCAAAAAGTGGTTCGCGACCAAGGCATAAGTCAGGAGCGACTGTTGGCCGTGTTGTGCTGTTCACTTGCCGGGCTGGCCGTTCTGCTCTCTTGCATCGGGCTTTATAGCCTGATCGCGTACAATGTTGCTCGCCGCACAGGCGAGATTGGCATCCGCATGGCGCTGGGGGCGACTCGACGGAACATTGCCTGGCCGATTCTGCGCGAAGCGGTGCTGCTCGCGCTCGCCGGCGTGGCCATTGGGGTGCCCGTCGCCCTTGCACTCGCGCGCTTCATCAAAAGCCAATTGTATGGCGTTGCCCCAACCGATCCGACCACGCTGATTGGGGCCGGAGTGCTGCTGCTGATAGTCGCGATTTTGTCCGCATGGATTCCCGCTCGTCGCGCCGCCAAGACTGATCCGATAGTCGCGCTGCGGCACGAGTAACAAAGGAAAATATGAAGACCATGATCAACACTTCTCTTCGGACAGGCACTACTTCAACAAACACCGAACCCATGATCCAACTACGTGACCTGGAAAAAAGTTATAAGACCAAAGCTGGTTTCAGCTACGTGCTGCGGCAAATCAATGTGGACATCAACGAAGGTGAGTTTATCACCATCATGGGGCCAAGCGGTGCCGGGAAATCCACCTTGCTGGGGATTCTCGGGATGTATGATCACACTTGGGAAGGCGAATTCTTGTTACTCGACCACCCGGTCCATCGGCTGGGTGCAAAGGATCGTGCTCTGCTTAACAAGCGCTACATCGGTTTTGTCTTTCAACAGTTTCACCTGCTCGACGATCTGACGGTGGCCGAGAACCTCGACATTCCGCTTTCTTACCGCAACATCCACAAATCCGAACGCGATGCCTTGGTGGCCGACACGCTGGACCGTTTCAACATCGTCGGCAAAAAGGACCTCTACCCCAGCCAGCTTTCCGGCGGGCAACAACAACTCGTGGCTGTGGCGCGCGCCATCATTGCCAAGCCGAAGTTGCTGCTTGCCGATGAGCCGACCGGCAACCTCCACACCGATCAAGGCCGCGAAATCATGGAGTTGTTCAAGAAACTCAATCAGGAAGGCACAACGATCATTCAAGTCACTCACTCGGAATCCAACGCGGGTTACGGACAACGTATCATCCGCCTGAAGGATGGATGGATGGAGAAATGAGACACGAATGAAAACATCCGGGCACACACAACCATTGAGGATCGGGCCATTGCGCGTAGATAGGGGTAGGGATGGCGTGTTGGCGCCACCCCTCCCTCCGAACCGGACGGGC
>CAZYYS010000215.1:0-10334 GCA_964651015.1 uncultured Verrucomicrobiota bacterium
GAGAACTCCGAACCAAAATGACTACCACGGCGAAAACTAGTCTGTTCAACGCCCGCCCTCACCCCGGCCCTCTCCCCCGGGGAGAGGGAGAATTGTTCTCCGTCTCACCGCAAATCGGCAACCTGAGATTGTCCAGCGCGCATCCGGAAAAAGGAATACATCCGCAAGCTGTTCCCTCTCCTGGGGGAGAGGGTCAGGGTGAGGGCGGTCGTTACACCATGCTCTTCCGCGATTCAAAAAAAACAAGTTAGAGCCTCCTCACGTCGTCTCCTACCTGTGAACTATGAGCGAACGCGATAACATCTTCACCCGCATCCGTGAAGCCTTGACCGTCGAGGCGCACGCGCATCACGGAACGGGTTTGCCGACCACGGAGGATCATCGCCGGGTCATGCCGCCGGTCGGCGCATCGGAGGACGAACAGTTCGCGCTGTTTGCCAGAAACGCCAGCGAGTTGCGCGCGACGTTCAAGCGGGTCCAGGACGCCAATGCACTCACCGCCGAGTTGCGCGCCTTGCGGGACACGGAGAAGTGGCAGCGTGTAGCCACCCACCGGGGCGCGCTGGCGCAGACCCAAGCGGCCGGTCTTGGTTTGCCCACACTCGTCACCAGCGACGGCTACGACAAGCACGAGTTGGAACAATCCGACGTCGGCATTTCGGAATGTGACGCGCTCATCGCCCAGACCGGGACGGTTCTGGTAACGAGCAAAACGGCTGGTGGCCGGGCATTGTCCTGTCTGCCACCCCATCACGTCGTCATCGCCCGACGCGAACAACTGGTGCCGGATTTGCCGGCTGCCTTTGCGCTCCTCAAGCAGCGGCACGGCGCGAATTATCCGAGCATGATTTCGTTCATCACCGGCCCCAGTCGGACGGGTGACATTGAACGCATCCTCGTGCTTGGCGCGCACGGACCGAAGAAGCTGACAATTTTCTGTCTTTAACCCGGCGCGATCCTAGAATCGAAACATGAATCTGGCCGAGCAAGTCCGACAGGCCGGCGTCGTCGGAGCCGGGGGCGGCGGCTTCCCGACGCACGTCAAGCTGGCCGCGAAGGCGGACACGCTCATCGCCAACGGCGCCGAGTGCGAACCGCTGTTGCACAAGGACGCGGTCATCATGGAAGCGCACGCTGCCGAAGTGGTGCGCGGCATGCAACTCGCGATGGCCGCGGTGGGCGCAAAGGATGGGGTCATCGGCATCAAAGGCAAAAAGAAGCATGCGGTCGAGGCCGTCACTGCCGCGTGCCGCGGCACGGAGGTGCGCGTCCAATTGCTCGGCGATTATTATCCGGCGGGCGACGAGTACGATCTGGTATTCAACGTCACGGGCCGGTTGATACCGCCGGGAGGAATACCCATCAACGTCGGCGTGGTGGTAAACAACGTCGAGACATTCGTAAACATCGCCGCCGCGGCGGACGGGACGCCGGTGACGCACAAGATGCTCACGATTGCCGGCGCGGTGAAATCGCCGGTGACGTTGCGAGTGCCGCTGGGCACGACCTATCGCGATTGCCTCGCCGCGGCGGGCGGATTGACGACAGACGATCCCGTGCTGTGCCTGGGCGGCCTCATGATGGGCCAGACGACCGACGATCTGGACACCCCGATCACCAAGACGGCCACGGGCGTGGTGATCCTGCCGCGCACGCATCACACCATCGAGCGCAAACTCAAGCCGGCCAAGGTGCAGGCGCAGATCGGCAAGTCCGCCTGCGACCAGTGCCGTTACTGCACGGAATATTGCCCCCGCTTTTTGCTGGGTTACGCCGTCGAGCCGCACCAGGTCATGCGCAGTCTCGCGTTCACCGCCACGGGCGCGGACTATTTCAACCAATGGGCGGCGATGTGTTGTTCGTGCGGGCTTTGCACGTTGTATGCGTGTCCGGAGGAACTTTATCCCAAGGAAGCCTGCGACGACGCGAAGGCCGTGATGCGCGCCAGGCAAATCAAATGGACCGGGCCGATGAATCCTCAACCGCACCCGATGCACGATGGCCGCCGCGTTCCGATCAAATCACTCACCCGGAAACTGCACGTGGAGGATTACGATTCACCCGCGCCGTTAAGCGCGGAATCAATTGCCCCGGGCCGGTTGGTTTTGCCGCTCAAGCAAAGTGCGGGCACGGCGTGCGTACCGAAAGTCAAAGTGGGTGACCGGGTGAGCGCCGGGCAGGTGATCGGCGAGCCGGCGGCGAATGCACTCGGCGCCCTTTTGCATGCACCGATGGCAGGCAGGGTGTGCGAGGCCAGCGCACAGACGATTGTTTTGGAGCGGTGATTGGATGATCACGCGCCGTGATGTTCTTCGGTCCGTCGGCGCTCGAAGGGTTGCGCATGTCCTGATCCGGGATTCTGAGGGCGGACGTTGCACATTCATTCCGTGACCACACTCTCAAGCAAACAACCCATTTTTCTCGCCGGTCCGACCGCCGTGGGCAAATCGGCGGTGGCGCTTGCGCTCGCCGAAATGCGGGGCGGCGAGATCATCTCCGTTGATTCGATGCAGGTCTATCGTGGTCTCGACCTTGGCACGGCGAAGCCGACGGCGGCTGAACGGGCGCGCGTGCCGCATCATTTGATCGACGTGGCGGAACTCAACGAGCCGTTCGATGCGGCCCGGTTTGTCATGCTGGCAAGGCGGGCCGTGGCGGAGATTCAGGGGCGGGAGCGCGTACCGATCTTCTGCGGCGGCACGGGGCTTTACTTCAAGGCCTTCCTCGACGGTCTTGGCGAAGCGCCCCCGTCCGACGAAAAACTGCGCGCCGAGTTGGAAGCCACGCCGCTCGTCGATTTGCTCCAGGAGCTGGAAGCGGGCGACCCGGCCACGTTTGCGACCATTGACCGCCACAATCCGCGCCGCGTCGTTCGGGCCGTGGAGGTCCTCCGGCTCACGGGCAAACCATTCTCCACCCAACGGGCCCGGTGGTGCGAGGCTACCGACGAGCCAACTCCTCGGCCAGACGGCTCGCGAGGACGCTCGCCCCACCAAATAATCTGCTTTACCCGCCCATCTCCTGAACTCCATGCCCGGATTAATCTTCGCGTGGACGAAATGTTCGCGCGCGGTCTGGTCACGGAAACCCGGCAGCTCCTCGACCATGGCCTCGCGCAAAACCAAACCGCGATGCAAGCCATCGGTTACCGGCAAGTGGTCGAACATCTGCGCGGCGAACGTTCGCTGGCCGACACCATCGAACTGGTGAAAATCAAAACGCGTCAGTACGCCAAGCGGCAGTTGACGTGGTTCCGCAAGCACGCCAACGCGCAGTGGATGGAGTTAAAGCCCACGGACTCAGCCAAAGCGGTGGCTGCCCTTGTGCAGGCTTGGCGTGCTGTCTAACCTGCCAGCCATGTACCAGCGCCGGCTCAAACTTCTTGGCAAGATTCTGCTCGCGCTCATCGCCTTGGTTGTAGCCTTCCTTCTGGTCGAACGGTTTCGCGGCCAGATTGCGCTGGCAGTTTACAAACGGGAACTTGTAGCCCGAGGGGAGAAGTTGTCGGCGCAAGATTTCATAGCAACGGCTTTGGATTCTGACAACGGTGCGCCTGAGGCCATTGCAGCCATCGAACAGCTCGCACGTGGAACGGTGTTGCCGAATAGTCCTCCGCCGAGAATGAGATTGCTCAGTTCTGGTCGCGCCATTGTCGGGTTTCACGAACGCGAGTGGGTTGATACCAGTGCTTACCGCGATGGAGAGTGGGTCAATGAATCGGTGACAAACCGCTGGGAACAAATTGCCACCGATCTGAAAACCAATGCGACGATCCTTGCCAAGATCCGCACGGCACTGGACAAACCAGTTCTGAACAACCGTCTCGACTATGCCCAAGGTCCGAAGTTGAGGATACCTCATCTAGCCAAAGCCAAGTCGCTCACAGCTTGGCTGGGTGCAGAAATTCAGTTGTCACTGCGTGAAGAACGCATACACGGCGCCGCTTCTAGTCTCCGCTGCCAAATACGACTGCCGAGGCTTATGGCGGAGGATCAGGTATTGATCAGCGAACTTGTTCGTGTGGCGATTGGAGCCATTGCTCGGACAGATACTTGGGAAGCGTTGCAGTGGAATGGTTGGAACGACGAAGAACTGGCTGTGCTGCAAGATGCGTGGCAATCCCAGCGATTCGCCAATGCCATGTCCCGAAGTCTGGAGCGAGAACTGATGTCTTTGCATATTACACATGAACAGTTGCGTGCCTCAAATGAAGAGACGTACCAGCTTTTTGAGGCGTTTGCGAAGTTCGCCTCGTTTTTTGATTCGATGCTCGATGGAGATGAGTCCGAGGAAGCTGGGGAAGGTGGAATCTGGGAAAGGATTCCCTTTCACGAGGACTTAACCGAATTTTGGCGTCGGCAAATATACTGCCGGGTCTGGCGCTTCGCGTGGTCACATCAGGCTGAACTACATGATCTCAAGATCGTCCACCAGGCGCTTGGAATGATGCGCGAAGCCGCCGCTGCCGAGTCCTGCGGTTCGATCAAGGACAAGTTGGAAGCTTTCGATGATGCCGCGCACTACCGCAACTTGTACAATCGAGTGAGATTCTCCGGCTTCCATGTCGCTGGTGCGTACTCCAAAGCAATTATGAAAGCGATCCGCGCCGAGACCGATCGCGCTCTCTGCCTCACGGCAATCGGGTTGAAACGTTATTCACTACGTCATGGTAAAATGCCCGCTACGCTCAACGCGCTTGTCCCAGACTTTCTCGCATCTGTGCCCGTGGATTACCTGGACGGCAAACAAATCAAGTATCACCTGGATGACGACGGCAGTTTTATCCTGTACTCCGTGGGTGAAGATGGAAGGGATGACGGAGGTGATTTGACTCCACCGGCAGGGTCAAAAAGCAAAGATTTGTGGCGACGTCGAGATTACGTCTGGCCAGCCCCGGCGCTCCCCCAGGAAGTCGAAACTTACCGGAAAGAATCCCTTGAGCGGTGATATAGCCACTTATTTCGACCGGTCCGGATACTTCGGCTTCTTCACCGTCGGGGGCGGATTTTGGCGGATGGCCTTCTGCACCTCGAAAACCGCCCGCTCCAGTTGCGGATCTCCGCCGCGCGCCATTTCGCCCGGGTCGTCCACGACTTCAATGTCGGGGTCCACACCGTAGCTTTCGATGATCCACTCGCCGGTTTTGCTGTAGATGCCGAAGGTCGGTATGGTCACATTGCCGCCGTCCACTAGCGGCGGCGAGCCGGTGATGCCGATCAAGCCACCCCAGGTGCGTTGACCGATGAGCGGGCCAAGTTTCGATTGCTGGAAGTAATACGGGAAACAATCACCCCCCGAGCCGCTCCAGCCATTGATGAGCATCGCTTGCGGCCCGAAATGCCCGACCGGCGGCCAGGGCCAATCCATGCCGTCCCGCACGCCCCAGAAATTCCGCAGCGGGCGGTCCAGCAGTTCGACAAAGCGATCGGGAATCTGGCCGCCGCTGTTGAAGCGTTCATCGATTATCAGTCCGGCCTTGGTGAACTGTCCGCGGAACTGCCGGACGAGTTCGTTCTGACCGTTCTGACCGGTATCGGGCACATAGACGTAACCGATCTTCCCGTCACTCGCCTGCTCGACGCGTAATCGGTTCTCATGGATCCATGCGAGATTCCGCAGCCGCGCCTCGCTGGCGAGGGTTTGGACCAGGACTTCCCGCGCCCCCTTGCGCGTGGGCTGGTCGTTCACGGTCAGGAACACCGGTTTATCGGCCAGGCCTTGCAGCGCGGCCCACGGATCGCGCTTCGGATCCATCGGCTCCCCGTTGATGGCCAGCAGATAGTCGCCCACGCTCACATTTGTCAGTCCCGGCTGCGCCAACGGCGACCGCACTTCGCTATCCCACGGGGCGGCTTGAATGATTTTGGTGATGCGGTACGCGCCATTGGTCAGCATGAAGTCGCAGCCGAGATATCCCACGCCCCGTTCAGCGGTCTTCTCGACGTCGCCGCCGCCGCGATACGTATGCGACGCATTCAATTCGGAAATGAGTTCCCCGATGACGAAATTCACGTCCCAACGCGTCACTGCGTCTTCGAGCAACTTGCCGTAACGCTCGCGCATCAAGTTCCAATCCACGCCATGCAGTTTGGGATCGTAGAAGAGATCCCGCTCCAGCCGCCACGCATCGGTGAAAATCTGCTTCCACTCGGCAACCGGATCGACCGTCTCCTCCAGGCTTCCGGATTCGATCCGCTTGTCCAGCTTCTGGGCCTCCTTCGGCTCGACGAGGTAGAAGTTGCGCTCCTTGCGAACGAGCAGCTTCTCGCGATTGGCGGACAACTCGAGGTCGTCCACGTCATCCGTGACGCGCTTGGTCTCGCGCTTTTCGAAATCGTAAAACTCCAGCGGGCTGGTCGTCGCATCCGAACCGGTGCGGGGCAACCACCGGTAAAGCAACTTGCCGGGCACGGCGCACAAATCGGCGTACCGCCCGGGTTTCGGCGGCAGAATCACGAGCCGTTCCTCGAACCCGTCGAGATCGATCTCCACCGGCTTCGGCTTCTTATCCTTGTCGGCTTTCTGGTCGTCCTTTTTGTCAGCATCCTTGGCGTCGGGCTTGGCCCCATCTTTGGTTTCCGGCTTCTCCGACTTTTTCTCAGCGTTCTTTGAGTCGTCCGGTTTCTTTTCGTCGGCCTTCTTGTCATCGGTTTTCTTCGCTTCGTCCTTTTTCTTGTCCCCTTCCTCGTCGTTGCGCGGCGCGAGGGGCGAGGCGACGTCCTTGCGCAGCGGGATGGCGGCGAGCTGCATGGTGTTGGCGTAAATCCACGAGTTGTCCAGATCGCTATACACCGGGCCGAAACTGCGGCCCGTGCGCAGGTAGAGATATTTTCCGTCCGGATCAAACACGGGTTGTTCGTCGTTGTAGAAGCCGCTGGTTACCTGGTGGCGCAGGCCGTTCGTGTAATCGTAAATCACGATGGCGCTGTTGCGGTTGTCGAGATCGGTGGCGTACGCCAGCCAACGGCTGTCCGCCGACCAGCTCACCCGGAAACCCTGCAGCTCGCCGTGATACATCCATTTTTGCTGCTCAATAAACCGGTTCGTCTTCGTCGCGAAATCGTAAACCCACATCTTCATCGCCTGATCAATCCACAGAATCTTCTGGGAATCAGGCGACCATTGCGGGGGATAGCGAAAACCGGGACCGAGCGCCGTCAACGTCCGTTCTTCGCTTTCGCTTTCCGGATTGCGTTCGGCGTCGCGCACGGTCAGTTCGTATTCGCCTGAACGATCGCTCCAATAGGCAATCAACTTCCCGTCCGGGGACCACGCCGGATAGCGCTCCGCCACGCCGGAGCTGTGGGTAAGGTTGCGGACCACGCCGTGTTCGGCGGGTGCGGAGAAGATATCGCCGCGCGCGTAGAACAAGACCCGCCTGCCTGAAGGTGAAACGGTCGCTCCCTGGATCAGGCTCGAGACATTTTCCGACCGCGGTTTGAGCGTCGAGCGGTCGGTGGTGACGGCGATGTCCACCGCGCGAGACTTCTCGGTTTTTAGATCGAGGAGATACAGCCGCCCGGCATTTTCGAATACGATCTCGCCCGGCCCGATGCTGGGGAAATGGACGTCGTAATCCTTGAAGAAAGTCACCTGCTTCAGGCGGTCATTGCCGAGATCGAGCGACCAGAGGTTGAAGCGCTTGTTCTCGTCGCGGTCGGACAGGAAGTAAATTTTGTTGCCGTGCCACATGGGGATCGATTCGGCGGCGGTGGATTTCGTGAGATTCCGCGCCTTGAGCGTCGCCAGGTCAAACAGCCACAAGTCCGGGTTCATGCCGCCGCGGTAGCGCTTCCATGTGCGGAAATCCACGCTGATGGTGTTGAAGACAATGGATTTTCCGTTTGGAGAAATCGCGCCAAACTCGCCGTAGGGCATGGGCAGTTTCTCCGGCAACCCGCCTTCGGCCGCCACCTGGTAGAGCTGGTTGAACCGGTCCTTGAAGCTCGTCATCGTCGTGGCGAAGAGGATCGACTTTCCATCCGGATACCAATCGATGACGCGATCTGGTGCGCCGTGGTGGGTAATGCGCTGCGGCAAACCGCCCGCTACCGGCACGGTGTAAATGTCGGTGTTGCCGTCATAATTCCCGCTGAAGGCCAGCGTCGCGCCGTCAGGGGAAAATTTCGGGAACGACTCCTCGCCGCGTGGCGAACTCAGCCGCACCGCTTCGCCGCCGGACTTGGGCGCCACCCAGATGTCGCCGGCATAGACAAACGCGATGTGGGTCGCCGAGACGTCCGGCTGCCGCATCATGCGGGCGTCAATGCGGGCGGGTTTTTCCGCGGCAGTGGCGGTTGTCAGCAGCGTAAAACTGAGGCCGAGAATTAGAATTGAAGTGAGGTGTTGCATGCTTGTCGTTGGCCAGCGGCGGCTCCGGGCATTTGCCACTGCGCGGCTGCGGCACAAAGTGCCGAAGCAACAGCGGCAACACCAGAGCGTTTTGTAGTACAATTGCGCCCACCGAGCTTGCCTTGAACAACTGCGCCGCCTAGTTTTTCGCCATGCTCAAGCGCCGGCTCAAACCTCTTGCCAAGAGTCTGCTCGCGCTGGTCATTCTGCTCGTCGTTTTCCTTTCATTTGAAAGGTTTCGGGGACAGGTTGCGTTGGCGCGATACAAGCAAGAATTGCTGGCAAAAGGAGAAAAGTTATCGCCTCAAGAATTCGGCTTATCCGTTTCGGATGCCGACAACGGTGCTTCCAACGCTTTCGAGGCCACAGAACGACTCGAACCCGGCACGGTCTTGCCAACGAGTTACCCTCTCAGAATGAGGCTTGTTCCGTCCGGACGTGCAATTGTGGGATTTCAGGAAAACTTCTGGGCGGAGACAGGTCCCCATTACCACAGTGGCGAGTGGGCCCGCGAGATAGTGACCAATCGTTGGGTTCAACTGGCTGCCGATTTGAAAGCAAACGAGGCGATTTTGACAAAAATCCGCGCCTCGTTGGAAAAGCCAGTGCTGAACAACGGCCTGGATTTGTCGGAGGGAATCAAAATGGAGTTTCTGCATCTATCCCGGGTCAAGTCATTGCCCCGTTGGCTAGGAAGCGGTTGTCAGTTGGCTCTGCGTGAAGGGCGCAACTCCGCCGCATTGGATTACCTGCTTTCGGAGATTTGCCTTCCAAAGCTGCTTGCGGAAGATCAGATGGTTCGTAGCGAGTTGGTTCGGATTACGATTGGCGCAATTGCTATGTCGGATACTTGGGAAGCTTTGCATGCAGGTGGATGGACGGATGAGGACTTGGCTGCGCTACAGAAGGCATGGGAGAGCCAAACTTTTGCAACTGCCATGGTCCATGGCTTGGAAGGAGAGAAATTCTTCTGCACAGTAGTCGCCGAACAAATGCGCGCGTCTAACGATGATGCCTTCCAGATGATATACAGGCAGCAATCTGAAGCTTTGCGGGACGGTTTTGGCGACTTCGTTGTAAAACAAATCTACTGTAGGGTTTGGCGTTTTGCGTGGTCGCACCAAGCCCAACTTCGAGAGCAGAAGGAGTTGCAGTGGCTGAATGGAGTCATGAGCACTGGCGCAAAGGCCAAGTGCTATTCAGACATTCAAGCTGCCTTGACGCAGTCAGCCGAAGATATTGGAAAAAAGAGGTTCTATGATGTGTTGCGTTATCCGGGACTGAATAGCGTGTACGCCTCCCAAGCCGTTCTTAAAGCCATGCGGGCGGAAACGGACCGTTCACTCACCCTTTGCGCTATTGGCCTGAAGCGCTATTCGCTTCGCCACGGCAGTCTTCCCGCCAGTCTGGAAGCGCTCATCCCGGAATTTCTCCCCTCTGTGCCGGTTGACTACATGGACGGCAAACCGGTGAAATATCGGCTCAATTCGGACGGCAGTTTCACCCTTTACGCCGTTGGTGAGGACGGAAAAGACGACGGTGGTGACACGACGTTGCTGGACGAAAAGAAAGCCACCCACTCCCTCTGGGCGCGGAGAGATTACGTCTGGCCCGCAACCGCCACGCCAGAGGAGGTTCAGGCCTATCGTCAGGACGCAGGGCGCGATTAGTTTCAGGGATTAGCCTCGTCGGCACGGTCTTTAGCTTCCAATCTATTGCTCGACAACGATTCGTCCCGGGATAATTTGATGGCATGAGCGCGACCGTCCAGTTTCTCACCGACAAAAAGGGCAAAAAGACCGCCGTGGTGTTGCCCATTGCGGACTACGAAAAGCTGCAGGAGGACTTGGACGACCTCGCCGTGATTGCCGAGCGACGGGAAGAGGAAACCATTCCGCACGCAGAATTCAAACGGAGCTTGAAGCGTCATGCCGTTTCGCGTTGAGTGGAAAAAATCCACCCGCAAAGATTTGCGCCGACTG
>CAZYYS010000216.1:0-10325 GCA_964651015.1 uncultured Verrucomicrobiota bacterium
GGTGTCAGGAAGCGGCTCACCTTCCCCACATTTGAAAAGGCCAAGGACGAAGCGGTAGCGGTGGCAACAAGGCTGGGCAATGTTGACGCTGACGTGCTCATCCTGACCAGCGCAGATCGCGCCGCATATTTGCGGGCTCGCCAACTCCTTGATGAAGTGGGGGTGCCTATTGAAGCGGCCGCCGCGCAATTCACGCACGTTAAGCGGCTACTCGGTGATGTGCCACTTTCTCAAGCGGTGGAGTTTTATCTAAAACGGCATCCGACCAAGATTCCGCCGCGAGCAGTTGCGGATGTGATCGAGGAAATGCTCAGGGCGAAAGAGGGCGATGGGCTGAGTGAGGGGTATCGCAAACATCTGAAGTATGATTTGAAAAAATTCTCCGACGCTTTTCACTGTGACATCGGAGCGGTGATGGGTGTGGACATTGACACCTGGTTGCGAAAGCTGGATGTGGGAGCGCGGACGCGAAACAACTTCCGCAACTCAGTCCAAACGCTGTTTTCTTACGCAAAGGCACGAAAGTATCTGCCAAAGGATCACGATGAACTTGAAGCAGTAACACGTGCGAAAGACGGTAACGGAGAAATTCAAATCTTCACGCCAGCAGAACTGGCGGAGATTTTGACTTTTGCTGACGAGCGGCTGATTCCGTTCCTAACGCTCGGTGGGTTTGCCGGCGTCCGGCACGCAGAGATTCAAAGACTTGACTGGAAGGAAATTCACTTCGACGCGGGCATCATCGAGGTTCAAGCGGCGAAAGCCAAGACGGCTAGCCGCCGAACGGTACCGCTCTTGGATAATTTGCGAGCGTGGCTGGAACCGTATCGGCAGACTGCCGGTCCGGTTTGTAGTTTTCGGAACGTACCAAACGAGCTTGATCGGCTCGTGCGGAATATCAATGCGAGGCGTAGAACCTCATCAGACGGCAAGAGTCAAAGGGCAAAGGTTCCTGTTCAGGATTTCAAGTGGAAGCACAATGCACTTCGGCACTCGTTTATCAGCTATCGGGTGGCGGACATTCAAAATGTCGCTCAAGTAGCCTTGGAAGCGGGGAACAGTCCGCAGATGATCTTCAAACATTACCGCGAACTTGTGCGGCCGGCAGATGCCAGGACTTGGTTTTCGCTTGCTCCGGGGGACACGGACAAGGCTATTCAAACGCATCAGAAAAAGGCGGCGTAATGGCGTGGACTCCTTGGATGGCCTCAACGCGCACCCCTTGGGCGCGTGGGCAAGTAATAGAGCCCACTTTTGGCCGGTGAAACGCTGCTAGAATAGCGGAGGAAAGCGAAACTACATCGGGCCATTTCGTTGTCTCGTATTCTTGAACTGTGCTCACCGCAACGGCCATTGCTCGCGGCATTTTGCGCGACAGACTGGAGAATTCAAACAGTTGACTCTTGCCTTGGACCGGCGAACACCACACGCCATGCGGAATCGCATCGAGACTCCCTATCGATCGGCCTCACCTGCGGTAAGAAACTCTCTTCATCATATTCTGGCATTTTTTTCGAGAGAGCGGTAAAAAAATATTTGGCGGCTGATTCCGTCGCCTTCAAAAAAAACTGCGCCTGCGTGCGAGCCAAATTTCAAGATTGTCACCGCTGCCTAGAATACAACTCACTAATAGTGAGCTAATTGCAACGAGTAAGGGCATAGCGCGTCTCTCACAAGGATAGTCTCGGAGCAGAGCGAAAAGGCACTCAAAAAAAGTTCAGAGGGTTAGTCAAAATCCACGGGGGTGAGATGCTAAGAATCAAATCATGAAAACTCGAAGCTATAGCGCAAAGTGAAAAAGCAAGTTGCGGAAAATAGTCCACAACCCGCAGCCGCAGAAGAGTTCATCAACAAACCTGAAGTGGCGAAACGAATGCGGATAACGGTGAGGACCGTAGACAATTTAATGAAGCGGCGGTTGATCCCTTATTATCGCCTAAACCGAACCATAAAATTCAGGTGGTCCGAAATCGAGGCGCACCTGGCCGCGACGTGCCGCGTGCCAGGTCGTCTGAGCAAGTAAGATCAACTTCGTCAGATGGAAACTCTCACAATGTCTTCTCCTGTCGAGCGAGCCCGCCGATACATCGCCAAATGCCCGGTGGCAGTCAGTGGACAGCATGGACACCGTGCGACGTTTTGTGTCGCCGCGCGGTTGGTGAATGGGTTCGCCTTGTCGGAGCTAGACGCGCTGATGTTGTTGCGTGAGTGGAATAATGCGTGTGTGCCGCCGTGGAGCGAGGCGGATTTGGTTCACAAGATCAAGTCGGCGGCAAATGTAACACACCCTGAACCTCGGGGATATTTGTTGAGAACAAACCATGGTGGGTCACCCCGCTTTAGGTCAGTCGTCAATGCGGGTAACGTGATGGCTCCTCCAAAACCGGAATTTAGGCCGGACATCCTAAAGTGGGTGGCGGCTAAGACTTCCGACATCCAGGACGTGGTGCGGCTTATTTCGGAGCGATCACCGGTGCCAGTTGAAGCTCAAGATTCGGGGAGCGTGTTGCGGCGGCTGTATCTGCGCGGGTCGGGCGAAAGAGTGATTCTGTTCAACGTCATGGAATCGCAAGGTCAGTTCGTTTGGGAAGCGGACAAGAGCGACGTGACGCAAAATAGTGATTTGCCCTCGGGCGAAGATGGTGTGTGGTTTCTGCCACAGCCGGTGGATGGAAAGTCTCATCCAAATCCGCGTCTAGGCGGAAGGTGGTCGCGGCGATCGGAAGAATCAGTGACGGCCTGGCGGTACGCAGTCTTGGAAAGCGATCAGGCGGAAGCGGATGACTGGTTGCGTTGTCTCGTGCAAGTGCCGTTGCGGATTGCGTCAATTTGCGAGTCCGGCCGGAGGTCGATTCATGCGCTAGTCCGTGTGGATGCGATGAGCAAGCCGGCTTGGGACAGTAGCATTGGAGACATCAAGCCACTGCTAATTAATTTGGGCGCGGACCGTAGTGCTTTGACCGCCGTCCGATTGTCGCGGCTGCCGCAAGCGAAGCGCGGCGAGCGTGTGCAAAGGCTGCTGTATTTGAACCCAGAACCTAGCGGGCTGCCGATTCTGAATCAGCCCACACGCGAAGCTCGTTACGGGCGAAGGTGGAGGCTTGAGGGAGTGTCCCATGCTTGACGGGCAATTCGAAGCCACAAAGAAGTGGGGGCGTATGATTAAAGAGAAAATGCCTGTGGCTGCCGCGCCGCCGGAACCGCTGCCGAGCACTCCGGCCGCGTGGTTTGACAAAAAGTATCCGAAGCTGGCGGCCCGGTACGGCAACGCGGTGCAGGAAAAGTTTCCCGCAGGCGGCAAGGGCAGATCGGTCGTCACAAACTTATCGGAAGATTTTCTGGCGGCGACGCTGGGGAAAGACGGTACGCCCACCGCACCAACCGTGTTTGTCGTTGAGGAAGACAAGTTCTATGCGTATTCGCCCAACGATGGAATTTTTAAGGAAGTGACAGAGCCAGCGCTCGCGATGCGGTTGAGTAAGCTTTTGTTGGAATGTGCGCTGGCCTGCCGGAGAAGGTTCGACACGCAAGCATTAGAGTTCAGGTTGCGTGATTCGTCGAAACTGCGAGGTGTCCTGGTCCGGGCACGTGGTCTTTTGGAAGTTCGACAGGAATTTTTCGAAACAAGTTTGAAGAAGTTCGTCCCATGTGACAACGGAATGTTGCGAATCGCTGACAGGAAGCTCCTTCGATTCTGTGCTAGTTACCGACGATGCAACAAGCTGGCAGTAGCGTATGTGCCTGGCGCGACGTGCCCGCTCTTTCTGGACACGCTTATGCGGTCGGCGTTGGATGAGGATGATCTTGAATTGATGCAACGCTGGTGCGGCCTGGCGCTGTTGGGCGTGAATTACGCGCAACGACTGGTGATTCTCCAAGGCACGGCGGGCGGGGGGAAGGGAACGCTGATCCGTGTCATCACCGGGATCCTCGGCTCAAACAATGTCGGCACCCTGCGACCCCAATTGCTGCACGACCGCTTTGAATTAGGGGGATTGGTGGGCAAGTCCCTCCTATATGGGCCGGATGTGGATGAAAATTTCTTTAATTGCAAGGGAGCGTCGGTCCTCAAGGCGGTGACCGGGGGTGATCCGGGGACGGTAGAATTCAAAGGGAGCAACAATCGACCGCAGCTTACCTGCCGATTCAACGTCATTGTAACCTGTAATTGCCGGTTGACAGTGCATTTGCAGGGCGATGCGGAAGCTTGGCAGAGGCGATTGGTAATCGTGGAATACAAAAATCCGAAGCCGAAAAACTTAATCGCCGAATTTAGCGAGCAGATTTTGGAACATGAAGCGTCGGGAGTGCTGAACTGGATGCTTGAGGGCTTGGATAAGGTGCTTGCGGACGGATTGCAACTTCGGCTCACGGCCGCGCAACAAAAAAGGGTGAACGATCTGCTACTGGAATCGGATTCGGTGATGGTGTTCGCGAAAGAACGTTTGCGAGAAGACGGATCAAATTCGCTCACGTTTGCACAGTGTCACGACGCGTACGTTCAGTTTTGCAGTAACCGCGGCTGGGTGGAAATAAGGAAAAACCATTCTCGAACGTGATCGGAGAAACGATTGCGCGGCTTTACCGCGTATCAGCGCATCACGGTATTCGCGACGGAAACGGCAAATCTCAGCGGGGTTGGGTGGACGGCACGTCTGAAAAACGGCACCGGCGCTCTTGATACTTAGATATTACTTTCATGCGCTACTTACAACGCAGCTTGCTGAAGCTGCTGTGGCTAGCCCTCAACCCGGACCGCGCGCTGACAGACATGCCCGCCGGTTGGGCCCAGGGTAGGTTCATGGACAGGACAACGCTGCAATGTGCGGGAGCGGTCAGCGAGTTGTCCGCTGCCTTGGAAACCTTCTTCTGGGGCGAAGCAGACGAATTTCTGGGTTGGCTCGGAGCGAAATTCACGAAGCGAATCTCGGCTTTCGAGCGCAGCGTTATCAAATCGGAGTTGGAAATACTTCAGGAATTCGGGACGAAACAATTGACGAAGCACAAGGACCGACAGCAACTCAGGCTTTTGTAAACGACCGGAGAACAGCTGATCGCCACCGGGAACGCCCGGCGCCTGCTAAACGAGAAATTCCTTAGCATCCGTCAGCGGAGTGCAGCCGCACCTTCGTGCTTTGGCCATTCTTCTCGCAAACCTTGCATCAGAAGGGCGAGATTCTCTCTGGCAGCACCTTCTCTTGCTCTAACAGTTCGCGTCGCACCAGAAAAGGCTACCGAGCTGAATTCGGAGTCATAGGACGCCGACCACAGTACGTTTCCGGCATGGTCCGTAAGCTTGTAGCTAACAACCATCGTTCCCGTGTATTGTAATCCCCGGCTTACTTTCTGGTCTTGCGCACGAATTGCTGCATAGAAATCCAAATCACCCTGATCGGTTCGCACCTCAGAAAACCGCCCAGACTTCTGCAGTGTGAGGACGACTGCCTTTTGAAACTGCTCGTTATTGATATAATCTGCGCCTCCAAACACAGATTTTCGTCCACCGGTAACTTCCATTACTCGGACGCTTTTTCCGGTGTTTAGTGACGAACCAGCGACCGGTGGCACCATGCGCTTTGGTTTGATACCGGAACAGCCACAAGCAATTGCGGTCACCGCTACACAAAACAAGTTGGTTAATTTAGTTGTCATGAATTGAATACGTTCGTACTAAGGCTTCGGTGGTTGATTAAGTGCGGGTTTGAACATCACATCGTGAAACAACAAATCCAAACCTTGAGGATCAGACATCTTCTTCGGATTTACAGGATTTCCAAACGTTCGTACTGCCTTCGACCAGGTCAATTCACCGGACTCAAGATCAATCAGAGCACCCTCCATCAGAATGCCATCAATTTGATGTCCCGGAGTGAACATGGCATAATAGCCCGTTCCCACACCGGCCGTTGCGAAGGCACTAGCCATGCTTACCACCATGCTACCGAGGAATTGCGCTGTCGCCTTTCCCCCAGATCGACTGGTTCCTGCTAATTCTAAAAACAGTACGGTCGACACGCGAGTCCGGTTTTTGAGTACCTGCGCAGCAGCTTGGAATTCATGTCTGGTAATCTGTGTCGGTATGTCCGCAGCCGTTATCTCGCTTTGCTCCACTTCGTTTGTCTTCTTCGACACGGCCGCCCGCTCCACGGCATACGTGCAGATAACGCTGATCGCCTTTACAAACTCTGCGTCATCTTTGAGTTCATCGGGAACTCGAAACGGTTGTCGGGCTTCGCGCACAGGGTCGCCTACCTGATCGGCGACACGTATTAGTGAGTTGTTCGTACCAAGATTCGCTGCACCCACGGTGACGATTTCAGCGTGGACTGGAATGGCACTATCATGGACGTACTTACGGAGGCTTTCGAGGGCAGCTTTCCCACCAGCCTCACTTTCCTTAATTACGAAATAGTCTGATGTGCTTCCAATCGTGTCGCGCTGAACGCACGAATCCACCAGCAGCAAAACACCACCCTTCCGAGCTAAGAGAGGATCGTGCGATACCTGTTGGCTTTTGGGAGGCGTGGCGACACACCCACCACTGATCAAGATTAGCGCGCCAGTGGCGAGAGAATTAAGACCCCAATGGAGCATTACAAAGAATGAACTGTTCCGAGGCGGACGATGAAAGAAATAGTCCCAACAGCTCCAAAGGTTCACGACATGTAGCGTATGCATTGCGGCATTCTAACGTCAAGCATCGCCTCAAAAGCAGTAATTACTTCAGCAATCGCGCGTTTGGACAGGCTGTTATCGGTGGAACGGGACCTTGGGCAAGAAGTGTTGACACGGCGTTTCAAAAAAAAACCAGCTTCTTACATGTACTTCGACTGTGAGCGGCTGAAACAAAAGGCGGCGGCGCTGGCTGCCAAAGGGGTGTACATCGGCACGTCGAGTTGGAAATACGAAGGCTGGCTGGGGCAGCTTTACAGTCCAGCGCGATACCTAAAAGTCACGAAGGACGCCAAGAAGCAATCAGATGAAGACTGGTTCCCAGAACTGCGAGTCGAGCCGAAACCAGAGTCGCCCGCCAAAGTCGACATGGACTTGTTCGAGGCCGAGTGCCTGTCCGAATATGCGGAGGTGTTTAAGACCGTCTGCTTCGACGGAGCATATTACAAGTTTCCCAGCCGAATGTCCCTTGAGAGTATGGCCGCCCAAGTGCCTGCTGATTTTCGATTCGGGTTCAAGGCCACCGGGGAGGTCACAATCAAGCGCTTTCCCCATCACCGACGACACGGCCCGCGAGCCGGCAAACCAAACGAGAATTTCCTCAACGCCGATCTGTTCGCCCTGGCTTTCATTAAGCCGTGCGAATCCATCCGCGCCCGCGTCGGCATCATCATGTTCGAGTTCTCGCACATGTACCAGAGCGACTTCAAGCATGTTGATGCTTTCGTCGAGGCTCTTGATTCATTTTTCGGCAGGCTGCCGAAAGGTTTGGCCTTTGGGGATCGAGTTGCGCAACGGGGATTGGTTAACACCAGCTTACTTTGCCTGCCTCGCTCGCCACAAAGTCGCCCACGTTTTCAACTCTTGGGAACTGATGCCGACGGTTGGCGAACAGATGGCGCTTGCGGGGAGCAGGCCGAACCCTCGTCTCGTTGCCGCACGATTCCTTCTGAAACCAGGCCGGAAATACGAAGATGCGAAAGAAAGATTCAAGCCTTATGCCCGAATCCAGGACGAGTATCCTGAAGGCCGTGCGGCGGGTGACGCGCTGATTGCCGAAGGGATGGAACATGAAAACGGCAGCGAGACATATATTTACGTGAACAATCGGTTTGAGGGCAACGCGCCGGAGACGGTTGAAGCGATGACAGAAGCAGAATAGTTCAGAGATCGCCGACGGCGAGATGGTAACGTTGATACGTCGCTCCGGCGGGTAGTCACTCAGACAGTCTTTGTCCCATGGTCAAATCCCGGCCAAGGAATTGACGACTGATCTGCTCAAACTGGGCTCCGCCGGTCTCTGAGGCAGGCAGCGTCATGTGCACCTGTCATGGCGCTCACTACAATAAAATCATGGCTGGACCGGACAGACAGGGAGACGAGGCTGGGATAAGAATAAAGCGTGATGATCGCTTCTTTTGCACCAAAACCACCTCAAAGGCTATGGCAATCAACTTCCTTAAAGCACTCGTACGGTTCGGTTTATTTGCGGTGCTGGCGGCGGTAAGTTTCTTTGTGTGCAGTCATTATGTCGTGAAATCAGTTCAAATCAGCGGAATCAGCATGGTGCCTACGCTTCAGGATGGCGATCAGTATATGCTCAACAAGTGGGCCTATGCCTTGCGCCCGCCCCAACGTGGCGAGGTGGTCGTGCTGAAAGATCCGGAAGACCATGGCTTTGACGTCAAGCGCATCATTGCCGTCGGCGGTGACACCGTCCGTCTCAAAGGTGGCGCGGTCTATGTGAACAACGTGAAGTTGACCGAGCCCTATCTCATCTTCGGAACAACGACACACACGTTGTCGAAAGCGAAGGACAAGGTGATCTTTCTCGGAAAAGACAGCTACTTCGTCCTGGGTGACAATCGCTGGCATAGCACTGACAGCCGGATTTTTGGCGCCATTCGACGGGAAAGCATTCTCGGATTGGTCCGACTATAAAGAACCTGCCGTTGGGACTGGCGCCCTACCCACAAATCCTCGTTCGTAGATTGCTGCCCGTACCTGGTCGTTCACGCTCATTTCAAGAACAGAATTGCCGTCCGAAGGAGCATAGCCGGTACTGGAGTCACCGCGACGGTCGCACCGTTTGAGAACGGACGGGGCTTTTCATAACGAGTGCTGCGGCGGGCAAGCTGCGGGAGTAATCTCTGTCTGATTCATAATCCGCGGCTGAGACGTGGATAGCCCTTAATTCACGATGTTTCGCAACGGCTCGTTCAGCAGCGCTTTGCGGCAGGCTTCGGAAGCCTTCACGCGAATATCCATCAATGCCTCCTCTGAGTAGAAGGCGGCGTGGGGCGTGATGATCACACGACCGTGGCAAGGATCACTTGGATCGCGCCACGCGGCAAAGAGGGCATCATCGTTGGGAGGTGGTTCCATCGGCAGCACATCAATCCCGGCCCCAGCCAACTGGCCTGACCGGATGGCCGGTGAATTTCTGCCGGGTCGAGGATTGTCCTGGCGCGGTGTTGATCACGAATGAACCGCGCGGCAGGAGAGCGATTTGATCCGGCCCGATCATCCCGATGGTTTCCGGTATCGCTGGACAATGCAGACTCAGCACATGCGCCTGGACCAGCAATTCCCTCAACGTTGCAACTCTGCGAACGCCATGCGCACGCTCCCAACCATCCGGCACGTAGGGATCAAAAAACACCACGTCCATGCCCAGCGCGCTGGCACGATGACCGGTGGCGGTACCAATACGGCCCATGCCGACTATTGCGAACGTCCGCCCACGAAGTCGATGGACCGGCACTGCCTGAGTGTAACTCCAAATCCCCAGCTCGGAACGCAGGCGCGAATTCAATAAATTCGTTCCGCGAGCCAGCCCCATCATCAAGGCAATCGCAGTGCCGGCGACGTCCTCCGTGCCGTAGTCGGGGACATTGCACACGTCAATTCCCTGGGCGCGGGCGGCCACACCGTCCACATTGTCGAACTCAACTCGCACTTCGCACCCAGCGCCCAAACTTCAGCTATAGCTTTTCAGACCTTAAAGGAGTGGTTAAGGCTTCAAATCCTCCGCAATCGTGCGAATTATTCAAGAGCCACTCCGAGACTGGCGATAATCCCGGTGGCGATACGGCATGGTGGAGACGGAACTGTTCGCGCAGGTCCTACAAGAACTACGGACTGGCGACCGTGCGCTACACGGTGTTGGAAGTGATCGCGACAGTGTCAAGCCGCGGGACCTCGCGCGTGGTTGGATATGGTCATCTTAATCGCTGCACCCGGATTCCGGCGCAATAGTTCATCGCTCTTGAGTATGCCTCGATCCAAAAAATAATATCCGCAGTCTCCCTCCGTGGGTGGGGCAATCATGGCACACATCGCGGGTTTGTTGCCCACGCGACCTCTGCCGATGTCGTGATCTGCCCGGAAACGGTCCTTACGTCCGGGTTTGTCCGCCTTGATGGAGAAGCCCAGCATGTCCTGGTCGCTCTCGTCAATGTTCACAAACTCGAAGTTTGCCCAAACCTCATTGCCTTTCTCGGCTTGGAAGGGAGCCAGATCAAAATCGGGTGAGCATCGGTCATCCGCTTCATACGGCAACAAAGGAACCAAGGTAGTGCCGCCAACTTGGTGGTTGGTGAATCGCACCAGGGGAAGATGCGGGTTGAGTCGGCTGATGGTGCGTGCAGCCA
>CAZYYS010000217.1:0-10281 GCA_964651015.1 uncultured Verrucomicrobiota bacterium
TTGGCTAACGCTTCGGTTTCCGTGACGAGCTTGTCTTTGACAAGTTGCAACAACGATTGATTGAAATTTAACATTCCCTCTTCGCCGCCGGTTTCGATGGCAGCGGGCAACTTATCCAGCCGGTTTTCCTCGATTAACTTTCTTACGGTGCCCGTGTTGATCATGATTTCCACTGCGGGCGTCACACCGCCTTCCACCGTATTGACCATGCGCTGGCAGATGACGGCCTGCAATGTGCCGGCGAGCTGGCGCCGGATTTGTTCCCGTTCGTCGGCCTTGAAGAAATCGAGGATGCGGCTCACAGACTGGGCCGCGTTGGTGGTGTGCAATGTCGAAAGCACGAGGTGGCCCGTGTCCGCCGCGCTCATGGCGGCGGTAAAACTGACGGCGTCGCGCATTTCGCCGATCATGATGATGTCAGGGTCCTGCCGCAAAACGTGTTTGAGCGCTTCCCGGAAGGACAAAGTATCCAATCCCACCTCCCGTTGCTCAATGACCGATTGGTTGTCCTCAAAAACATACTCAATGGGATCCTCCATCGTGATGATGTGCTTCCGAGAGTGCGCGTTGATATGCTCAATCATCGCCGCCAGCGTGGTGGATTTGCCACAACCGGTCGAGCCGGCCACCAGCACGATGCCGCGCGGCGATTCAGAGATTTTTTTGATCGTGTCCAGCAGGCCCAGTTGCTCAAAGCTCGGCACCTGTGTTTTGACAAAGCGCATAGCCAGGCAGAACTGGCCGCGTTGTTGGAACAAATTGGTGCGAAACCGGCCAATCTCCGGCACGTAGTAGGAAAAATCGATCTCGCGTTCCACTTCCAGTCGCTTGGTTAAATGTGGCGGAACGATCGTGCCCACCACTTTCTTCATCCATTCCTCGGTGGGAATGGGACATTCTATGGCGACCAGTTGACGGTTGATCCGGAAGATAACGGGCGTTCCGATTTTGATGTGGACGTCGGATGCGCCACCTTCAATGGCCGTCTTTAGGACGCGAAAGAATAATTCCATGCCGGAACAGTATCAAATCCGGCGGAACCATTGCCAGTCAGGAATAGGCGAGCAGATTGATCTGCGCCTGTGTCTGCCGGGAGAGGCCGGTGAAGAGCATGGAGACCTGGTAGCCGGAGTGACGGTTTCCGTTGCATGCAACGACTACGCCGGTGCAACGAATTTTTCGCGCATTGCGCGGCGACTGCATATCCACGGTCATCTCGGTCCAGGGAGCGATGGCGGCAGGTGAACGAAACTCAATGCCATTCTTACTGAGGCTCACGGCATCTGCGGGCAACGTCAAACTGGTCTTTTTGGCTTGAACATCAACATCCGAAAAACCACTGGAAGAGGGCTCTAGTTTTCTTGCACTCATATTTTCTAAGTCACACTAACACACACAAGAGATACGTCAAACCTACTTTACCATTCGATCACGGCGGCGCCCCAAGTCAACCCCGCGCCAAAGACCACCAATAAGATGAGGTCTCCTCGCTCAATGCGTCCCGATTGCACCGCCTCATCCAAAGCGATGGCAACGGACGCAGCTGAAGTATTACCGTAGTGTTGCAAGTTCACAAAAACCTGTTCCGGTTTCACGCCGAGGCGTTCACCAACAGCATCGACAATTCGCCGATTGGCTTGGTGCGGAATGACGCATTTGATTTGAGAGATGTCGAGTTCGCAACGGCGCAGCGCCTCCGTGCCCGCGGTGGTCATGGCCTGCACGGCGCTCTTAAACGTCTCCTTGCCTTCCATGCGCAGATAATGCAGGCGCGCGGCCACAGATTCCGCCGTCGCCGGGCATCGACTTCCGCCACCGGGCATGGAGAGCAAGTCTGCTTTCCGTCCGTCGGAACCCATGACGGTGGTGAGTAAACCGTGCGTGTTAGGACGATTTTGCAGGATAGCGGCACCCGCGCCGTCGCCGAACAGCACACAAGTATTACGATCCTGCCAGTCAATGATAGCGGAGAGTTTTTCCGCGCCGATCACCAGAACGGTGTTGTAAGTGCGGGACATTATGAATTGCTGCCCGATTTCCAGACCGAAAATAAACCCCGAACAGGCCGCCTCCATATCAAATGCCGCTGCACGGGGGGCGCCAATTTTCTCCTGTACCAAGCAGGCAGTGGAGGGGAACACCAAGTCCGGCGTAATGGTGGCAACAATAATCAGATCGATTTCATCAGCGGTGACATTCGCCCGTTGCATCGCCAGCGATGCGGCTTTAGTTGCTAGGTCAGAGGTGTATTCGTCAGGCGCCGCCAACCGACGTTCCTTGATCCCGGTGCGGCTGACAATCCACTCGTCCGAAGTGTCCACCATTTTTTCCAAGTCGGCATTTCTCAGAACCCGTGTTGGGACATACGAACCAACGGCCGCAATGGAACAAGGGCGTCCTTCGAAACCATGCTTGGCACGCGGATAAACAATTTTCTTCGGTGCAGGCGCTTTCATGCGGGAACAGGATCGGTTGCCGTCATTTTGACCCGCGCCAGGAGTGCATCAGCGCGCGCAATTTCCTGGCTGATGAGGCCGGTCACATTATGTTGAATGGTTTCAGAAGCCACGCGCACTGCGTTCATGATGGCGCGTTCGCGAGCGGAGCCATGCGCTTTGAGGACTATCCCATCAAAACCGAGCAGTGGCGCCCCGCCATATGTGTCCGGGTCCATGCGGTGCTTGATACTGCGAAAAGCATTTTGGGCCAGGAACGCTCCGAGCTTGCGTTTTGGGTTACGGGTCAATTCGCGCTTCAGCATGGTAAAAATTCCGATCGCGAGGCTTTCACAAGTCTTCAATACGATATTGCCGACAAAACCGTCACACACCACCACATCAACCCGATTCTTGAACAGGTCGTGACCCTCCACATTGCCCACAAAGTTGATGTCCACCTGTTTGCAAAGCTGAAACGTTTCAAGTGTCAGCTCATTGCCCTTGCTGTCCTCGGTGCCAATGCTCAACACGCCCACGCGCGGTCTCTTATAGCCGAGGATTTCGCGCGAATAAATACTGCCCATGATGGCGTATTGCAGCAAATGCAGTGGCTTGCATTCTATGTTGGCGCCCGAATCCAACAGCACGAACTCGTTGTCCATCCCGGGAATCACCGTGGCAATGCCACCCCGGTCAACGCCCGGCAGACGGCCAAGCTTGAGTGTTGCCGCCGCAAAGATGCCGCCGGTGTTGCCAGGGGAAATCACAGCCTCGGCCTTGCCGTCTTTCACCAACGCGATGGCGCGAGCAATGGAGCAATCCTTTTTCTTCCGCAAACCCTCCACAGGTTTGTCTTCCATGGTCAAGACCTCGGAGGTATGGACAATCCTCACCCGCGAATCGTTAAGCTGGCTTCGGTTCAAAGCGGCCTTGATTTCGGCCTGGTCTCCCACCAAGTGAAGCTCGCTGATCCGCTGGTTGGTGCTGAGCGCGCGTTTGACTCCCTCAACGATCACTCCACAGCCGTGGTCGCCGCCCATGACATCCACAACAATTCGCATAAATGGAAAGAGCGCAGAAGGAAGCCGCCAACTCCGCGCTCTTGCTAAAAATCAAGCCCCGGCGGTGACGGTCAAAACCTGGCGGCCTTTGTAATAGCCACAAGCCGGACAAACCCGGTGCGGCACATAAGGTGCGGCGCATTGCGGACATGTGCTGAGTTGAGGCAACCGAAGCACGCTGTTGTAGGCCCGACGTTGGCGCTGACGGCTTTTTGATGGTTTGCGTTTGGGAACACCCATAAATTTTCTACAATTTTAGTTTATTCAACGCGGCCCACTCCGACGAAACTTCATTCGTCTCACTGCCGCCCGGCTTGTTTGTTTGGTCCGTTGGTCTTTTCTGCAATCCGCCGCATTCAGGTTTGCACAACGGATGTTGCGGAAACTCAAGCAGAATATCTTCCCGCAAATAGGGCGTCAAGTCCACGCGATCATCCGTTACCGTCACGTTTTCGTCCCCGTGCAGGGGCAAGTGACAAGCCCATCGTTTCAATACCAGATCGTATTGAAACGGCTCCAAACAACGAACGCACTCGCAGTCCAAGGTGAGGCGCAACTGGCCCTGCACAAGGATGCCGTCGCCAATTTTCTGCACTTCCAGATCGTAATGCAGCGGCAGATGCGCATGAATCAACTCATCCACGCGCTCCAACTCCAATTCCTGCGCGGACAACTCGCCCGTCAGCCGGAGATTTTTCCCTTCAAGATGATGGAGATGGAGGAACAATGGCATGGTGACATAAAAAGAATTAGCGCGTCCCCTTCGCCAATTTCTCCACCAACGCGGCTTGCACCGCTGAAGGGACGAATGCGCTGACATCGCCTCCCAGCCGGGCGATTTCTTTAACAATCCGCGAACTGATGAATGTGTAGGTATCCTTGGGCATCATAAAAATCGTTTCCACGCGTTCGTTCAATTTACGGTTCATCAGCGCCAGTTGAAATTCAAATTCAAAATCCGATACGGCGCGCAATCCGCGAATGACCGCCTGACCAGCCCGCCGCTCCACATAATGCACCAACAAGCCTGAAAACGCATCAGCTTCCACGTGCGGCAATGGCTCAATCGATTTTTTTACCAACGACAGCCGTTCCCTTAGGGTGAAGAGCGGGTTTTTGCTTTCATTCTTGGCGACAGCCACGATCACCTTATCGAACAGTTTGGTTGCTCTCTGAATCACGTCCAAGTGGCCGTTGGTCAAAGGATCAAAACTGCCGGGGTAAATCACCGTGCGCATGAAACGAATTTAGCAATCAACCAGACGATGACGAGGAAGAAATGGTGGCGGACGATAGCGCCTCAAACGGGCTGGGATTAAACCGGAGCGGCGGTGGCGGCGACCGTTGCATTACTGGTCTCGGTTGGTAGAAGCCACGGCACTTCGTAAATTTTCACGGCGGTGCGAATGCCTTTCACATTTACAGCTTCGAGGGGAATGCACTTGGCTGCCAGCGCCGGATCATCGCGCCGTAGATGTTCGTAAGTTAATTCGCTGATGACGATGCGGCCGCGGCCGGATACCGACTCCAGGCGGCTGGCCAGATTCACCTCACGCCCGAAGACGGTGTAATTGAGAATGTGTGCGTCTGAACCCATCAACCCCACCGTGACCGAGCCGGTGTTGATGCCCGTGCCAAGCGAAAGTGTTGCAATTGGCGACTTGGGCGGCAAGCCGGCTGAAATTCGCCTGTGATTTTCTTGTTCGCCTTCTTGATTTTCCGCAATCCGCTTTTGATTTAGTGAGTGGATGGCGCGTTGGGCATCAATGGCCGCACGCACGCAGGCCAGCGCGTGTTGTGCGTTGGCTGCCGGCGCCCCCCAGAACGCCATGACGCAATCACCGATGTATTTGTCGAGCGTGCCGTTGTGTTGCTTGACCATGTCCGCCACGCACGCAAGATAAAGATTCACCGTTTCAAGTGTTTCGCGCGCGGACTCGTCGTAACATGTCTCAGCATCGTCACCCGTCAACCCCCGCGTCCGCACGAATTCCGACACACGCTCTTGTGCCTGATCGGTAAGTTCAGTAAAGCCGCGCACATCGGCAAAAAGCACGGTGACCTCGCGCCGCGCCCCGCCGAGTTTCAGATTCTCTGCTCCCAGCAATTCGGTGACGACATCGGGCGAAACGATCTTGGAGAAAACGGATCTGATCTTTCGTTTTTGTTCTTGCTCGAAGATCACTCGATAGGTAACCAAGCAGATATTCTGCATCAACATGACAACAACGAAGGGCAAGACGAGCGGCATCCAGTAGCGATACTTTACGTACAGCAACAGCCCGATCGAGACAAAGGTTGCTATCAACAACAGAACCCAAAAGGAAGCCGCAAGGGGACGCAAACCCCACGTCAGGCAGGCCACGATGGTGCCCATAACAATGGTCACACATAGCTCCGTGAAAAGCGAACTGCGGTGAATGAACCGACCCAGGATAACTGAGTTCGCAATGTTATAGTGCTTGCTCATCAGATTGGTTTCCTTGTCCAGCGGGGTGGCGCCCAAATCGGCCAGATCGTTGCCAGTCGCGGTTGAACCGACCACGACTAATTTGTTCTGCCACAGATTGGTTAACTCGCTCCCAACGCCGCCGACCCTATCACGGTCCTGTTCCAACACGGTGGCGATGTTTTGGTTCGTCAGACGCCTGCCGGTCTGACGCAAAGCCCAGTCGATATAAAAGTACCCGCTGGAATCAACCGGAATGATTCGCTTCACACCGTCTGCGCCAGGCAAAATAATTCTGCCGCGTTCCAAATCCACAACCGCCTTGGATAAATCGAGTTTCAACTCCTGCGCCGCCAGCACGATGCCCATGTGCCAGACACGTTCCTCAACAAAAGGTTTGCCAAGCGTCAAGGCGTCGTTGCCTTCCGCGTCGACAGGAATTTCCACCCGTTCGCCATCAGCTCGCGACAAAATGATCCGGCTCGATTCCACGCGGGCTTTTTCCAGATCGAAGCCGTATTCCTCCGTCGCAATTCTTCGGAACGCCGGATGCCATTGACGTCGTTCTCTAAAGGCCTTCGCCCGGCGCAAAACGCCGTCGGTATCCTTATCGGCGGAAATGTCACCCGTGGCCATGGCGTTGGTGCGGAACAGATCGTGGGGCGCAACAGTCTTGGTGTCAGCGATGATGACATTGCCCGCCTTTTTCATTTGCCAGGCAAAAAAATCATCCGATTGCAGGAGTGTTTTCTCTTCAAACCGATCAAGTTTGCGGCCGAATAGTTTGTCCATTGCAAGGAGAGATTTATCCGCCACTGGAAAGGAGGGATGGTCTGCGCGCAGTCCGCCAAAAATCACGTCGAAAGCCACTGCTTTGGCGCCTTGGTCAGCTAACTCTCGCACGAGCAGCCCATAAACGTATCGGGGCCAATACAAACCGAATTCGTAACCTAGTTCACCGCTACGAACAGCATCGATACTTTTGTCATCAATATAAACGAAACCTAGGTTGGTAACAACCGTGGGTGAGAACTGAGTCGCTACTCGCACTCGCCAGTCGTAAGTCATCCACTCGATGCGCTCAAAAAAGCCGAGACGCAAGACTTGCGCCAGACAAACCAGTCCGATGACGCACGCCGCGATGAGAAGGGGAACCAGCTTCAGTGGTTTGAGCTTCACGACCGGAAACAAAAACAAAAAAACCAGAGCAACACAAGGCTGCTCTGGTTTGGAAAGAGAAAGAACCTTGTCTTATCCGCCGTTGTTGCCGCCGCCGCCACTACTCGTGCCAGAACTGCTACCGAAGCCAACAGTCGGCGAAACGTAGATTACGGTATTGTCAGGAGCAAGAATATCAGTAGGCCCTTGATATGCCAGCCCCGGAATCTGGTTGATTTGGTCCATCCAAAATGCAAAGTCCGTTGCAGAAATTGGCGTAACTTGACCCGTGGCTGGATCAAACTGCTCGCGTTCATTGACCACTTGAGTCACCACAACACCGTTTTTCAGATAGGAAAGCACCACCGAGCCAACCAACACGCGAACCACACCGTTCGCATCAATCGTATAGGTAGTGCCGCGAATCCCGGCCACGCCGGTTGGAAACTTGACCTCATACCGAGAAGCGGCAGACATCTTTTTGACGGTTCCCATGATACGGCCAGCCCGCAGATCTAACTGTGTATCCGTTACTGTATCGGCCCCCGTATCCTCAGAGGTTAGCTTGTCGATGGCCAAAATAGAATTAGGCGTAACGCGCACTACATTCGCCGTCTCTCCAGCGGATCCGCCGCCGCCGCCGGAACTGGCGCTAGCAGCCGAAGTCTTGGCAGCCAGTCGCATGGCACCCGCACCGCGCTCGTCAATCGCGAGGTCAACGTAAGAGTTAGGTCCCGTTTGAATCACTGAGCCAGGCTTGATGATAGCGCCGACCTCGACGGCCTGCCATGTCCGGTTGTCGGAGCTATACCGGGCCGAACCTTTCTTTGCGGTGACTGTGGCGTTGCCCTGTTTGGCTGTTTGGGCAGAGAGATCGGTCGCCCACGCCATTAACAGCAGCGCAATACCCGACGCAACCACTTTATTGGCACAGCTTAATCTCAGCTTCATAAAATCTCCTGTCTCAATAGGGTTTTAGTTTTCTTGGGAGAAACTTAGGGTTTTGTCATTGCTTGTCAATCAAATATTCTTGGTTTTCTACAAGCTTGCGAGCCGTTTAAGGCTCTTTGAATGCAGGAAGGTCGCCGGGCGGTGCAACTGCTGGCTCGTTCCGGGGCGCGGCAGCCTCTGTCAACCTCCGGTTAACTATCACTAACAGGGTGTCGGCAATCGTGTTGTCCTTCCATTGTAAGCGGTGGGAACGCTCAAGCCAGGGCTTTGCCGCCGCGTATTGCCCCAGTTGCACATAATGCCAGCCCATGTGCGCGGCGGCGAAATAACCGTTGGGATCAAGCTGGCAGGCTCGTTCAAAAAAATGTTGCGCTTGCGCATGGCGTTCGAGCCAGTGGAGGCACATCCCATAACGCATATAATTGTAGCCCTCGAAGCGATTCAACCTCATGCCCCGCGCATACCAATCCATGGCCTTTAGCGCGAGTTCCCGGTAATCGCTCCTGCCTTTCCAACTCTGCATCCTGAACGCCTCCCCGAGCTTGTAGGCAGTCTCGAAATTCATCGGCTCGATGGCAAATGCCTTTTCCAGTGCGGCAATTTGTTCCGTTGAATTTTCCGGAGACTTCTCCCCGCGCTCCAGCCAGACATATTCGATGGACCGACGCCAGCCCTGTTGTCCCAGGTAAAAAATCCCTGCCAGCAAGACCAACGTGGCCAACAATTTTCCAAACCAGCCACCGGTGACCCAGTATCGGTCCGTAGCGAACCGGAGATGAGCCGTGAGCAATGCCATCAACACCACAACCAGAATCGCGTTCGACGGAATGTGCATGTTGAAATCCACAATTGAATGTACCAGGATGGCCAGCAGCCCAAGCGAAGCGCCCAGCACGAAAGCGAATTTGTTGCTCTGCTTGCTGCCAAAATCGTTCACCGTGCCGCGGACAAATTTCCAAGTCTTGAAAACTCCGAGACCAAGCAACACCCAAGCAGAAGCCACGATCCCCGCACCGACCACGCCCCAATCCGCCAAGGTATTCAGATAATCGTTGTGCGTGTGGTCAGGGCGCAACTGAATCGACTGTGGGCGGTAAGCACGAAAGCGATAATCGAAATGTCCCGGCCCCATACCCCACCAGAAATTCTCCCGCCACATCTGGATTGTCGGCGACCATAATTCAAAACGCGTGTCGCTGGCCGCGCCTTGCGAAAACATGTGCTTCAAGCGCGCTTGAGTACGCTCGGTTTTGGCGATGAATAATGCCCCCGCCGCGACCAACACTGCCAACATGACCATCGCCTGGATGCGATAATTGCGATGCGGCAACAACAGACAGCACAAAACCACCAAAACCAAGCCGGTGGCAACCCAACTGCCGCGTGAGATGGATACGCCGATCCCGCCGGCAATCGCCAGCGAGGCGTAAGCCACGAACACCTTCGTCAATTGCGGCAGTCGCCCCACCAACGTGAAGGCCAGCCCCAGTGGCAAAAGCACTTCGAGAAAGCCAGCCAGATTGTTGGGGGAAATAAACGTGCCCGTACCGCGGCCTTTGTACGGTGTGACAAAATGCCATACCATCCCCGACTTGGTGATAAACTGGTAAATGGCATAGAAGGCAATGGCCATACCTAAAAAAATGAGCGTCAAAGAAATGATTTGCGCGGATTCCTTGCCGTACAAGTTATTCAGGATGGCAAAAAACAGGAAGGCGTACACCAGTATCCTGATCAACTCCTGCCGCGCGACGTATTCAATGTCCGCCAGTTGGTAACGGACAATTGCATACCCCACAAACAACAAGACCACCCAACAAATCGGCGACCAGAGCAATTTCATCCGCTGTCTAAGCCACAATCTTGCGCCCCAAAGCGCAACCACACCCAGCGTCAACCCTTGGATAACGAGAAACTCCAGAGTGCGCACCGCGCCAGTGGCGAGCGGTCCCCATACAAGAATTGCCAGCACCAAGCCGAGGATGCCGCGTTCGCACCAACCGTCTAATTTTTCGCGATCCATTTTGCCGGTTGTAAACGCGGCACTAGCAGACATATTCGCGCGGATCAGTCACTTGGCCGGTGAGCGCGCTGGCGGCGACGGTTGCGGGCGAGGCAAGAAACACTTGCGACTCCTTGTCCCCCATGCGGCCGGGGAAGTTGCGGTTCGTGGCGCTGATGCACTTGATGCCGGATTTGTTGATGCGGCCAAACGTGTCCACCG
>CAZYYS010000218.1:0-10239 GCA_964651015.1 uncultured Verrucomicrobiota bacterium
GCAATTTACCGTCAAAGAATAGCAAATGACCGATAGCGGCCGCTCTGGGATTCAGCCAGAGTTGCGATTATGAAAATGAACTTTGCCAAGCCTCGGGTTGATTTGGACTCGAGAGGCTTCACCCTGATTGAACTGCTTGTGGTGATTGCCATCATCGCGATTCTTGCAGGAATGCTCCTGCCGGCGCTTGCCCGTGCCAAGGTTAAAGCCAAATCCGTTGCCAGTCTAAGTAACCTACGGCAACTTGGCCTGGGGTTGGTGCTCTACCGCGACGATTTCGACGGGCGTTTCCCGGGCCATTCTTTGCCGGCGGTAGTCGGGGAAGCGCGCATCCGCTGGGCGGACCTCATCTTCCCATACATGCAGAACGCCGAGGTGTATCTTAGTCCGCAACTTCGACCGGAAGAGCGGATTTACATGAACAAACCCTTCGCACATACGGCCCCGGCGGCCGTGGAAACTCCAGGCAGGACTCAATACTACGGCGGCTACGGATACAACTACCAGTACCTCGGCAACACGCGGGTTCCAGGAGGCGTGCCACCATTCCACGCGACGGATGCGTCGATCATGGCGCCAGCCAACACAGTCGCGGTGGGGGATACCAAGGGTGCACGAAAAGGGTCGCCCACTCTACCCTATGGCACTGACGGTTCCGGCGTTTATGTCCTGGATCCGCCGCTGGGCTCGCAAACACTCGGTTCGATGGGCAGCCGCAAAAGCAGCGCCTCGCCGGGTTCAGGCAACGCCTATTATGAAGGCGGTAATGACGGCTCGGACGCCCATCGAGCGACGCCCTCCGACCGCAATGCGGGCAGGGTCAATGTTCTGATGGTGGATGGCCATGCGGTGGCGATGACTCCGGTACAACTGGACGGTGGGAAGGCCGGTACGGACGCAGTGAACAACGCGTGGTGGAATGGGCGCTTCGATCCGAGCGTCCGCTGACCGGCCTAGCGCTTCGCCATTTTGGCCCGCGCGGCTTCCAGAATCTGCCGCTCCCGTTCGGTCAAACTCTGGATACCGTGCGCAGAGATTTTATCCAGGATCGGATCAACTTCGCGGCTGATGAATTCCGCCGATGGCAATTCTCCTGCATCTACTTTCAGCTTTTGCCAGTGGGGCATGCGCACGGAAGCAACTCTGACCAATTCGCGTTTGCGGTGGCGAGATTGCATCGGTCGCCAGTTCGACAGCCGCGTGAGCCACGCTTCACCCCAGCGGACATAGGCAATCCCCAGCGCAATGCCGCCTAAATGCGCCGCGTGAGCCACGTTGTCGAACGGCACGAGCGTGCCGAACAGCGAAAGCAAGCCGGCGAATATCAACAGGTAACGGGCGCGGATGTTGACCGGGAAAAAGTAGATAAACGCCGTCAACTCGCGCATCGGGAAGAGCGTGCAGTAAATTGCCAGCAAGCCCGAGACGCCGGCGGACGCGCCCACGACCGGGATGTCGGTGTGATTCGGTAATACGAGGGTTGTCAGGATCTGCAACAGGCCGCCCGCGACGCCGGCAAGGAAGTAGAGCCAGAGGAATTTTTTGGTGCCGAGCGTTTCCTCGACCGACCGTCCGAAGAAGTAAAGCCCCAGACAATTGAACAGCACGTGCCACGGCCACGGCACCGCGTGGAGGAATTGAAACGTGAGGAGCTGCCAGATCTTTCCGGATTTGACGCCTCCGAGACTCAGTGCCAGTTCGCGGGACACGTTCAGACCACCGTAAAACAATAACAGGCTTTGTAACACGAACGCGACAATCAGCACGACAATCAAAACCGTCGTGGCGCGCGGCGGGTGATATTCTTCCCGCATGTAATGACGATCAGCCAGAGCCATTGTGTCGTGAAATTAGTCGCGGCGAGTTGAAGTTTCAACCTACAATTTCTCACTGGCTTCGTTCGCGAAGCCGCCACGCGCCTCGAAGTGAATTCCTTCGCCCGCCGGCGTCACCAACAACGTGCGCATCCGCGGACGCAAGTCGGCAATCTTTGCGTGTCCGTCCACGCCAAGCGTGAGCAAAGCCGTCGAAAGCGCATCGGTTTCGGTGGCTGAAGGGAGCGCTACGGCAGCGAGCAAGGCGGCCTGCACAGGCCTACCCGTGCGAGGATCGAGAACGTGACCTAGGGTTTCGCCGTCCACCTGGAAACATTTGCCCCAGACCGCTGACACCGACAGCGCTTCGTCCTTCAACGGTAGGGTGGCCAACAAACAAGGATGATGATCGCCTTTGTTCAACTCTGTGTTGTCAGTCTGGATCAGTGGAACGCCATTTTTTTGGTCCGGACCCTCCACGGCCACAGTCCAACTTTCCGCATCCGGCGGTTGGCCCAAAGCATAGACCGTGCTGGTGCCGCCGTGCAAAAGCGCGCTGGTTATGCCCAGTTCGCGTAAGAGTTCAGCCGCTCGTTCGATGGCGTAACCTTTGCCGATGGCACCAAGATCAAGCATCACACCGTCGCGCTCGAACTGAACGGTGAACTCGTTTGGGTCGAGGTTGACGAGGTGCATTCCAACATTGGCACGAGCCTCTGCCAGTTCTCCAGGATCGGGAAGTTGGCCGGATCCATTCACAAAGCCCCAGCAACGCATGAGCGGCGCCACGGTTATGTCGAATGCGCCGCCGGTTTCCTGATGCAAACTTTTTGCTTGTTGCAACAATCGGAATAAGCCGGGTTCAACGTGCACAGGAGAGTGAGCGGCGCGGGCGTTAACACGGCTCAACTCGCTGGATGCGCGGTAGAAACTGAGTTGCATCTCGAGTCGCCCAATTTGCTCCAATGCTTCCTCGCCCGCAGCGCGCAAGGCCACCGAATTGTGGCCATGCAACACGATTTCAAACCGCGTCGCCATGGCGTTGCAGGCAAGAGCAACGGTTTGCATAGTGGGAAATGAAAAGGGTTTCGGCGGAGGTAAAACCGCCGAAACCCGCGTTAATACCTTGGTTGCTTAGGACAACGGCATCGCACCGTAGGTGAGTGGCGCGACCGTATGATAGGTGAACGGATCGAGCGGCCGGCCATCGCCAGTCGATATTTTGCGCGTCTTTTCGTCAAACAGACAGGTGATTCCCAGACGATCAGACATTTCGGCCAGCGAGATGATTGTTTGCACGCGCACGGCGAGGTCGATGTTCGCGTTCGGCTGTTTGCCCGAGCGTATGCAACTGAACCAGTTTTTCTCATGCTCACCGATGTCTTCGCCTGGTGTGAGGTTATCAAATGATTCCGGATCGATCTCATCCGCAAAGGGCCGCTCTGGTTTCAATTCCACGCGATTGCCACCGAAATAGAGAGTCGCCTTGTGCCCGCGAATGATGTCCGGGAAACCCTGTTCATTCACCGAACTGCTGGCAACGATCATCGTGAGACCACTCGGAAATTCAGCGAGGACTTGCACGCTTTCCGGTACGTCTCGTTCCGGAGTGCCCTCGGGCCGTTCGTGGACAAAGCCGTGCTCGCAACCGATGCAATTGACGCGCACCGGGAACTCGGGATTGCCGGTCGCCAAAATCAGCGGATGCAACCGGTGCGGAATCAGATCGCCCAACAAGCCGGCGCAGTACGGATAGTATTTGCGCCAACGGCGGAAATAATCACCGTTAAACGGGACCTTCTTATGAACATTTCCCTGCCACATGTCCCAATTGATGTCTTCCGGTGTTACCCACGGGAAAATCTCGTAGGCGTTCCATTCGCCCTTTGGATTATTCCGCATGTAGGAACCCTGCGACATGACAAGGGGGCCGATCTTGCCGGCTCGGATCAGTTCGGCGGCCTTGTGATATTTGGCGTCTGAACTACCTTGCGAACCGACTTGCAGAATTCTTCCGGTCTTCTTGACGTTGTCGTAAACCTCGAAAGCTTCACCGAGGTAACGGGTCATCGGTTTTTCCACATAGACGTGCTTACCAGCGTTCATCGCGTCGATAGCGGTTCTCGCGTGCCAGTGATCGACGGTAGAGATGCAAACAGCGTCAATGTCTTTTCGTTCCAGCAACTTCCGGTAATCCCCGAATTCGGCGACATCGCTGCTGCCGATCATTTTCTTGGCCTCGGCGTTGCGCGTTTTGGACACGTCACACACGGCAGCTTGAAGGATGTTGTTATCCGCCGCGTTGCGCTTCATGCTATCGACATGGGCCTGCCCCTGCCCCCCCACACCAATGTAGGCGACGGCAATGCGATCATTGGCACCAATAACGCGGCCTGCGGAAGGCGCCTGGCTTTGGCCATAAACCGGCGTTTTGAAGACATTCGCCGTGGCCACAAACGCCGCAGCCGTGGCTGTTTTCTTGATGAATTCCCGGCGCGAATCAGGGCCGGCAGATGAATTGGTTTTATTATCTTTCATAAAAGCCTTTGTTGAATTTTAACGGTGACTTCTAAAACTTAACTTAATGGTCAGACCGGTCAACGATTAACTTGGCTTGAATGGCACAGGCCGAGAACCCTGCCGCTGGCGGTAACACTGGAACTCCGCTCGCAGGACGTTACCGTTTTTTGCTTTGGTTGTTTACTCCGCTCTGTTCTCGTCCAACATTATTACGCGCACACCACTGGCCTTGGGCCTGGTAAAGTTATCGAGCAGGTTTGATGTAGCGAGCGGAGGTGAATGCGTTGCCGCTGAGGGTTTCACGGATCCGGCGTCCGATCCGAGCGCGGAACGAAGCGCCCCTTCAACGAGTTGAGCGCAATGAATTTTCATAGGAGGGAGCGGACCGAGTTCACCAGCCAGTTCCTCGGTCTTGAGCGATAATGCCTCCTCCGCTGTTTTGCCGCGAATCAAATCCGTTGCAAGGCTCGCCACGGCGATTGCCGTCTCGCAGCCGAATGATTGAAACGTCGCGCGGTCAATGACCTTTTTGCCATTCTCCTGTTTATACTTGATCCACATTCGCAACAGCTCGCCACACTCGGAATTGCCAACCGTGCCAATTGAGTCAGCATCAGGCAGTTCACCCATGTTCAGCGGATTGTGCATCTCACTGGCAACTCGTTTTCGTGAATCGTCATTCATAGATGTCTTCTACGACGTAACGAAGCTCTGAACTGTTTTCCTCTTCATTCTCATACAACTTTCAGAATGAGCGTTGTCAACATGGCGCCACGGGTCAACCAAGTTTATACCGCCGTACCGTTCTGTCCACCTCCTGTGCCCACGCGTCGATGCCGCCGCGCAAGCAACGCACGTTCTGCAAGCCATGTCCCATGAAGTATGCCGCCGCGTCCAGGCCTTGCTTGCCTTGGTGATCGACGATCACCAGTAGCCGGGCGTTCGTCCCCTCACTCAGGATCGCTTGTGTCACCGGCTGGGACATCAGAACCGAGCCTTCGATACGCGTGGCCTCAAACTCCTCGCGCGAACGAATATCCAGGAGCTTCAGCGATTTATCCCGTTGGATCAATTCTGCCAGTTCTTTCGGCTCAATTAGAACCTTCGCGTCTTGCTCGTGGCTCGTCTTGATATGTTCCAAGACTTCGTCCGCGTTCAGATTGTTATTCCGCCGGCAGACCTGTTCCAACGTTTCCGTCGGCTGGAAACCGCAATTGGCACAACCGCCAATGTGGTACCGCCGAAACAACGCGCGCTGCGCGCCGGGAAATGCTTCAAGCAGGACACTCATTGATGATTGCGGCGATACGGTTTCGGTTGTCGTCATTAGGCCAAACATAGTCACAAATGTGCATCTGTCCAAGTTTTGGTTCGGTCGTGACAAAAATCTTGATGTGCCCTGCGATTGCGGTAGTTGCGGACCTGGGCCTTGGTCAAGGCAGCCGTTGCTCTCGACGGTTTCCGTTAGAGGAGTAAATGGCACACCTGCCGCTAATCTCGGATTCGTGCAAAAGTGTGGCTTAAGGCAGGTAGAAGAGATCAGCCAGGTTTTTGGGAAATGTGGAAAGCAACCTGCTGATAAGTGCGTTGTGAGCGGGAACGAACAATCTTTCCGCTCAAAATGCTCGGCTAGGAAACGGCGAGTGATTTGTGGTTTGGCTACTCGCCATTAAAGATTGGACTAATTGTAAAGGAACTCGACATGGCGTTGCCATTTTTTAACAACCGCGCGAAAAACCGGGATCAGATCGTAGCGATTGACCTGGGCGGCCGCACGACCAAAGCGGTTCATGTTCAGCGTAACGGTAACGGATTCACACTGCTGCGTTACGCCCTGCTGGACGCTCCGATCTATGACAAGAACCTTTCGGTCGAATTACTGACCGAGCACTTGAAGGGCGTTACCCAAGCCTTGGAGGCGGACACCAAACTGGTGACTGCCGCTATTGGGGTCCATGATTGCATGGTGCGTCACGCGGAAATGCCTCAAATTCCGGTGGGCGATATGCGGCAGATTCTGAAGAATAATTCGAAGAATTATTTGCAGCAGGAATTACCCGGTCACGTGTTCGAATGCTTCATCCTCCCGTCGCAAACTGCGGCAAAATCCCAGGATGCCGCCAAAGCTGCGCCAGCCATGACGAAGGTGAAAGTGCTGGTCGGCGGGGCAAAAAGCCAGTTCATCGAAGACATGCAAACGGCGGTCAAGAACGCCAATTTGGTGGCGGACCAGATCGTTCCGGGGTTGATTGGTCCGGTGAATGCGTTTGAGCTGGCAATGCCGGAAGTTTTTTCCAGAGAAGCGGTGGCGCTTGTAGAAATCGGGTTCAAGAACACTACGATCTGTCTGTTGCAAGAGGGCAACCTGATTCTTAGTCGCGTCGTTGGTATTGGCGGAGACAAGCTCACCAACGGTTTGGCGGAATCGCTTAACATCAGTTACGCCGAAGCCGAAGGCATAAAAGTAGGCATGCCCACCGAGGTACAGTCCAATTTGGAGGCTTTGCTGATGCCGCTGGGCCGTGAATTGCGGGCTTCGATCGACTTTTTTGAACACCAACAGGACAAGACGGTGAGCCAAGTATTCATCTCTGGCGGTTCGGCACGCTCGGATTATATCGTACAGTCGCTGCAAACTGAATTGATGGTGGCTTGCAAGAATTGGAACCCGGCCAGTTTCTTGAACATCTCACTGCCACCACAACAGACAGCCGAAATTGAACAAGTGGCCCCTCAATTAGCGGTGGCTTTAGGCACCGCGGTTGCCTCCTTTTAATCCAGCTTATGCCCATTCGCATCAATTTGCTCGCTGAAGCACAGGCCTTGGAAGAGTTGCGCCGACGCGACCCGGTCAAGCGCGCCATCTGGGTGGCGGGGTTCCTGGTCGCCTTGGTGCTGATCTGGAGCATTTCCCTCCAAGCCAGAATCATAAGAGACAACAGTCGATTGAAGGGACTGGAAGCCAAATCGAAGTCGCAGGAAAATGAATACGAACAAGTCATCAACAACCAAAAGAAACTGGTCGAAGTAGAGCACAAGACAACTGCGCTGCGGCAGTTGGCCACCAATCGCTTCCTCCTGGCGAATCTGTTAAACGCGCTTCAAACCACCACCGTCGATGATGTGCAGCTCGTCCGGCTCAAGTTGGCGCAGGAATTCCTTCTCACTCCGGAAGTCAAACCCAAGACTAACGATTCCCGGGTTATCCCCGGCAAACCTGCCACGGCCACCGAGAAGACCACTTTGGTACTCGAGGCAAAGGACTTTAGTCCACGGCCGGGTGAACAAGTCAGCAAGTTCAAAGATGCACTCGTCGGTGCTACCTATTTCCAGAACACGTTGGGTAAGACTAATGAAATCAAGTTGACCAGTCTCTCTCCGCCTCAGGTCGCCCCCGAGTCGGGAAAGCTCCACGTGCTGTTTTCACTCGAAGGCCGTTATCCAGAAACAACTCGTTGAAATGAAAAAACTTTCCAAAGAAAAAAAACAGCAGCTTGTTCTCGTTGTCTTGGTCACCTTGGTGGTGATTGCCGGGTTCTGGTATGGCATCATCAACCTCCAAAAAGTGCACCTCGGCAAAGCGTCCAAGAACCTTGCCGCGGCCGAAGAGCGGCTCAACAAAGTGCAACAAGCCGTCAGATCGGCTGACAGAATTGAAGCGGACCTCAAAGTTGCCAGCCAGAAACTCGGTGCGATTGAGGAAGGCATGGCCTCCGGCGACATGTTCTCTTGGTTCGTGCTTAAGCTCCGTGAATTTCAACTTAACCACAAAGTGGAAATTCCCCAGATCAGCCGGGAGACGACCGGCGACGTTCTCATGTTGCCTGATTTTCCATACAAACAGGCAACCTACACTTTGCGCGGGAACGGTTTTTACCAAGACGTCGGAAAGTTCCTGGCTGATTTTGAAAACCGATTTACCTATGTCCGATTACAAAACTTGGAGTTGGAACCGAATCCGTCTTCAATCCCGGGTGAAATGGAAAAGCTGGCGTTCAAGATGGAAGTCGTCGCATTGGTTAAACCCACCGGATCATAATAAAGGAAGAATCAATGAAATCAGATCGCTCTGCCAACAGCTTGAATATTCTTTGGTCTGCGTGCCTCATTTCCCTCCTTGTGGCCACGGCTAACTCACTCGGCGCACCCCAAAAGACAACGGCACCCACGGTGGAAACCAACGCCGCTCCAGATGCCAAAGAAGCGCTTCCCAAAGCTGAATTCGATGAGCGGGCGGGAAAGGACCCATTTTTTCCGAATCGAGTTCTCGTGCCCGTGGTCAAAGCGGCCACTCCAAAATCAACTGATGCGTCCCAACTTTTGCAACTGAAGGGTTTTTCGGGTGCCGTCAACCGGCGGCTGGCAATCATCAACAATCAAACATTTGAGGTCGGTGAAGAACGGGAAGTCACCACCCCTGGCGGCAAGATCAAAATTCGCTGCGTGGAAATCCGCGCAGACTCCGTGGTGGTCGAATTGCCGAACCAAGCCGGTCGCAAAGAATTGCAGTTACGAAGCGGCGCATAGAGTAGCCGGAGGTTGAATTTGCGATCCTGAACCACGGTCCGCAACGTCTACCGAGCCGCAGGTTCCGAGGGTGCAGTCAATACTGAGTGGCAGTGCTCGTAAAGTCCGCCCAGTGTTTCACTTCGCACACAAGTTCCGCACTGTCTCAAGCGCGATGCGCCTCGTTAACTCGAAGTCAGCGCGATCGTGTCATTACTTCGGCCAAACACCTCTGCGTACGTGAATACATTCCTCACGCCGCTGCGAGAGCAACGAACTTTCACTGGTTCGCACTTGCTCTCGCGCGATTCGAACCGGCAGCCATTCAATGACACCAAACTCTCTGAAGACTGCTTGCTCTCACCAGAGTTTTGGCCGGCGTTGTTGCTTCCTGGACGTTGCAGAGTGGAGTGATTTCGCGAATTGAGGCAGTAGCGTCGAGGATGTCATCTTGATGGACAATTCAAGAGTGAAAGCGGGCATTTTATTTCAACACTCTCGTCCTCAGGACGTTTTTCACGCACTGGCATCCTTGCTGCTCAAATTTTCGAGCAGAAGCCGTATGTCTGGCAATTAACAGTGAACAAAAACTAAAACTAAAAGCAGTGAACCATAACGAAAAGCAAATGAAATCAAAACTCACCATCCTGAGTCTCGCTTGGCTTCTGGCCGGAAGTACAGTCGGCTTGACCCAAGATAACCAGACTGTCGGCAATGACATTCCGAAGGCCGATCAGGTCGTCGCAAACGACGCACCGGCAACCGATCAAGCTGCTGCGAGCGATGCGCCGCCCAAGGCTGACCAGGTGGCCGCTACCAATGCGCCCGCAGCCGAGCAGCCCGTCGCGAACGAATCACCAAAGGTTGAACAACAACTCGCCGCGAATGATGCAGCCAAGGCTGATCAAGCTGCTGTGAACGAGACGCCAAAGACCGAAGCTGTGGCGAGCAGCCCGGCCCCACACGATGCTGGCGAAGTCATCCCGCTTATCGTGATGGATGACGTCGGTTTGATCGACGCTATTAAGAACCTGGCTCGTCAGGCCAATCTCAACTACATCATGGATCCGAAAGTCTCCTATGGGAACCCCGGACCGGATGGCAAGATTGTCCCGCAACCGCTCATCTCTATCCGCTGGGAAAAACTGACGGCACAGCAGGCGCTCATTGCTTTGTTGAACAACTACAATCTGGTCATTATCGACGACCCCAAAACACAAATCGCCCGCATCAGTGTCAAAGACCCCGCCGCACCGGATCCGCTCACCACAAAAATCATCCAACTAGCGTTCGCCAGTCCTACGAACATCGAGTCGGTGGTGCGTGCAAATCTCACGGACAAGCGCAGCAAAGTGATCGGCGATACCCGGACCAGTCAACTTGTGGTGCTTGCCACGGA
>CAZYYS010000219.1:0-10219 GCA_964651015.1 uncultured Verrucomicrobiota bacterium
ACAATCTCGTTCTTCAGCCCATGGCGCCCTGAGCAGCGACGGTTCATGGGGAGCGATGTGGGCGTATTGGCATCTTCGACGAATCCGGGAAATCAAAGAAATAAGCCAATGCCTCGACCTCGATTCTCGTTGGGATTGGTCCTGCTACTCACCAGCGGCTGGGTTTTTATTTCCACCGCACCCGGACAAACTTTAACCAACAGGTTTTCGTTCGACGATTTTCTGTTGTCGCCCGTCCGCGTTCATTTGTTGTCGGCGAAAGATTTTCCCGCGATTCAAACTACCCTCACGGAAAAGGACATCACTCGCATTCTGAAAAAGGTGAATCAGGTCTGGTCGCAGGCCGGCCTGCATTTTTATCTCGAATCACTGGTGCGGGAAGAAGCCGCCCATCAGGAACTCGACGCGCAACTTGGCGGGCCAGCCGACCGGCTCGTGCTGCTTTTCTTGCGGCCGGAAGTGTCCAAGGCGACGAATGTGTTTCACATTTACTACCTGAAAGAAATGTCGGTGAACGGCATCTATTTGACTGAGGCCATTTTTGTGAAAGACACCGCGTCGCTGCGAAATGTAGAGGGCGGCATCGACGAACCGTTGCCCCGCGTCACCTCACACGAACTGGGCCACGCGTTCGGTCTCCCCCATCGGCAGAACACCACGAACCTTATGGCCTCCGGCACCACCGGCACCCGGCTCAATGAACCGGAAGTTGAGCAAGCGCGCAAAGCCGCCCGCGGTTTTAGCTGGGTTGCAACTGCTCCCGATCTGATGCAACAGGCGAACGCACTCTTTCGCGCCAACAAATTGAAGGAAGCGGCGTTGTTGTATTCCAGACTGGCGTCGATTCCTTTGAAGGTGGAGCAAATCGAATTGGCAAAGAAGCGCGCGGCTGAAAAGCACTCAAACGATTCGAATTAGAAGCTAGCTCTAGCCGTATTGAGTCGAACTGCGCCCGCGATAAGCCGCAAAATGCGATCGCGAAAAATGGCTCGCAAGTTAGTGAAGGCAGACTTGCCTCCACATTCTGGACCGGCCCGTTTCTGTCAATGCGCTACACCATCAGAGTCCAGTCTCTTTTCTATCAGGTTTTTCCAACGCAGCATCTCATCAAACTCATCCTTCGCGTCAGCGATGGTAGTTAACACTGACAACGACCAGGCGTCAGAACACCGTGCGAAAGTCTGAGCCCCATCGACCGACCTCAGGACGTCCCGATCCGCGTCGTAGTACAAATCCAAAGCGCGACCATCTCGAAACTTCGGCTTTATAATCAAGCGTTTGCCGCTCAACTTGTATGTTACAACATCCGGAAATGCTGCCCTCCATCCTCTCAACCATGCACCCTCACCGTTTGGTTTCAATAGCAACGTGAACAGGTAATCGACCTCAAAGGCTTGCCCTGAGTTAATGCGCCAAAGCCCGGGCAGCTTATGGCCGACTCTCGGCGCCGTACGGCAGCTAATGCTCCCACCAAGCATGAACACCATCACAAACATACCCACAGCGTAAAAACGCAAGCGGCCTCGACACTCAAAGTGATTGTGAAGTGCCCCATTCATCAGGTCTTCAATGTATTTGTGAAAGGATCGGTTGCGCATTTACCGCGCATTTACACGAGTTAATCGTTTTTCTACTGCTCGCAGTAAGATGGTGTTAAACACTACAACCTAGCCGCTTCTCGGTCCCCATGGAGTCGCCGACACGCAAATCATCGTGGCCTTATCCTGATTTAGCAACGCAGAAACGTGTTTGGGTAAAGGAGTCATCTCCGTCATTTCCATTGCCGGGGGTGAGTGGATTCGGTCTAATCCCAGGCACGCAGCATGAACAAGCTTTGCATTATCTCCCTGGCGCTTTTCATGACCGCCAAACTAAACGCAACGGACACTCCGCCATCGGCGATTCCAAGTTCCAACGGCCCACTGACCCCGGACCAAGCTCTGGCTTCCTTCCGGCTGGAACCAGGATTGCGCGTGGATCTGGTAGCCGCCGAACCGATCGTGGTTGATCCGGTCGCGATCGCGTTCGATGAACGCGGACGGATGTTTGTCGTGGAGAATCGTGGTTATCCAACCGGCCCGGGCGAAGGCAAACCGCCCGCCGGAATCGTGGCCATGCTGGAGGACACCAATGGAGATGGTCGCTACGACAAGCGAACGGTCTTTGCCGACAACCTGACTTTCCCGAATGGCGTGATGCCCTGGAAAGGCGGTGTTTTCGTCACGTGCGCGCCGGATATTTTTTATCTCAAAGACACCAACGGCGATGGGCGCGCCGATGTTCGCAAGGTTGTGTTCACCGGCTTCAGTACCGGCAGCACTACGCAGCTTCGCGTCAGCCATCCGACGCTGGGCATCGACAACTGGGTTTATGTAACCAGCGGCCTGGTCGGCGGAAAAGTTACTTCGCCCGATCACACCAATCGCCCCCCCATTGAAATGCCCACTGATTTTCGTTTTCGACCGGACCTGACGGATTATGAAGCGGCGGACGGCAAGGCGCAGTTCGGGTTGAGCTTCGATGACTTTGGTCATCGGTTCATTTGCATGAATCGCGTGCAGGCGCAACAGGTCGTGCTGCCGTCGCGCTATTTGAAACGCAATCCGCATCTGGGATTTGGCGACACGATGCAGAACCTGCCCGAAAACATGTTGCCCGAACCTTTGAAGGGTCACGGCGCCGCCGCGAGGATTTATCCCATCAGTCGAAACTTCACCACCGCCGATTCTCACGCGGGGACGTTCACTGCGGCGTGCGGTGTCACCGTCTATCGCGGCATCGCGCTGCCGGAGGAATATCGCGGTGTAATTTTCGCGTGTGACCCGGCCGGTAATCTCGTTCATTATGATCGGCTGCTCCCCGCGGGTGCCACCTTCAAAGCCCGGCGTGGGCGTGAAGGTATCGAGTTTCTTGCGTCAACCGACAATTGGTTTCGCCCCGTCTTCCTCGCCAACGCTCCGGACGGCGCGCTTTACATCTGCGACATGTACCGCAAGACCATCGAGCATCCACAGTATCTTCCGGGTGACGTCCGCAAGCACACCGATTTCGACAGCGGCAAAGGCATGGGACGAATCTATCGCGTGGCGGCAGATACAATGAACGCGAGAGCCACGAAAATAGACCTCACCAAAGCGTCACCGAAAGCACTTTGCGCCGAACTGCACAATCCAAATGCCTGGTGGCGTGAGACCGCGCAACGATTGCTCATCGAACGACGGGAGAAATCCGCGATTCCCTATTTGAAGCAGATGGCCGAGTACTCACGAACCGCAGTCGCCCGACTCCATGCGCTGCGAACACTTGATGCCTTGGGTGCGTTGGCTGATGACCAAATCCTGCACGCCCTCGTCGATTCAAGTCCGGGCGTGCGGGAGAATGCCATTCAACTGGCGGAAGCGCGGCTCAAAAAATCTCGTGATTGGACTTCGCCCCTGACCACCCTGGCGGATGATCCTGACGCTCGCGTGCGGTTTCAATGTGCTTTGACCCTTGGCGAACTGGATGACAAACGCATCCTCCCGGCCCTCGCTAATATCGCCGTCCGCGATGCCGATGATCGTTGGGCACGCGCCGCTGTGCTCAGTTCGGTCGGACAGCGCCCCACAGAATTCCTGCATGCGTTGCGACCATTCTCATCGAACAGCGAGGGAATGTCCGCCCTTTGGGGAGAACTCGGACGCATGTTGGGCGTTGGCCAGCCACCGGAAAATCTGATCGCGCAATTGAATGAAATCGCCGCCGCCGCTAAGACCTTGCCGTTCTCAGACCAGTTGACCTTTGCTTCCGGCATTGCCCAAGGACTGCGCAGTCGTGGTTTCGGTAGCGCGGACCGCTCCGCGCTGGCGAGTCTGCTGGCTACGAATTCCCCAGTGACGGAATCCGCCCGCCGCTATGTCGTGAACCTGGCTGAACGGTCGCTGAAAGTTGCTGCCGACCTGCAACAACCGCTTCAAATGCGATTGGCTGCCGTCGGCTTGCTGGGACAGGCGGATTACTCGATTGCGGGCCCGCTGTTATTGGAACTCGTCGGCCTCCCCAGCGCGAACGAATTGCAAATCGCCGCCGTCCGCTCGCTCGGACAGATGAACGACCCCGCCCTCGCCTCATCATTGCTCGAACGCGAGCGCTGGAACAGTTACACGCCCGCCGTGCGCGAAGCCGTTCTCTCGGCACTCATGGCCAAACCCCAGTTCTACCCTGCCCTGCTCTCGGCGCTGGAAACCAAGGCCGTTCCACTTGGCGCCATCGATTCCGCGCGACGCAACCAGTTGACCAAGCAAAGCGAAGAAACCATCCGACAACGGGCGACCGAACTTTTCAAAAACCTCCAGAGCGGCGACCGCATGAAAGTCTATGAAGACTACAAATCCGTTCTCGCGCTCAAATCCGACCCGCTGAATGGCCGCGCTGTGTTCAAGCAACATTGCTCATCCTGCCATCGGCTTGATCAGGAAGGCGTGCCCGTTGGGCCGGACCTGATTGGCATCCGGAATCAACCGAAGGAGGCGGTGCTGTTGCACATCCTCATCCCCGAATACGAAATCCTGCCCGGCTTCGCCAGCTACACGGTCGAAACCAAGGATGGCCGGACGATCTCCGGTTTGATTGCGTCCGAATCCGCCAGTGCCGTGACGTTGCGTCAGGCGCTGGGCGTGGAAGAAACGATTCAACGAAACAACATCGCCAGCTTTTCATCCGCCGCGCTCTCGCTCATGCCGCAGGAAATGGAAAAAAACCTGAGCCGGCAGGACGTGGCGGACCTGATCAGTTATCTGAAAGGAGAATGAGCGCGACCGCAGAGCATCTCCCAGAAATGAGAAGTAGGGATTGACCCGGAATTGTTTCCCGATATTTTCCACGCCATGCCCGTCATCACCAGCAGCAAAACTCAGCCAAGTTACGATGTCATTGTCGTCGGCTCGGGCGCGGGTGGCGGTCAGACGGCTTACGTGCTGGCCATGGCCGGCGCCAAAGTCCTGATCGTCGAAGCAGGGCGGGACTACGATCCGATCAAGGAAACGCCGATGTTCAACCTGCCCAAAGACGCGCCGCTGCGCGGAAAAGCCACACCGGACAAACCATACGGATTTTATGATGCCACGGTCGATGGGGGCTGGCGCGCGCCCGGTGAGCCGTACATGACGAAGCGCGTTCCCGATGATGGCAAGTGGTATGAAGGTGGTGAGAAGGACAAGAATTTCACCTGGTGGCGCGCCCGCATGTTGGGCGGACGGACGAACCATTGGGGCCGCGTTTCATTGCGGATGGGGCCTTACGATTTCAAACCCTACAGCCGCGACGGCCTGGGCTTGGATTGGCCCATCAGATACGAAGACCTCGCACCGTATTACGACAAGGTCGAATCGTTGATCGGCGTTTATGGCTCGAACGATGGACTGGAGAACACGCCGGATTCGTCGCCCGGTGTTTTGTTGCCGCCACCAAAAGCGCGCGCCACCGAGTTGTTGACACAAAAGTTTTGTAAACAACTGGGCATCCCCGTCATTCCCGTCCGTCGCGCTGTGCTTACGCGAACACTGGATTACCGGAACATCCCGGCAAAGTTGCATCCCAACAATGCCAAGGCGCAATCCATTCTCGCCGAGGAAATGAAGAAACGCCTGGCCTGCTTTTGGGCGACACCCTGTCGCCGGGGTTGTTCGACGAAGGCGAATTATCAATCGACCACGGTGCATCTGCCGCCCGCCCTTGCCACAGGCAACCTGGACATCCTTACCGATGCGATGGTGCGCGAGGTCACGATTGACAAGACTGGCAAGGCAACAGGCGTCAGTTTCATCGACAAGAAAACGGGCAAAGACACGGCGGTGAACGGAAGAGTCGTTGTGCTCGCTGCCGGCAATTGTGATTCCGCTCGCATTTTGTTGAACTCCAAAAGCACGCTTTTTCCGAATGGCCTGGCAAATAGCAGCGGGAAGATTGGTCGTTATCTGATGGACACGGTTGGCAGCCACCTGACCGGGCAGATTCCGATCATGGAAAACATGCCGCCGCACAACCAGGACGGTGCGGATGGCCTGCATCGGTACATCCCTTGGTGGCTTTACAAGGAACAGAAGGCCGGGAAACTCGGCTTCGCTCGCGGCTATCACATAGAATTTGGTGGTGGGCGGCAGATGCCCGGCATGGATACCTTCAACGGACTGGAAAGGTTCACGGGCGGCAGTTACGGGAAAAAGTTCAAAGAGGATGCGCGCCGCTCTTACGGTTCATTCATGGGTTATAATGGTCGCGGCGAAATGATTCCCAATGACGATTGTTACTGTGAGATAGATCCGAACAAGAAGGACAAATGGGGAATCCCGGTGCTGCGTTTCTTTTGGAAATGGTCCGAACACGAAACCAAGCAGGCGGCTCACATGCAGAAGACGTTCGCGGAAATCATTGAAGCGATGGGCGGCAAGGTCATCGGTGGACCGCAGTTGGACGGCGCCAAGGCCATCGAGCCTGCCGGGACTATCATTCACGAAGTTGGCACCACGTGCATCGGGTTCAAAAAGGAAAACTCCGTGCTCAATCAATATTGTCAGGCGTGGGATGTGAAGAATCTGTTCGTGACCGACGGCGGCCCGTTTGTTTCCAATGCGGACAAGAATCCAACACTCACCATCATGGCATTGGCCTGGCGTACATCGGATTATTTGCTCGAGGAAATGCGGAAGGGAAATATTTGATATGAATGAGGACGAGCCGATGAGGATGGATCGACGTGAGGCGATCAAATGGATGATGGCTGCCACCGCCACCGTATCCGCTCTCAACTATGCCAGCCTCGGCGCCACGCCGGCGGTACCCGGCATCGGCACTGACCCCGATCTGCTCCACCCGGTAGTCCCCTGGCCGCGAACGTTCACGCAGGAGCAATTGCGCACCGCGACCGCGCTGTGCGAGGTGATTATTCCCCAAGACGACAAATCGCCCAGCGCCAGCGCCGTCGGCGTGCCGGACTTCCTTGATGAATGGGTCAGCGCTCCCTACCCCGAACAACAAGCCGACCGAAACCAGATTCTTGAAGGACTCGTGTGGTTAAACAATGAATCAAAAAGGCGGTTTAGCAAGGAATTTGCCGATCTTGCCGAAACTGAGAAACAAAAGATTTGCGACGACATTTGCCACGTGCCCAAGGCAAAACCTGAACTCAAATCAGCAGCTCAATTCTTTACCAAGTTCCGAAACCTGACGGCGGGCGGTTTCTACACCACCAAGGAAGGGATGAAGGATATTCAGTATGTCGGCAACGTTCCGTTACAAGCTTTCAAGGGGCCACCGCCGGAGGTTCTCGCGCATTTGAATTTGACGTGAACGAGCGTTGGTATTCGTCGATTCAGTCGGCGCGCCAATTATTTTTGTCCCGGCACAGGGCGCCGATAGACCTTGTGCATGCCCGCCTGGTCAGTGGCTTTGATCAACATCTCATCGATGCAAACATGAGGTGGACGGCTTGCTGCCCACACGATTGCCTCAGCGACGTCTTCCGGTTTAAGCGGGTTGGCGCCTTCGTAAACCTTTTTCGCGCGAGCGGTATCGCCTTTGAACCGCACGACCGAGAACTCCGTTTCCGCCAGGCCCGGATCAATGCTGCCGACACGAATCCCGCTGCCGCAAAGCTCGAGCCGTAGCGCGCGTGTGATTTGCAGTTCGGCGGCTTTGGCACCGCAATAAGCCGAGCCGCCTTCGTAGGCCACCCGACCGGCATACGAACCGATGTTGATGATGCTGGCGCCGGGATTGTCCCTCATCAGGGGCAGAACCTCGCGTGTCATTCGCAACACGCCAAGCACGTTGGTCTGCAACATCGTCTCCCAATCCTCATCTTTTCCTTCGGCGATTGTATCCAACCCGTGCGCACCACCGGCATTATTGACGAGCACATCGACGCGATCAGTATGAGTTCGCACCCACTTCACAAACGACTTCACGCTGTCGGTTTTTGAGACATCCAGCGCGTGGAAAAACGCCGCTGGCGACCCCTTTTTGTGAGATTCCTCGGCGATCTTTTCAAGCCGATCGATCCGCCGCGCCCCGAGCAAAAGGCATGCTCCTGCGGCACCGAAAGCACGGGCTGTTGCTGCGCCGAATCCGCTCGAGGCGCCGGTGATGATGACCCGTTTGTTCGCCAACCGTGATTTCATGGCTGAATGGTTTACCATAGAAAATCAAAAGTGGTAGTATTCTTTGATGCCTGGCTTTCGTTCCAGTATTCAGTCAAATTGAACAGAGACTGACGAAAAGCAGCACTGCCTGGACGCAGCAGCGACACTACTTCCGCTGGAGAGGCAAGTCGAAATAGAAAACACGGTTCTGATCCTTATCGCCTCCTACTTGATCCGAAGTAATCTCCAGTCGGTTTCCGAGAACTGTGTTGGCCAGATTTTCCCCCTCTGGTGATGTCACCAGGAATTCCGCCGGATGGACAAACACGATGTGGATTTTGTTTTCGCGCGATCGCGCCTGAACGATTGGATCGTTGCTCTTCGGCCCAAACATGCCGCCGGATGGGCAAATGAGAAAATCCGCGCCTTTCGCACAGAAGCGACTGACGATCACCGGGTCCGTGCGATCCGCACAGATCATGATGCCGATCCGGCCATAAGGTGTTTCAAATACCGACGAACTGTTGCCCGCCGTGTTGCGAACGGCTTCGTGTTGAAGTTTTTGCTTGCGGTATTTGCCGATAAGCTCACCGTCCGGCCCGATCAGTACCGAAGTGTTGAAGCGCGCTTCAGCGTCCGTCTCCATCATGCCAGCGATCAAATGAACCTTGAGTTCTTTCGCCAGGCCCGCCAGTCGCTGATAGTAATTCCCTACAGGAATGGGCTCGCCCAATGCCCTGTATTGCTCCAAAGGAATGCTCTTATCTTTGATCGCGTAACCATCAAGAAAACACTCGGTTGTGCAGACGATTTTGGCGCCCTGCCCTGCTGCTTCGCGAATCATCGGTTCGACTCGTCGATAATTTGCCTCTTTGTCAGCGCGAATCCATTTGAGCACAATCCCGGCAACTCGAACTGAGGGCAGCGCGTTTGTTTCGGCTGCCTGAGACGAATGTGATCCCATCAAAACGGCGACCATGACAACCAAAAGAAACCAGCTTAGCTTTGGATGAAGCCTGCTGCATGTTGATGTTTTCTTCACGGAATCGGATTGCTTGCTGTTGGTGGAACTGTAGCCGACCGGATGCTTCAACACTAGCAGCATCTTTCTGCCACCGGAAAACATTCTGAGACAAACTGCTAAATCACAGGGCGGCGAAGCCGCAACCAAAGTTGGAGTTCAAGCTTTAGCTTGTCTGCCGGGCCGGAGATGCGGCGGAACAAGCTAAAGCTTGAACTCCAACACTGCGAGTCTTCGCGGCTCGCCACGATGCTGGCGGGATAGTGATACGGGGAGCTACCGAAGTCCGCACGTAGAGACTGAAACACCGCAGCAGTATCTCAACAGCAGAATAAGCCGACTGTACGACAATCAATTTGTTTGATCAGGACGGGCAGAGTTCCGCGAGCCGGTCGTAAGCCGCATCCCAAGCCAAGGCATGTGGCTTGATGGTTTCCACTTTGAAGGAATTACGGACTATTTCCCGCGCTTCATCCAGTGATCGGACGTGGCCCAAGGCGAGCGCTTGCACGATCACGTTGCCAATCGAAGTGGCTTCGGGAGGAGCAATGATAACAGGAATCCGTAGCGCGTTGGCGATGAAATGATTCAATAAAGTGTTTTCCGATCCGTCCAGCAAGTAGAGCCGCGTCATCTCGCGACCAGTGAGCGCTTCGATTTCACGCAGCGTCTTCCGATGCTGCAAAGCGAGGCTTTCGAGCACACACCGGGTGATCGGGCCAGGTTTTCGGGGCACAGGTTGATTGGTCTCTTTGCAGAAAGCCTGAATCTTCAGCGGCATGTCGCCCGGCTCCAGGAAACGAGGATCGGCGGGATTGATCAACGACTCAAACGGCTCCGAGGAAGCCGCGAGGTGCGTGAGCAAATCGATCTCCAGTTCGCGGTTCTTTTCCCCCCAAAAGCGACGGCACTCTTCCAGAATCCAGAGACCAATTGTGCACTTGGAGAAACGAACTGAACCTCCGTATCCCAACTCATTGGTGAAATTCATCTCCCGGCTGGTGTCGTTGATGATTGGCGCCGCGAGTTCCGTTCCCATCACGCTCCAGTAGCCCAACTGCAAAAAAGCCCAGATCTCTCC
>CAZYYS010000220.1:0-10200 GCA_964651015.1 uncultured Verrucomicrobiota bacterium
AAAGTGGCCGATTCTCACCCGCAACTCCCTGGCTGGTTTTGCCCGCAAACTGACAGCTGAAAACTTCTTTGACTCGGCTGGCCGGTCTGTGGTAGCCTCCGACATGTTCAATCGGAATGACAAAGAGTTCCAAACACTTCCAGACCCGACCAAATAATTAACCAAGCGGAGGAAAACGATGACAAAGAATTCGACGGTGGGAGTTGGTTACATGAATGCACTGAAGCGTAAAGTGAGTTTAGTCCACTCACTCTGCCTGGCGAAGCTCTTACCGGGTTTGCTGGCGTTGATGACAGTCATGGGCTGCCAAACGCACAAGCCAGTGCCTGCCAAATTAGTCGAGCAGAACACAACTCCGCCTGAAGCGATCGTCCTGAGGGAAGGCGACGTCTTGAAAATCTCTTTCCCCGGCGCGCCGAACCTGAACTCGACTCCAACGATCAGACGGGACGGAAAAATCACCCTGCAAGTGGTGGGAGAAGTGAACGCTGCTGGATTGACGCCCGCTGAACTCGAGAAGGAGTTGATTAAACTTTACGCGTCCCAGTTGACTTTGAAGGAAGTCACCGTTGCGGTGGAGTCTTCCTCGTTCCCGGTCTTTGTCACCGGAGCGGTAATCAAACCTGGAAAGATATCATCGAACCGTCCGCTGACCGCCCTGGAGGCAGTCATGGAAGCAGGCGGCTTTGATTTTACCAAAGCAAATCTGAAGGCCGTAAAAGTAATCCGTCAAGAGGGGGGACAGGTAAAGAATTTTACCTTGAACTTGAAAGACGTGATGGAGGGGAAGAATCCGCGACCGTTTTATTTGAAACCTTCCGACATTGTGTACGTGCCGGAAAGGTTTGTTTGGTTCTAGCGACGATTATACTTCAATGGCGCGGCTGCGCGGTGATCCTAGCTAATACCGGTACCCGAGTTCAAACCCGACTTGGTTGCTCGTGTAGGAAAACCCCTTTTCCGTGGAGGAGTCGTCACTGTATTGGTAAAGCACTGCGAATCTCCCTCGCTTCAGGAACAAGTAACTCAACCGGACGCTCACGAAATAGTAGTCATCTGTGCGGCCGGTGGAAGTGTTATCCGAAGCAACATACTTGATCTGGCTGTAACCGCCACCCAAGTCCAAATATAGCTTTTTTAGTAATCGCTGATTCAGATTTCCACCAAAGCCGGTCGTTTCGGTGATCTCGTCTTCAAAGTAAGATTGAGCCACGACGCGATCGGCACTCAGGGAAAGCTTTGTCATCTCAAACGGTTGATATTGAACGCCAACGCCGAAAATCGGATTGATGACGTCGCTTTCTCCACTATTTAGGAATTGCCGGTCTTCCACACCACCATGCGCCTGAAGGCTCGTCTTGTCGGTAGCCCGCCAATTGACGCGGGCCTGCAGTTTTTCATAAGTCATATCCGATCCTGATTCCACGTCGGTATAACCAAAGCCAACGCCAATGGCCGCATCCAGCCGCGCCCAAAAATGATAATTGAGCCAGTCCATGGTGGACCAATCGCGGGAGTTTTCAAAATCGTCAGCATAGACGAAGTTTTGGTTGAACCCAAAATCCAGCGACATTTTGCTGTTCAAGTCGTACGACGCACTCAGGGCGGTTGCGAATGTTTCCGTTTTGGTTTGGCTACCAGTTTCGACGAGTGGGTCATTCGACAAAGCATAACTCTGAGAAAGCCCAAAAATCCAGTCTTCGTAAGCCGCCCCACCAACGAGACTCAAGTATTGATCAACCGTATCCCGGAACTCATTATTGGAGTAAATCTTCCACGTGGGTGTGTAATCAATGCTCCAGTGGTTGCCCAACTCCAACAAGGCTCCCATCGCGAACTCATGAATGGCCGTGCTGACCGACTGGTTGGTGCTCGCCTGGATTCCGTCACCATAAATAAATCGGTAGAGAAGATGAGGCCGCAGCGTCGCCGGCCCCCACCGAAATGGTTGGTTTAACTGGTCGCCGGGTGCGGTTCTGCCCGGCGGAGCGAATACCTGCATCTCATTTGTCTCATACGGCTGCAAAGCCGGCGGCGCGATCGAAAATTCCTGGCGCGGCGCAAACACGCTTTGCCCCATGCTAACCTGGCAAATGACGAGAAAGGAGAACCACGCCGCGACCTTAACGCAGTTAAACGCGCTCTTTGTGGCGCAGAACATTTGCTTTCGAGCTTCCAAAATCACAAGTTAATCCACCGTGTCTCCACGCCCGGCAAGGCGTACAGAGCGTTCTCCAACCCATCACAGCCGCCACCATCGTCTACTTTGTGTCCCCACTATTTTTCGGCCCCACCGAAAATTCTCAGGCTTTCCAAACCTGGCCCGGTTTGGTCTTTATACCTGCCATCGCATTCCGCGTGTCCACGATGCAGTGCGACCAATCGGCTAACTCCCTATAATTAACCATCAGATGGTTCGTGGCGATGATCACCACGTCAAAGCTTCTTACTGTTTCACAGTTCCAACTCACTGAACAAGTTCCGGTCCGGTGCGCGTGCTCGCGTGTCGGGCGAATGACGGGCACATACGGATCGTAATACGACACATCCGCACCGCGTTCCCCAAGCAGATCCATCAACACGTAACTTGGCGATTCACGATCGTCGTCCACATTCGGCTTGTAGGCCAAACCGAGCACCAAGACACGGCTTCCGTTCACGGACTTGCGATGTGCGTTGAGAGCGTCTGCCGTCCGGTTGATCACGTGCATGGGCATGGCCGTGTTGATTTCGCCAGCGAGTTCGATGAAGCGTGTGTTTTGGTTGAACTCGCGAGCCTTCCAAGTGAGATAAAAAGGATCAATGGGAATGCAATGACCGCCCAACCCGGGACCAGGGTAGAACGCCATGAACCCAAACGGCTTTGTCTTGGCCGCCTCAATGACTTCCCAAACATCGATTCCCATCGCGCCATAAACCAGCTTCAATTCATTAACCAGCGCAATGTTCACACTGCGAAAAATATTCTCCAGCAGTTTTGTAGCCTCGGCGGTGCGGCACGAAGAGACCGGGACAAGGGTTCTAATGGCCTGCCCATAGACGGCCTTGGCGCGCTCCAAACAAGCCGGCGTGTAGCCGCCAATCACTTTGGGGATGCTTTCCATTTTGCTTTGTGCATTTCCCGGATCCTGCCGTTCAGGCGAAAACGCCAGATGAAAATCAACCCCCGCGTTCATGCCGGAGCCCGCTTCCAACACCTCCCGCAATTCCTCGCTTGTCGTGCCGGGATAAGTGGTAGACTCCAATACGACGAGGGTTCTTTTAGCAAGGTACGGGGCGATTGATCTTCCCGTATCGGTGATGAACGAGATATCCGGCTCGCGGTTCTTGTTCAGGGGCGTTGGGACGCAGATGATCACCGCCTCGACTTCCTTAACTCGTCGAAGGTCAGTGGAGGCAGAAAATCTGTTAGCAGTCACCGCTTCGACAATCGTCTCAGCCGGAATATGTTTGATATAGCTACGTCCGGCTTTCAGTGCATCAACTTTAACGACATCTATATCCAACCCCAAAACGGTCACTCCGGAGCGTGCGAATTGAAGCGATAGAGGGAGGCCAACGTAACCCAATCCTATGATTGCTATCTTCAGTTATGTTTTACCTTTCTAAATCAGCTTCCAAATTCCCATTTACTAGCCAACACGCCTGTCGTCGCACCATTTCACTTTCACGCGCAGTTGAGTTTTCGACAATAATACGCCTCGGCGTATTTGGTGGGCGAAGCACACTCAATCCCGCGTAGCCGCATCAAGGAGAGAAACGTATCCTCGGAGAACCAATGCTTATTGCCCTGCGTCTGGAAAAACTTGCACAGGCATTTCGTCTTTAGGTGACAAACCGCCGCGTCCAACCGCACGAACACGTTCGGGATCCCAAGATCACCGTCATATTTGGGGATTTCATACTCCCAGATGAGGTGACTGCGGAAAGTATTCCAAGTCAGGTCGGAGATTACTCGGTGGTCTTGGTGTCGATCGTCCCGATAGTGGGTAAAAATCAGATCCGGTTCGAACCCCTTCAACGTTTCAAAGAAGTCCTTTATCTGCTCGCCTTGAAATGGGAAGAAACTTGTCTTGAAGTTCTTCACTATGACTTTCTGTTTGCCAGTTGCCTGCAAGAATTCTCGAGCACTGGACTTTGCTTCGCGCGCGCGCGCACCTTCGGCACTGAACACGACCCACAGGACTTCCAAACCCGGATGCTCCGCGGCCAACTTGAGGATGGTACCGCCGCACCCGATTTCAATATCGTCTGAATGCGCTCCGAGGCAGAGAACCCTTTTTAGTTTGGTAAATGTAACTTGTTGCATCGCCCTGTTTCGGTCCGCCTCTAAGGTGTTCGCCAAACCTCCCACGGAGCGGCGCCGCGCGTGTAAAGGTCGTCCAGATGCTGTTTTTCCTTAAACGTGTCCATACAAGCCCAGAAGCCGTCGTAGGAATAAGCCAGGAGTCGCCGCTGGTCAATCAAGCGCCGGAACGGTTGCTCGACGAGTTCCTCGCCTTCTTTGATGTGATCGAAGATTCCCTTGCGAAAAATGAAGAAACCACCGTTGATCCGACCGGCGGAAAGTGCCGTGCTCTTAACTTCAGTAACGACTCCATCTTCACCCATGGAGATGACGTGGTAGCTGGCCATAGGTTTGACACCGAGAAAACAGGCTGTCTTGTTTTGACGGTTGAAAAAATCCATCAGCGTCGTCAGCGGTAGGTCGGTCAGACCGTCTGCATAGTTCGCCAAGAACATTTCGTCATCTTGAACGTATTTGCGAACTTTCAACAATCGCTGCCCTACATTGGACGTCAGCCCCGTATCGACGAAAGTTATCCTCCAATCATCAATGTCCTTTGAGATTAACTCTACCTGCTTCCCGCCACCTGAGAGAACAAAATCATTCGAGACGCACTCGTCATAGTTAAGAAAGTAGTTTTTGATCGTGTCCCCGCGATACCCCAAACACAGGATGAATTCCTTGTGTCCGTAATGTGCGTAGTACTTCATCAGGTGCCAAAGTATCGGGCGATAACCAATTGGCACCATGGGCTTGGGAATGGCATCAGAATAATCGCGCATCCGCATTCCCTGACCACCGCAAAAAAGGACCACTTTCATAGTTTAAGCCTGCTCTTTCTCGAGATTAGATCGCCAGCACTTTTTCGGCCGCCTTTTCGCCACTCATGAATGATTCATCTGTCCAGATGTAAGCCCAATCCCCGTATCTTCCGCAATAAGCAATTCCCAAATCGTCCAGGTATCCATGCACGGTTTTCAGCGCCGCCGCCCGCTCCAAATCGAAGATGACATTTGCGTAATCGATGTGCATCACATCTCTGAAAAGAATCTGGTCATCTTCGCGCACCAATCCAATACGACGCAGGTCCTGAATCACCGGTTCAATGCAGTCTTTTGGGCTGCGATCCAGTGGACGATATTTCTTCGAGTAATAGCACTCGGCCTGAAGGCTGCCACAGCCAGGCGGCACATTGTTCGGCGACTGGAGATGCGGCGTGCTCAACCGGGTGAAGAAAATGTCCTGGTCGTAGATATACGTCCAATGAGCATCGATTAGGTCCGCGCGGTTGATAACCAGGTTGACGATCACAACTTCGGTGCATGCCAGCTTTGCCGCAGCCTCCGCAACATCTTGGGGAGCGCCTTGAATCAATGGCACCAAGTCTGGCAACGGAACAGATGAAACAATTCCTCTGTACGGAACGGTCACTCCGTTGGCAAATTTGATCTCCCGCTTCTTTGGATCAATAGCCATCACCTTATGGTTCAAGTGTAAATCCGCCTGCGCCATAAATCGTCTCAAGTACGACACGAACCCGCCGTATGAAGGATACCGGAATCCGCTGATGTAGTGGACATCCGGACTGGCCGGCAGGAGCGCACCACGCAATACTTCTTCGAGCTTGGCCTGATAGAGCCGCGGGCCAATCCAGTCGAGACTTTTGTTCTTTGCTTCGGTGGTGTGATACTTGATCGTGTATTGCATCGGGAAAGTTTCGGCAAAAGTATGCCCGAAACTGGCCCGCAACCACTGCTCGTAGTTTTGGATCTCTCCGTGTTTCTTGTGCTGGGCATCGACAAAGTCTTTGATTACATTGATGATGAGATCCGGAGGCAAACCGTACAGGTTCACCTGAGCTGGATGTTTGATCCAGTGTCCCTTCCAGTAATTGTTCACTTTCGTGTGCAGCGTCTCGTATTGGTTATCGATGCTATCGGCGAAAAGTTTCTGCAGCCGCTCATGCTTGGTGAAAGAGACGTGTGGACCTTCATCAAAAACATATTTCCCCTCAAAACTGAACGATGCTGTGTGGCCGCCGTAGTGGCTGCGCTTGTCAAAGATAAGCGCGCGAACGCCGGCTTCCTGCAGTCGATGAGCTGCGCCGTATCCAGCCATTCCGGTCCCTAAAACACAAATCTCACTCATGGAATAAATTCATTTCTTGCCATCTTGCTCACGCCACCAGGCTATGGTTTGGCGCAGCCCCGTTTCGAGATCCAATTGTTGCGTCCATACCGTTTCGGATACCAAACGTGTGTTCTCGCCCACTACCAGCGGATTATCGTTGGCGCGTGCAGGAATCGCCCCAAGCAGAATCAACTCCGGCCGTTCCAAAAGCCGACCAACGGTAAGCACAATCTCACGCAATGTTGTCGCTTGTCCGGAAGAAACATTCACCGCGCCCTCAACCGCGCTGTCCAAGAGGCTGACAAGCCCGTTTGCCACATCCTGCACGTGCATATAATCACGGATCTGTCGTCCGTGCGAGCAGCGCGCCGGCTCGCCCTTGAGCAGGGAGCGAATCACCGAGGAAACCAGCCGATCAGGATGCTCATTCGGACCGTAGAGAAAAAAAACCCGGCCCCAAGCTGTACTCAATCCCGACACAGTGCCAAACGACCGAACCAACCCGTGTAGCGCGTGCTTGCACGAACCGTACACGGTATTTGGGACGGTCGGCGTGAGTTTCTCGGAACAGTAGCCATAACTCCAGTCGTACTCGTAACCCGAACCCGAAATAACCACCCGCTTCCCCCCGTGCTCGGCGAAACGGCGAACCAGATCAAAACTTGAGACCACCCAGGCAAAGTTCTCGAGGGACGAGATCAACTTGCCAGGAACAACGTACCAAGCCAGATGAAGCAAGTGAGTTGGCTTCACTTTGGCAAGCAACGCATGGATTTGTTCCGATTGGAGCAAGTCTGCCTGATGCCACGTCACTCCGCGCGCGCCGTCGGTCCGCCCAAGGGCAGAAACGGCGTGAACTTCAAAACCGCGCGCCAGCAACGGCCCAATGCAGTGATGCCCAATAAAACCTGAAGCACCTGTCAGCAACAGCTTCTTCATCTCGTTCGGGCGTGGCAATTATCGTTCACTTCGAAAAAATAAACATTCACATGCGGTAATCGGGCCATTTCTGGTCCGGTTCGGAAATGACCGAGACAGGCAGTGGCCATCGGATTCCAAACGCCGCATCATCGTAGCGCACACCTCGCGCTGAAGAGGCTGCGTAGAGGGCCGTGGTCATATAATACATGTCAGTATTGTCAATCAGGGTTTGATAGCCGTGGGCAAACCCCTCTGGCGCATAAAGCATGGCTCCATTGTCAGCCGTTAGCTCTTCCCCATGCCATCGCCCCAGGGTTGGGGAGTTGGCGCGCAAATCAACGATTACATCGTAAATGGCGCCTCGAGTGCAGCGAATAAACTTGGCTTCCTGATGCGGCGGAGACTGGTAATGCATGCCACGCACCGTGCCTCGCTTATGGCTAAACCCCACATTTAGCTGAATCATGTTCGGGTTAAGCCCGTGTTGCGTGAATTCTTCGCGGCACCAACCCCTGGCGAAGAAACCACGATGGTCTTCGATCTTTTTCAGGCGCACCACAAATGCCCCTTTGAGCGCCGTCTCAATGAATTCCATGCGGCCAAGGCTGTAGTGAATCAGTAGGAATGTCAAATTTTGCTTGTCGCCTCATGCTACTCATTTGATTTCCACCATTCATTCGCATTCTGGCTTCCATATTGATCCTCTCCAACGAATCGTGGAGATGAAACTTGATCAAATTTCTTCAGGATCAGCGGCAAGATATGCGCACCGCCTTATAGACCGATGCCTTCGTATTTCGCCACTTCGCGCTTGTTGAAGGCACGGCGACCGTCCACGAAGACCACTTGTGGTTGCCGGTTTTGTAAGCGCATTGGCACATCGCGAAATTCGTTCCAAGGGGTTACCACAATCACAGCATCAATATCGGACAGCGCGGAATCCAGGTTTTCAACATACTGCACTTTTGGCTCCGGAAAGGCCTTCCGCGCCTCATCCATAGCCACGGGGTCATAAGCTTTCACCTGAACGCCTAGTTTCAACAACTCGCGCATGATGGGGAATGCCGGGCTTTCACGCACGTCGCTGGTTTCTGGTTTGAAAGACAGTCCCAGCACAGTCACGCGCACCCCGTTTAGGTTCGGCCAATGTTTCCTCAACAGGTCCAACACTTTCTTCGGCTGATCCTCGTTCGTGCGAATTACCGCTTCCAAGAGGCGCATCGAAGTCCCCGCTTTTTGTCCGTGAACGATGAGTGCGCTGACGTCTTTCGGCAGGCAGCTCCCGCCGAAACCGCAACCGGCCGCAAGAAATGAGGTGATGGGGGGTAGCCCATCCGGTTTCCGCCCGCGGAAATACTGACTGAGATGAACGCCTTTCATCACTTCCACCGTATCGATATCGCCTAGAGTAGAACCGAGATTTGCCAACTCGTTGCTGAACGAAATCAAGGTCGCCAACAGGGAATTGGAAGCATATTTAATCATCTCGGCCGTGCGAGTATTGGTACGAAGTCGTGGAACATCCGCGAACGGTCGATAAACTTCTTCCAAAACATCGATGCTGCGTGTATCGATTCCTCCAAGCACGATACGATCTGGGAACAAAAAGTCGTTGACTGCCTCGCCTTCTGATAAGAATTCGGGATTCATGCCCACGCCAAAATCCCGCCCGGCCTTTTTTCCAGACGCTGCTTCGAGGGCGGGCAGTACATGCTGGTCGGTTGTGCCAGGCACCACCGTGCTCTTAACCACTACAACGTGATAACTGGATTTCTGCCTGAGTGCGTGACCGATCTGTTTCGTTGCCCCCAGCACAGCAGTGAGATCGATTTCCTTCCCGTTGAAAGGCGTCCCAACCGCGATGAGAGTCAAATCAGAATTTAGGACGGCCGCAAGGAGATCCGTTGTTGCATCCAGACTGTGGCCGACGTGTTTCTGCAACAACTGCTCCAACCCTGCCTCGAAGATCGGCGATTCTGCCCGGTTAAGTGCCGCCACCCGGTCGGAATTGATATCAACACACGTCACGCGGTGGCCCTTCTCCGCAAGGCAGGCTCCGGTCACCAATCCCACATAACCAGTTCCGATGATTGAGATTTTCATCAAGCGTCTGATGCCTCCCGGTTGCCGGAATACCAAATAAGGGAACGACGCAAACCATCCGCCAGCGTCACTTGCGGATCATATCCCAACTCGGTCCGCGCTTTGGTAATCACCGGACAACGCCGATTCGGGTTATCCACCAAGTAGTCCTTGTCCGAGCTTTGCTTGCGAACAACCTTGCCTTTATAGCCGAACAGTTCGTTGCCGAGTGCGACAACTTGCTCTGCCAGTTCAGCCATGGAGATTTCTGGCACCTCAACGCCTACGTTGTAAGCTTCGCCCGGACGACCTTTCACCAAAATCTTGTAGTACCCGACCACGGCGTCAGCCACGTAGCAAAAGGTCCGTTTGGCCGAACCGTCCGAAAGCATTACGATGTCGTTGCCACTTAGAATATCACGGGCGAAATCCGGGATGACACGCCGGTCGGTGATCTTCAGACCGGGGCCGTAATTGTTGAAAGGTCGGGCCACCTTGATTGGAAGACCATGTTGATGGGCAAAATTCACGCACAACGTTTCGCCGTATCGTTTTGATTCGTCATAACAAGCGCGCGGTCCCGTGCATGAGACATTGCCACGGTATGTTTCCGGCGTTGGAATGTTTTCCGGCGTTGGATCGCCGTAAATCTCACTGCTTGAATAGAACAGAACGCCATCGACTGGTTTACCCTTTTGTTTTTGCGCGCAGCAGTAGTCGAGCAAGAAACGCAGTCCGTTCACATTCGCATCCATCGTCTCAATGGGACATTTGCGATA
>CAZYYS010000221.1:0-10187 GCA_964651015.1 uncultured Verrucomicrobiota bacterium
AGGATTGTACCTCGAAGCCGCGTTTGGATAAAAAGCTTTTTTGTGTCAAAGCAAGTTGGCAGGAAAACGGCGTGCCTGGCATGAGGGAAAAAAATGCCAAACTGCGCCGTGATGGAGAGGCGCGCGTTTCCGCCCAGTTTCACTCAGTGGAGGGGCAGCCGTAACCCGCGACGCTGCGGCTCGAGGGTTCTTGCAACTCCACCCCAGGGGCGCTTAATTATGTTCTATTGATAACATTACAACCAAATGAAAGCCCGGATCAAAGAACTTCTGGGTTTTGGTGCTGGGCAATGAATATCTCCTGGTATCGCGTCATTGCCATCGGCTTTGCATTGTTTGTCGTTTTAGCTCTCCTGGTGTTTGTTCAACAGGGTTGTAGCGGAACTTCAGCCACGATGCGCACTGCATCTGATCTCCTCGCGGTTCACCAGATGATGACCAAGGGCGGTCTCTCTGGATTCTTGCCGGGCAACCATTCCCGGTTGGGCGAGCGATTGCGCCGGAAGCGATTCACCTCGGTAAGCATTCTCCCGGACATGGTGAGCGGCACCCATTCGATCCACGTACCCGGTGTGGTGAGTGGTACTTCCATTCTGCTGATGAAAGACCGCGGAACGAACACCTGGACGGTATGGCGCGACTTCAGCTTTGGAAGGCGGTATTGGAAATCAAAAATCGGAACGATCGTCGAGCCGTGATCCGCTATTGCCAGCTTCGATACTCAAAGAAATCTCCAACTTCATTAAATTCAATTTTGCAAAGCTTGAACCAACCTATTAAGAGCACAAGAAGGCGTGTGGGACGCTGGCCATCGAAAGGAAATGCGGCGGGCGCGATTGCACCGGGTTCCTCACAAACGCATCACACCCGCCGCCGGAGCACCAACCTATGTGTGCCACTCATACAGTGACCGTGGCTTCTTGGGAGCCTAGGAATTTCCTAGGTCGAACTTTGCCGGCTGTCAGCTAAACTGCGGCCCTGCCTCACAGACCTATTGACTGCCGACACCCGGGGATGTCTGGCGGTTTTCCTTTTCCACAGTGTCGGCCAATTTCATGCCAAATCCGGCAGCGATCTTTTGACTGGCCAACAATCCCGAACGGCCATCAACACTATCGTCTTCCACGATAGATTCAGGAATGGCGGCGCGCTTTTGCAAAAGTCGATCGGCGATTTGCTCCATGGTTGAAAATTCGACTCCGGTTTGCTTCGCCTTTAAGAGCAGTTCTTCAAACAAGCCTATTTTACCCAAGCCTTCGATCTCAGCGTGGATGGTGAGAATGTTCGGCGATTCCGTTCTCAGCAGGCCGAGGTAATGAGGGACAATGGAGTTCTCCGGGAAGTCAGGACGGCCCAGCAATTCGTCCAGCGTGGGCAGCGTGGTGGGGATTTGCAGTGTCCGAAAGGTTCTTCCGTTCACTTGTGGAAAAAAGGGAAACGTTCCCCGACAATCACTCCCATAAAGCAACTGATGCTCGTCGTAAACCTGAAAGCTTTTTGCGTTGGCTTGCCAACCGGGAGCGCCTGCGGCCAGAGGGCGTTCGCCGAAAATGCGCTCGAATTCCGCTACAGCGCAGCCAAATTCTTCGCGAGTTTCCTCCAAGGAAAGCCGATGAAGATAATCCTGCCAGCGAAAATGGTCGTTGCAATGAATGCCGACCGCGAATCCCGCAGCTTTGACAGCTCGCAAAACAGTTTCGTTCCGCCGACCAATGTGAGGTGCCGGAAGCAGGGTGCCGGACAGGAGTGTGCGCCAACCATAAAGTTTGGTCACGCGGGTCCGACTGACCTTTTTTAAGAAGCCCGGGCGAAAGATGCGGCGAATCGCTTTGCCGGTATTGTCCGGGCCGAGGCTGAACAGAAAGGTGGCCGGCACGGAATGGCGTTTCATAAGCTTGACCAGCGCGGGAACGCCTTCCCGCGTGCCGCGGTCGGTATCGACATCAACCTTGATAACAAGCTGGGGCGATTGTCCGACTGGCTTCATTAACGGGTCTGCATCTGGTTCAACTCGTAGTTTTTGTTTCGCAGATGGTAATCGAGCGTCAGTTTGAGTGCGGTGCGCAAATCAGTGGTCGGTTTCCAGCCGAGATGCTTTTCTGCTTCCTTGATTGAAGGCACACGATGAGCAATGTCCTGATACGCATCACCGTAGTATTCGCGCGAATCGACGTTGATCAGTTGAATCTTTTCAGCGGTATTCCGGTATTCCTCATATTCTTTGAGGAGATCAATGATGAGTTCCGCGACGTCCTTAATCGAATAATTCATGTAAGGATTGCCGATGTTGAAGATGCGCTGCGAAGCAGCTTTGTCTTTGTTCTCGATAATTCGGACCAGGCAATCCACACCGTCGTCGATGAACGTAAACGAGCGTTTTTGCCGGCCACCATCGACGAGCTTGATCGGCAGGCCATTGATGATGTTGTGGATGAATTGTGTCACCACGCGCGAGCTGCCCTCCTTCGGTTCATTGATATCATCGAGCTTTGGCCCGATGAAATTGAACGGTCGAAATAAAGTGTAATCCAGGTTTTCTTTGACACCATAGGCATAGATGACGCGGTCGAGAAGCTGCTTGATGCAGGCGTAAATCCACCGTTGCTTTGGAATCGGGCCGAGCACGAAGTTCGTGGTGTATTCGTCGAATTCCTTGTCCATGGCCATGCCGTAAATCTCGGAAGTAGAGGGAAAGACGAGTCGCTTCTTATACTTAACGCACTTGCGGACGATTTCCATGTTCGCCTCGAAATCGAGTTCAAACACGCGGATCGGGTCGCTCACGTAGAGGGCGGGCGTGGCGATGGCGACGAGTGGAATTACAACATCGCATTTCTTAAGATTGTATTCGATCCATTCGCGGTTGATCGTGATATCGCCTTCGAAGAAATGGAAGCGTTCATGGCCCAAGCAGTGGGTTAATTTGGTGGTGGCCATGTCCATGCCGAAGATTTCCCAGTTCTTGGTGGTCAGAATATTCCACGCGAGACTGTTACCAATGAAACCGTTGACACCGAGTATGAGGATTTTTTGGCTCACGATGATTTCAGAGTTAAGGTGTTGTTGTGATGGCGGATCGAGGCAAGAGTTTGACCGACGGCCAACTGTGGGGGCTGCGTAATCGGAGCCGATGATTGCGGGTTAACCCACTGGAAGTCAGTGATGCGCAAACGGCCATTTCCAGTAGCGACAGTGAGAGGATCGAGGCCAACCACTTCACCGGGAACGGACATCCTGTTGGATTCGGATACCGATGGCAACGGTTGGGCCCACCAGATCATGAGTCGGCCATCTCCGGAATCGGTGAAAGCGCCGGGGAACGGGCGCGTTACGGCGCGAATCAAGTTGAAGATGCTTACCGCCGAGGCGCGCCAGTCTATTCGTCCGTCCTCGGGCTTGCGTCCACCAAAATACGTGGCCTGCCGTTCATCCTGAGGCTGACGCGGCGCGTGACCCGCGAGGATCGCGGGCAATTGTCGGTCCAGAACGGTCAAGGCGGCCGCTTGAACTTTTTGCAATACCTGAAAGGCGGTTTCTTGCGGACTAATGGTGACTGGCTCTTGATCGACGATGTCGCCGGCATCCGCGCGTTTCACCATGTAGTGAAGCGTTGCGCCGGTTTGGGTTTCGCCGTTGAGTACAGCCCAGTTGACCGGAGTTCGGCCCCGGTACTTTGGCAGCAGGGAGCCGTGCATATTGAAAGCACCTCGCGAAGCGAGTTGCAGCAGGTGATCTGGGATCATGTGGCGGTAGTAAAAAGAAAAGAGGATGTCGGGTTTGAGGTTCCGAATGCGTTTCTCCCATTCTGGTGACTTCAATGATTCAGGTGAGAAGACCGGAATGGCATGTTCGCGAGCAAGCGCCGCGACCGACCGAAACCAAAGATTCTCGTCCGGCTTGTCTTCGTGCGAAAACACCGCCACCACGGAAGTGCCACGGCGAAGCAACAGTTCAAGACAGGTATAGCCCACTTCGCTGTAACCAAACACTATGATGCGTCGGTCATTCATCGACTCGTTCCAGAATTTCCTTGGTTACGTAACGTGGACGTTGCTGGACGAGTTGGTACATGCGCCCGATGTACTCGCCGATCAATCCAATACCTATCATGGCCACACTGATGAGGAAGAAGAGGATCGCAAGCAACGTGAACACTCCGAAGGTTTCGCGGTCGAGGTTGAGCACAAACCGGCGGTAGAGGAGCAGAGCGACCAGAGCCAGACTGCCGCCTGAGCACAGCATGCTGAACATGGTGAACAATTGCAGCGGGGCGGTGGTGAAACCGGTTACCAGATCGAAATTCAAGCGTATGAGTTTGTAATAGGAGTATTTTGAATCGCCGGCGGCGCGTGCATGATGCTCCACTTCCACTTCCCCCGGGCGCGCAGCGAATTTGTAGGCGAGCGCTGGAATGAACAGCGAACGCTCATTGGTGCGCACGATAGCATCGACCACGTGACGTTGATAGGCGCGCAACATGCAACCCTGATCGGTCATTTTGATGTCGGTGGTCAACTCCCGCGCCAAGTTGATCAAGCGCGAGGCATAGCGGCGTCCGGCTGAATCGCGTCGCTGTTCGCGTACGCCGCCCACGGCATCAAAGCCCTCTTCCGCCTTCTTCAACAGCTTGGGAATTTCTTCCGGGGGATTCTGGAGATCGGCATCCAGCGTGACGATAATCTCTCCGCGCACGCGTTCGAAAGCGGCCATGATGGCCGTGTGCTGACCGAAATTTCCGTTGAAATTAATCACACGCACTTGCTGTGGCCGTTGCTGGTGAAATTCACGGAGAATCTCCATCGACCGGTCCTTGCTGCCGTCATTGGTGAAGATAATCTCGAACGGCTTTTTCAAATCATCCAACACCTTTGTCAATCGCGTGAAGAGCAGTTTCAGGTTCGGCTCCTCGTTGTAAACCGGAATGACGACGGAAACGTAGATCGGTTTCATGGTTCACCCACGCTTAAAAATGGCGGCCATGGCGTTGATGACCCGGTCCTGGTCTGCTTCAGTCATTGCCGGAAAAAGCGGCAAGCTCACGACGCGATCGGAAATCGCCTCCGCGTTTGGAAAATCGCCGCGTCGAAATCCAAACCCGTCCCGATAGTACGGACTTAAGTGCACTGCCTGATAGTGCAAGCCGGTGCCGATGTTGTGTTTTTTCATCGCGGCCATAAAACCGTCCCGATCTATTCCAGCGGCGTCGGGATTTATCAACGGCGCGAAAAGATGCCAGGCGTGACGGTGGCCGTAAGAAACGTTTCCCGGCAATGTCAACTCCGGCCAGTCGCCTAGTTTTTCGTAATAGCGGCGCGCCAGCGTCGTGCGGCGGTCGATGAATCCGTCCAACGCCGGGAGTTGATGAATGCCGAGTGCCGCCTGGATGTCCATGAAGTTGAATTTATAACCGGGCAGGGCAATTTCATAATGCGGACTGCCCGCCTTGCTGAAGCGCGCCCAGGCTTCGCGATCGATGCCGTGAAAACGAAGGAGCGTGATCCGTTTTTCCATCGCTTTGTCGGTAGTGGTCACGCAACCGCCTTCACCCGTGGTCATGTTTTTGTTGGGGTGAAAACTGAAAACCTGTGTGTCACCGAAACTGCCGATGCGTCGGCCTTTGTATTCCGCGCCGATGGCATGCGCGGCGTCTTCGATGACTCTCAGGTTGTGCTTTTGGGCGAGGGCGTAGATGGAATCCAGATCAACGGGCAGACCAGCAAAGTGAACCGGCATGATGGCACGAGTTCGAGGAGTGATGGCAACCTCCAAACGTTTCACGTCCAGGTTGTAAGTGTGTGGCTCGACATCCACGAGCACTGGTTTGCCGCCGGCCAGGACAATGGAATTCAACGTCGCCGCAAAAGTCATCGCCGTGGTGATGACTTCATCGCCCGGTTGAAAATCGAGCGCGATCATCGTCATCAAGAGCCCGGCGGTGGCCGAAGAGCAAGTCAGGGCGCAAGGTGCGCTCAGATATTCCTGCAACATGGACTCAAACTGTTTGGTGCGCGGGCCGGTGGTGATCCAGCCGGACTCAAGGCAGGCGATCACTTCAGCAATCGCCGCCGGACTGATCGTCGGTTTTGAAAACGGCAGGAAATCAGGCTCCGATGTTTCGGTCGTGTTCGTTTGCGATGCTGAACCAGGTGGCGCGACAGTTTTCATGGTCTGGCGGACGGCGGATTGTATGGCTCCGGCTGGTTGCTGAGGAGCACAAAATTGTCGTCCTCCATCACAACAAAATTTTTCCAACTGGGATTCCAGTTGGTGAACGTTCGATAGTGATGCCGGGCCGTCAAGGCGTAAGCCGGCTTGTTCCCTTGCCAGACCGCGATGAAGTCTGGCGCATTCAAATAGCGGTCGGCGTGGGGTTCCAGACTGAGGCCGAACTCCTGCTCGTCTGGCACGTAGTTGACCACGCCTACCAACCTGCCCAAATACGGAGGCAGGTCCTGGTAATAATCGCGCAGGGAAAACACCGGCGTGTCCGGCATCAGGCGCGGCTTGAGGAATTCGGAGAAAGCCTTGGTCGAGGGACGCCGCAACAGAGTCGCCAGCGGATTGAATACGAGGCAAATGCCGACCGCCATGAGCATCAGTACGACCAAACCTTGCTGTGAGGATTTGCGCCGCGCGAACCAAAAGGTGAGCAACGCGCTAACAATCAAAATCCCGGCGATCAATCCAAAGAGCGGCGACGCCTGCGCCGGGGTCTTGTCTCCTCGCGAATGAAGGATGATCGGAACGGCGGCGGCCACCAGCATGGCGATGACCCCGTAGGCGATGTAGCCCGCTTGGAGTGAAATCTTTCCCGGATTTTCCCAGGCCGCGCCCAGAAAGCGCCCCACCAACAAAGCCAACGCCGGGTAAACCGGCAGAATGTAAGGAATGAGCTTGGACTGCGATGTGGAAAAGAACAGCAGCACAAAAGCGATCCAGATTACGAAGAACCAGGCCTCCGGATGTTCATTCCGTTTTTTCCAGCCGCCGGCGAAAGCGTGTTTCAAGGCTTGCGGCAGAAATGTCACCCACGGAAAAAATCCAGCCGGCAGCACGGCGAAGAAAAACCAGAACGGCTCCTCGCGCCGATCCACGGAAGTGAGGTAACGCAACACCTGCTGGCGCATGAAGTAATACCAAAGAAACCCCTGACCGTCCTTGTTCGTGGAAAAGAATCCGGCGCTGTTTTCCTGTGCGGGCGTGGCCCGCGCTGCCAGCACGTGCCAGGGAACGGCCACCAGCAGAAAGACCGGTATCCCCAGCGACACATAGAGCGGAAAAATCGCCTTCCAACGCCACAGTAGCAGGGTCCAGAGAAAGATGATCGCGCCAGGAATGGCCAGACCGATCAACCCCTTCGTCAGCGTCGCGATGGCCATGCAGATGTAAAAACCGAGCATCAGAAACAGGCGTGCCCGTCCTGGAGGTTCGCGGACGGCGAGAAGGAAAAAGCAGAGCGCCCCGGCGATGAAAACCGACACTGCCATGTCCAAGAGAATGATCTGACTGAGGGCGAAATAAAGCAGACTGGTGCCGAGCGTGATGGCGGAAAAAATTCCCGTTGCCCTTCCGTAGATCCTTCTTCCGGTTGCATAAACGGCGAGGCAGCCGAGTAATCCCAGTGCCGCTGGCCAGAACCGCAAAGCGACTTCGCGCATTCCACCAACCTGGATCGCGAGCGCAGTCAGCCAGTAGAAAAATGGGGGCTTCTCAAAATACAAGACGCCGTTCAATCTCGGTGTGACCCAATCGCCGGTGGCGACCATTTCACGCGGGATTTCTGCATAACGGCCTTCGTCCGGATTGGCCAGGGGACGCAAACCGATCATGGAAAAATAGATCAATCCCAGTCCAAGGCTCAACAGCGCGAGGTCTTTGATAATTCCCCGCGCTTTCGATTGATCTTTGATCATGCTGCGCGCAGTAAAACGTGGAATGAGTCGCCTCGCAATGGCAATCCTGTGGAATTGGCAATCGCACAAAGATTTTTTGAAAGATCGGTGCTCCTCCATACGTATTAAAGATGAACGGTTGAACTTTGTTAATACGGAACCGATATGAACGGCAGCAATTCCACGCCACGAAAACGTGACCGGATTGTAACGGCCTCGTCGTTGTCAAGAACATCAACTTTTGTCAGGCTGCGAATATGAGAGCCAGAATTCTCATGATAGAAAACGAAAGGGATTGGCGGACTTTCTTGCGGTCGCCCTGTCCGCTGACTTCTCCGATTTACAACACAAATCACAACCATTCCAAATGCAGTGTACTTAACCGAACGCCGCTATGAACAATCAAAAGAACAAATCCGGACGGAACAGCCCGCGCCGTTGCCCGCGCATGGCATGATACTTGCCACTCAATTGACAGAACAACAACCAACTCAATGAACCTATGAAAAATGAAATAAAGAAACTCCACTCTTCACCGTGGTCACTGAACACGCTCGTTGCTTTGGTCCTGCTTTTGCTTGCGGGAGCGCTGCCCGTCGCGGGGCAGAGCGTGTCTGACCGGCTCTCACGGCAGCTCTTCTATGACGAACATATCGTGCAGGTGGGGCCGCGCGTTTCAAGCGAGCAAGAGGCGCAACTGCTTTTAGAAACACTGGAGGCTTGGCGGGCGAGCCGATATCAGAACGGTGTGGAACAACTGGAGGAGTTCCTGAATACGTTGACCAACTCGCCGTGGGCGCCGTCGTTGGATGCCGTGCTGGGGAGATACTATTATGACGTTGGCCGCTACACACTGGCCTTGGAGCATTATGAACTGGCTTGGGCGGCGACGAAACACGATGCCAGCCGCAATGGGAAACGGGTGGCGGATCTGGCGTTTGCGAACTGGACGCGGCTGCTGGCCAGTTTGGGTCGTTACGAAACACTGGCGGCGCTCTATCAAGAGACGCGGGGCCGTGTGTTGGATCGCGGGCCGTTGTCGCAGAAGTGGGCGCGCACACGGGAGGCGCTGGCGGAGATGCGGCAGAAGCCGGGCATCTCGTACAAGTGCGGCACCTTTGCGTTGAACAACGCCGCACGGGCGTTGCACCTGAATTACGATGTTGCGGCATTGATGGATGTGCCCTCTCCCGCGACTGGCTTTTCGATGCAGGCGCTTTCGGATTTATCGACGAAGCTGCGGTTGGGATTAGTGCCGGTGCACCGCGAGGCGGGGCAAGAGATACCGGTGCCCAGTGTAGTTCACTGGCGACAGAATCACTATGCCGCGATTGTTTCTGTGCAAGGCGGCTTCTATAAAGTGGTTGATCCGACCTTTGAGAACACGCGGTATATGAGCGCGGAGACCATCAACGCGGAAGCGAGCGGTTACTTTTTTGTGCCACAGAGTCAAATCCCGGCGAACTTCCGCATGATTTCTGCCGGAGAGGGCGGGGCGATCTATGGCCGGGGCAATCCTAATTTTTATCGTGACAAAGATGATCAAGGTTGCCCGACCAGCTCAGGTGGAAATAGTGGTAACCCCGCGCCCCCGATGGGATCAAAGTACTGGGGGGACGATGGCAACGAAGCCGGAGGAGGATGTTCCAGTTGCGGCGGCATGCCGGTATGGCGGGTGTCCGAGCCATACATCAATCTCTGGCTACATGACGAGCCGTTGGGATATCAGCCGGCCTATGGTCCGAGAGTTTCGTTCCATCTGAGTTACAAGCAGAGAAACGAGTCAACGGGGATTCACCATGATGTGGGGGGCAATTGGGGAAGTATGTGGCTGTCTTATTTCGACGCCCAGGGCTACGCGCCATACGGGGTTGTGCCGGAGGGCTACCTCCATTTGCCGGGAGGCGGCGTTTCAACATTCTATAACACGGAAACCACGGCGACCAATTATTACAACAACCTTCGCCTGACCTCCTTCACCAACGGCATCGGGTACATAACGAGTTTCGACTTGGATTTTCCCGATGGAGCAAAGTATGTGTATGATTACCACCCCAGCACCTCGGAAAAGTTTTACCTGACCAAGATAAAAGACCCGCAAGGCAACACGGTCACGCTGGAGTATGAAACCTATGATCCTATAGACCCGCACATTGATTTGAAATACATCATCGATGCCACGGGGCTTACGAATACCATCACCTACGACACGAGTCTGACGACGCATGTGATTACCAATGTTGTGGGACCAAGTTAATTGTGAGACCAAAGTTTTGGAAAAGAGGTTGACACATT
>CAZYYS010000222.1:0-10186 GCA_964651015.1 uncultured Verrucomicrobiota bacterium
GTAAAATCGCCGACGAGTGCATTCATTTGGCAGCGGTCATGAACAAGTGTTGTGAGACAGCTTCGGAGTCACCACCGCATCCGTCAATTTGGAAAGTGCTCAACTGCAATTCAACCCCTTGGACTCCTTTTTCTCCGAACGGGCGCAACGGCTAATTTCGCTCTCAGCCTGGAACATCCAAAGGACTGAAAGCGCATCTTTGGAGTTCGCTAATGCTCAAACGGAGCGGTACTTGAGCAGAACCGGCAAGGGGGGGCTGGTTTGAACTACTTGGTTAAATCATCCTTTCGGCCGCGATTCCGAATTTTCGCAAAATCTCAGCGGCGTCCTCGAACGGAACACTACGATCTGCGCTGACACCCAATTGATTCATGATCCCGGTGATTACATAACGAGGTTGGCCGGAAAGCTCGGCCATATACTTTACCGTAACTTTCTCTGGCACTGAGACGTGTCGGGTAATGGGCGGTTCCGATGCCGGGAGCGGAACAAATGCTTCAGTGCGCACGGCTGCCTCCGTTGGGAGCAGGTAATTGGAATTGCCGTGATTAGGGTTAGGTACAGCATCCGGCGTCATAGTTAGGTTGTTGATAGCCTCTACCCTGGCTGGATTCCTGTCAAGAATTATGTCCATGGAAGCAGACTTTCCGGTTCGTGGCCAGATTGCAATAGGCAAGGCCGACCGGCCAAAGGCCATTTGAGGGATACTATTGACCGCCAATCCCTCCTGAATATATCTGGGATAGTCGAAACGAATGGCCATAGAACTCCTGATTTCATTGATGTTTATTAACCGTGTAGCCGGGCGGTAGGGCTCATGCCTATCCGCAAGGCACCAACGCGGCAACGACCGCACTCTACTCTCTCGGATTCTCCATGGATGGAGCTAGAACGAGGTTTTTAGCGAGCGCAACAGTTTCCTGAGCCAGAGAAAATCAAAATGTCCTTGCAGGAAGGCGTAGTACGCCAGCAGCAATACGCAGAATACAGCCGCCCACTCCCAGCAAAGGATCTTGTGCTGACGAATCTTGGTAAGGGCAAGTGCGATAAAAATGTTCACGCCGGCAGCGATACCCAATCCCAAATACATCAACCGTTGATTCGTGGCTGCGGACGAAACTTGCAAGTTGCCCAGTTGCCCGCGCGTAGCTGCGGGCAGCCCGACGAGCAGTAAGAGCAATAGTGTGCAATTCGTTATGATGATGAATAACCGTGTCATAACCAGTTCAGTTCGGAGTTAACCGCACGAAACTGCCTCTTGGCGGTATTGGGGCAGGGGACTGACAAAGCTGAACACGTTACGCCATGATGTTCACGCGGTCGCCCATGTGAAATCTTCAATACACTCAAGACTTAATTTTATTGGTTATTGTTGATGGTGCCGGTAGTCGGACTCGAACCGACACGACTTTTTACGGTCCCAGGATTTTAAGTCCTGTGCGTCTGCCATTTCGCCATACCGGCATGGGTTCTTCAGCAAAACTCCGCCAAACCCTAGGGTTTTCCCCTTGTTAAGAAAAGTTTTAACTTTATGGCCTGGCGCTTGTTTAACGCAACCGTTCGATTTGAATCTTGTTGGTATCACTTACGCCGATTTCGAGTAGAGTTGCGTTGTGGTATAACTCCTGGTTGCTCTTGGCCGTGACGACACCGTTAGTTTCGCGCTGGCGACTGAGTTCTTGAATCGAGAGGACATCCAAGGCTACTGGATCGCGGCTGAACCGGAGTTGATTCAATACGGTCGAATAATGGAGGAGGCCACGTTCGCCACCTTGATACTGGCAAATCAACGCGTCGGTAACGTTCAATACCACTCGGTCGCCGAGAATCGGTAACGCATAAATTTCGGGCACTGCCGCCGCCAATCGTTCGCCGTCAGCTTCAAACCGCAAGGTATTATCGACGCTGCCCATGGCCAGGCTGTACAGATTCCCAGCGACACCGGCATTATTGTGATTTAAGAGCGGCGTCAAGTTGATGATTTTAGTGATTTCGCGGCTGACCAGTTTGGAGACAAATGACTTGCGCCCGGCGACTTCTCCCTTCTTGTCGAATTCCAGATCACCCCAGACCAGATTGCCGAGGAGTGCCGTTTCGTAGAAGGTCTTTTCGTCGTAGCTCGCCTCGGCGCCGCTTTCGACACGGATTCCGTAGCGCTTGGCTAGGTCAAAGAAACCAGCCAGTTGCAAGTCCGACGCATGTTTGTCCCAAACGATTATCTGTTTTGGGGGTATGCCAGCTGCGAGTAAGCCTTGGACGACGGCGGCGGCAACTGCCGGTCGTGTGCCGCTGTTGGGGCCGGGCGCAGAATAAACTTTGATGCCGACGACATCTTGGGTGGAAACCAGACTGCGCCAAGCGTCACCGATTGTGGCTTTGGCGGTCAAATTGGTAAGTGCGCGTTCGATCAGCGATTGAATCCTTTCCGGTCGCGGGCGAAAGGCTTCGGTGGCTTCTGAGTCTTCGACGATCATCACGCGTGCTGTTGCTGGTGCTGTGACCGCCGGAGAAATTGGAAGTTTTTCGGGCGTCGGTTCGGCTGCCCTCAACGACAAACTCAAACCGAGCACCCACCATACCCTATACGATTTAGTCCTGATTGGTGCGTTTCTTGACACGTCTTAGTGCGAATGCTACCACCGTCCTTAATGCTGACCAATAAAAAGCGACGCGTGAAATGCCTAAATCTTTGCCTGGCGATTGCTGGAATTGTCCTTCTTGCGGGCTGCACCCCGCCGGGTCCGCGCGCGTTCTTGGAGGGAAAACGGTTGATCGCGCAGGGAAAATTCATCCCCGCGATTGAGCAACTCAAAGTGGCTACCTCATCGCTTGGCACGAATGCGCTGGTTTGGAATTATCTTGGATTGGCTTATCAAGGTGCAGGACAGGCGACCAATGCAATGCTGGCTTACCAGAGGGCACTCGCGTTGAATCACGATCTGGTGGAAGTCCGCTACAATCTTGGTTGTTTGTTGCTCGAACAGAATCGGCCGGACGCGGCCAAGTCAGAGTTGACCGCCTACACATTGCGCCAACCAAATTCCTCGAGTGGCTGGCTGAGGCTGGGTACGGCTCAATTGCGCACGCGGGAATTCGCCGCCGCGGAAAAAAGTTTTAACAATACGCTTCGGTTGAACGCCCAGAACCCGGAGGCTCTCAACGCGATGGGGGTCATTCAGCTTCAACGAAATCGCCCGCAAGAGGCGGCGCAGTATTTCAACGCAGCATTAAAGCAATCTCCGAACTACCGCCCTGCCTTGCTGAACTTGGCAGTGGTTTCGCACCAATACTTGAACGGGCGCCCTGTTGCGCTCCAAAGATATCGGCAGTATCTAGAACTGAAGCCGCGTCCGGCTGACTGGGAAGCTGTGAACGCCACGGCCAACGCGCTCCAATCTCAACTCTACGCGCCCAAACTCCCCTCACCGACCAATCAAGTAGCGCAGGTGAAGGTAACGACAAACGTCGTGACAAAACCGGCTGAAAACCTGCCAAAAGTCGCACCTACAAGTTTGGCAAAAACAGAATCGCCGCCAAGCCAACCACCACTTTCATTGCCTCCAACGACCACTCCGAAAGTGAACCCGCCGCCCAAAACTGAAGAACCCCAGGCTAAAGTTGAGGTAGTTAAGGTGGCGGATAATTCGGTTGCCAAACCGGCGCAGGATAATTCACCTGAGCCGCCACCTGCTGCCGTTTCGGAACCAAACACCGCTACGAAACCCGCGCCGAAGACGACAACTGAGTCTCAAGTTGCCAAGAAAGGATTCTTTCAACGATTAAATCCGGTCAACCTATTTCGTCGCGAGCCAAAGCCTGGACCAAAGGTGACACCACTGGATTCGCCGGCTGTTCCTCCGCTCGCAAAACCGAGTGAGCTTGCCGTAGCCCCATCAAAACCGGAGGCTACTTCGCCGAAAGCTGCGCCCGCTCGGCCAACATCGCAGCCAGCATTCAGCCGCTACGACTATCGTTTGCCGGCCAAACCCACGGCGGGCGATCGCATCGAAGCGGAGGTTCTGTTTGCGCAAGGTGTGCAGGCGCAACGAGACCATCGTCCGACAGCGGCCGTGACGGCTTACCGCGCGGCAACGGTTGCCGACCCAAGTTTTTTCGAGGCGCAATACAATCTGGGGTCGGCGGCATTTGAAGCCGGGAACCTGCCGCAATCCCTGCTGGCTTACGAATACGCGCTTGCCATCACGCCGGATTCTGCCAATGCCCTTTACAATTTTGCCTTGGTGCTAAAGGAGGCAAATTATCCGGTGGACGCGGCGCACGAACTGGAGAAACTGCTGACGGTGCGTCCTGCGGAAGCGCGTGCCCAACTGGCGTTGGCCAACCTGTACGCGCAGCAGTTAAGCCAGCCATCATTGGCCCGGGAGCACTATCAAAAAGTGCTGGCGATCGATTCACAGCATCCGCAGGCAACCGCCATCCGATATTGGCTCGCAGCAAACCCCAAATGACTTCAGCGGCAGGTCTTTACTGGCATATATCTAGCTAGTAAATCGTGCAGAAACCGTTACCATTACCGGTGTCGAAACGATAAAATAAATAAAAGCATGAGCGCTGGCCAGAAACTTCCTGTCAACTGGTTCGACTTGTTGCTTATAGTCGTCCTGGTTGTGGGTGTCTTGCGTGGACGTAAACGCGGAATGTCGCAGGAGTTCGTGGATTTGGTTCAGTGGCTGGCCATCATTTGCGCGGGCGCCTTTCTTTACCAACCAGTCGGACAGATGTTCGCGCAGTTGACCTCCTCCAGCGTGCTTTTCTCCTACATTTTTGTTTATTTGGGGATCGCGGTAGTGATCAAAATTTTCTTTCTGATGATCAAACACAGTGTGGGCGGCAAATTGATTGGAAGTGACGTGTTTGGGGGTGGCGAATATTATCTGGGAATGTTCGCCGGCCTGTTACGGTTTTCCTGTGTTTTGATACTGGCCTTGGCCGTGCTCCATGCCCGGCATTTTAGCGCCGCGGAAATTGCAGCCAATGACAAATTCAACAAAGACGTTTATGGTAGCGATTTCTTTCCCAGTTGGCATTCGATCCAGGTGGACGTTTTTGATAATTCGTTTTCTGGAAAAATTGTGAAACAACACCTCAAATTCCTGCTCGTTGCGCCCACCGAAGGGCAGTCGCAAAAGTTCAAGCAGCGGGAGTTCAATCCGATTTGATTTGATTACGGTCGAATGACCGTTTGTTTTAATGCCTGGTTTCTTTTCCCCTGCGACTCTCGAACAAGTTCGCTCGGCCAGTGACATCGTTGACGTGATCGGGTCGTATCTGCCGCTCAAGCGCGCCGGGACCAATTTTGTCGCCCTCTGCCCTTTTCACCGGGAAAAGTCTCCCAGTTTCAACGTCAATCCACACAAGCAAATTTTTCACTGTTTCGGCTGCCATAAAGGCGGTGACGTGTTCACATTTGTTAAGGAGTTTGAGAGCATTGATTTTCCCGAGGCTGTGAAGCGGTTGGCGGACCGCGCGAAGATACCGCTGGACTTTGAAAAGACTCCGAGCCAGCAACAGTCCCGTCACCTCAAGGAAGCGTTGCTGCAAATCCACGAACAGATCGCGCAACGTTGGCAGAATGCACTCGCCAATGATGCTGCTGGACAAATCGCGCGCGATTACCTGGTCAAGCGTGGCGTGCCGCAGGAGGCGGTGAAGCTGTTTCGTCTCGGATACGCCCCCGAGGCGTGGGATGACACAGTCAATTGGGCGAAGAGCAAAAATTATGAATTGTCGGTGATGGAGCAGGCGGGACTTATTTTGCGCAAGGATGGGACTGACCGCTATTATGATCGGTTTCGTGGACGACTCATCTTTCCTATTTGCGACGAGCAGGGGAGAGTAATCGGGTTCAGCGGACGGGTGCTATCTGGTGATGAAAAGACCGCGAAGTACGTGAACTCGCCGGAGACGCCTATCTTTACCAAAGGCAAGGTTTTCTTCGGCCTCGACAAATCGAAGCGTGCCATTCTCGACGCTGGCTTCGCCATTATCTGCGAGGGCCAGCTCGACCTCATCGCCTGCTTCATGGCGGGCATCAAAAACATCGTCGCGCCCCAAGGAACGGCGTTCACTGCCGAGCACGCGCGCATCCTCAAACGCTACGTCGAGGAAGTCGTGCTTTGTTTCGATTCGGATGCCGCTGGCCATAACGCCGCCGTGCGCGTATTGGACAGCTTGCTCGTTTCCGGCCTGGCCATTCGCGTGGCAACGATCCCTTTGCCGCATGATCCGGACAGTTACATCAAGGAATTTGGCGGTCCCGCATTTCAAAAATTGATCGAGCGGGCCGAGGGTTTTTTTGATTATTATCTAAACCAACTGTGCACAACCCATGATCTCACGACGGACAAGGGAAGGCTGGCTATCTTGAAGAGCATGGGAGAGGCAGTACTTAAAACGAACAATGCGGTGCTCGTGGACAACTACGCGCAGAAAACCGCTCTTCGCCTCGCCGTTGCGCCGGAGTCTGTGCGGGCCGAATTCAAAAAGGTGTCGCGCCCTACGATGGCCTCTGCCCAGCCAGAAGAAATTCAAGCGGTCGACGAAAAAACGCCACGCCCTTCATTGCAGGAGTTCTGGTTACTAAAATTGCTGTTACTTTCTGATGAACACATTGAATGGGTGGTGGCGCATCTGAATCTGGATTGGATATCGCACCCGGTGGTGCGACAGGTCGTGTCAATGCGAATGCTGGCACACCGTAATCGCAACTGGCAGGGCGTGGCCGTTTTGCTGGCAGGTTTGGAAGGCGAAGCAGCTCGCAGTTTGGTCACCGAGGCGTCAACGGACGAGCGTCCGGTTCCAAATCTCGAACAGCAGTTGAAGGATATTCTGCTGCGCTTGCGCAACCAATTCATCGACCGCCAACTGACCGCGCTGACACAGCGTGCCAATCAGCCTGGATTATCCGAAGCGGAGCAACATGAGTCGCTTCGAAGACAACAAGAGTTGCGGCAATCAAAGCAACGACCATTGCTGCCGTTGGCCGGCTAGATTGATTGCCGCTGTCATTTGCCGGCCGACTCACTGCCGGCAGCAATGCAGAACAGGTGTTTCTCACCACGTAGCAGGAGACGATTCGATACCGGCACCGGCGCGGCGATGATCCGCTCGCGCATGTCATTCTCCGCGAGGACCTCAAACTTCTTGTCCGCGCGTGCGACGAACACGACTCCATCTTCGCGCGCGGCGTAAATTTTTCCATCGGCAACCGCAGGTGAGGAATAGTAGCTGTTGCTGTTCTTCGGAAGCGCATCACTCCAGAGTGTCTTGCCAGTGAGCGGATCGATGCATTCGACTTCACCGCGGTCGCGCACAAGGTAAATGCGGCCCTGGTATTCAGTCGGCGTGGGCACGAATGTGCCGGTGTCATCACGCTTCCAAGTCCGATGTGTCGTGGTCACGTCGCCAGTGCCGCCAAGTTTGATTCCATGCAGACGGGTTCCACGACCGTAGGGAACCACAACGATTTCACCGGCGATCACCGGTGAAGCGACAGTCGGCCAATTCTTCTTCTCTTCGGGATTGAAGTCGCCGCACGACCAGAGAACTTTTCCATCAGCAGCGGCATGTGCGGTCAAGTGCTCGGCTCCCCAGACAAGTAACGCCTCCTTGCCTTGATGCTTGATGAGGATGGGCGTTGCGTAACTGTTATCGCCCTCGGCTGGAGTTTCGTAATTCCGCGATACCTTCCAATGCAATTCACCGGTGCGCTTGTCGAACGCGGCCAACCAGGATTCCCCGTGGTGCATCATCGTCACCACCACATCCTTCTCCGTCAAAACCGGAGACGTGCCGTAATCCCAGTAGAGCGTATCCTCGCCGTACCGCTCCAACAGGTTCGCTTTCCAGCGGAGTTTTCCATCCAAGTTAAAGGCTGCGAGATTGCCGCTCTTGAAATAAGCGAAAATGCCATTGCCGTCAGTAGTTGGTGAAGGGTTGCTGCCGGAGCCATTGCGATGTTTACCCGGCCGTTCGACGCCAATTGTCGTCTGCCAAAGCAGCTTTCCCGACCAGTCAAACGCCAGCACAGCATCCTGCCCATCCACCGGTGCCGTGAGGAAAATACTATTGTTCCATACAATGGGTGTTGAACATCCTTTGCCGGGCAGGGGCGCTTTCCATAACAGATTTGTGGTCGCATCCCACTTCACCGGGTAAACACCCAGCTCGTTGCTGCCGTTATCGCACGGTCCGCGCCAGCGGGGCCAGTTGGATTGGCCTTCCGCAAAGGCCGCTACTCCGACTGCGAGCGTTGCGACTGAAAAAAGCAACTTCTTCCGACTTGAATTCATACAACCCAAACACTGATTCAACTCAACTTCCAAGGCGTGCGATATTCTCGCGTAAGCAGCTTGCTGGCTTCTTTGTCGCCAATGATCTTTTCACCTTTTGCGTCCCACTTGATCTTGCGACCGACGAGCATGGAGATCAGACCCAAATGACCAGGTATGGCAGAGTGATGCGCTGTTTCAACGGGCGTGATGGTCGGTTTCCGTGATTTGACGCACTCAATGAAGTTGGCCCAGTGGTCTTTTGATTCGTATAGTTTGATTTTCCGTTGATCTTCGGGGAGGCTGCGCGCTTCCTCAAGTTTTTCATTGGAAGCCTCAACTCTATTACCGCGATCCACCCAAACCCAGCCGTCCGTGCCGATCCATTTGGTCCCGCCCTTGATCTCCGGATAACCGCCGGCAATGGTCATCGTGATGTTCTGTGGATATTTCAGTTCAATGCGATACTTGGTGCTGGTGTTCCAGATGGCGTTCGCCGGCGGGAACTCGCCGTGACCTTCGATTTCTGACGGACCTTCGTTGTCGAAGCCTAGCCCCCAATGCGCGATGTCGCAGTGGTGACCGATCCAGTCAAGCAACTGACCGCCGCCGACGTTGTAATTCCAACGCCAGTTCATGTGCACGCGGGCACCGATGTAAGGTTCCATTTTCGACGGACCAATCCATGTCTCATAATCGAGTTCAGCGGGAGGTGGAGTGACGGCCAGGTCCCAGGCTGGTGTTCCGGGAACTACCTGGCCCAGATTCGGTGCCTTACCGTCAGGCGAAAGTTTCGTCAGCTTCTCAAGCAGGGCCGGCGCTGTCCGTGCAAAATCGTTATGCCCCGAGGGCAAGCCAACCTCGACATGCGTGATTTTGCCGATAACGCCGTTGCGAGCGATCTCGCAGGCATAACGAAAATGCCGTTCCGAACGTTGCCAGGAACCGGTCTGCCAGATGCGATTGTTTTTCTGCACAGCGCGCACGATGGCCTGCTGTTCGGCGATGGTGCGTGCCAGCGGCTTCTCGCCGTAAATGTCCTTCTTGTTATTGGCCGCCTCGATGGCGGTGAGTGCGTGCCAATGGTCCGGCACGGCGAGCATGACGGCGTCAATATCCTTCCGCGCCATCAACTCGCGATAGTCGTGGTAAGCCTTGCAGTCCGAGTTGCCGTAATGCTTGTTGATGGCGTTGACCGCCGAGGCCAGATGGTTCTTGTCGAGATCGCAGGCGGCGACGACCTGGCAATCTTTCTGGCGCATGAACGCGGATGTGTTTCCGGGGCCTTGCATGCCCCAGCCGACGACTCCGAGCGTGACACGCTCCGATGGCGCAGGACGGTCGCCAGCTCCCAGTGCGCGGGCGGGGATGAATGTTGGTGCCGCGATGGCCGTTGCGGTAGTGGCAATGAATTGGCGACGGGAAATTTTGGACTTTGGCTTCATAGTGCAGCAACTTTGCCTAAACGTTCGTTTGCAGGGAAGCAGAAAAAAGCCTTGACCGCTCTGATTGAACATGTAGCCGCCGACGTGAGGAGGCGGATTGGGGGTGCAATCGCAAGGGAATGCCCCGCCTCGTCACCTCAGCGGGTACGGGATTTCAGGTTTCAAACGGGCTGATAAACTAAAATGATCATCAGCGGCGGTCGCAGGTCGCCGCCGCTATGAAATTGCCCCATCAAATCAGTCAGTTACTTCGCCGCCAGCGCAGCTTCGATGGCTGCCACCACTTCGGGCGAATCCGGCGTCGTCTTCGGCTCAAAGCGTTTAAGAATCTTACCGTCTCGCCCGATGAGAAACTTCCCGAAGTTCCATTTGATGTCGCCGGGGAAAGGTGAGGTCGGCCCCGCCAACGCGACGTAAAGCGGGTGGCGCTTGTCGCCGTTCACGTCGAGC
>CAZYYS010000223.1:0-10159 GCA_964651015.1 uncultured Verrucomicrobiota bacterium
GAACGTGCCCGTGCGTTGCCGGATAGATACGCCGATTGAAATTGATTACTACCAGCACGGCGGAATTTTGCCGTTCGTTTTGCGGCAGCTTGTAGCAAAGGCGTGAATACAAAATCCACAACCGCCCAAATCCGCGAGCGTTTTGACAAAGATGTAGAACGTTTTTCGAATTTGGACACCGGTCAATCCGCCACTGTTGATGCACCCTTGGTATTGGAGCTTGTTGCCGAGGCGGCTGTTCGCCTGACCCCACAGGTGGCTGCAATCTTGGACATCGGCTGCGGGGCTGGGAATTACACGCTTAAACTGTTGGAAACATTTGAGTCTTCTGATCGTCGGGCAGAATTCGATGCTACGTTGATTGATTTAAGCCGACCGATGTTGGATCGCGCAGTCAGTCGGGTGCAAAATGCAACGTCCGGCAAGGTGGTGACGCTTCAGGGGGACATTCGCGGTTTGTGCATTGGTGAATCTCGTTTTGACATTATTCTCGCCGCTGCCGTTCTTCACCATCTGCGCGATGAGTTGGAATGGCAGACAGTCTTTACCAAGATTTTTAGAGCACTCAAGCCAGGCGGGTCGTTTTGGATTTCCGATCTGATTGAGCATTCCCATGCGGAGGTGCAATCATTGATGTGGAAGCGCTACGGTGATTATCTGGCAGGATTACGAGATACCACTTATCGCGATGATGTTTTTGCCTACATCGCGCAGGAGGATTCGCCGCGCCCGCTCATGTTTCAAATTGATTTGTTGCGCAGCACTGGTTTTCAGAGCGTAGAGATTCTCCACAAAAACAGTTGCTTTGCGGCATTTGGGGCGATCAAGCCAAGATGACGTGACCCAAAACCTAGCCGTCAAGATCATCAGCAAGTCCAGCCGGGAACGTCCAGCGGACGCTGTTTTGCGTGAAGAATTGAAGGCAGCGCGGAACGTGATGCCGCAAGACGCCCGCGCGATTTCAGAGACAGTCTTCAATTACTACCGCTGGCGCGGCTGGTTGGATCTGGAAAAGCCGCTGGAGGTGCAGATTCGGAAAGCGCGCGAACTCGCCGCTGATTTTGGCGAACACCCGGAGTCCTTCGGCGATTCAACACTCGTTGAGCGCGCAGTTCCCGCTTGGGTGCGCGAGCAGGTGGATGTGACTTCAGCCTGGGTGCGGGTGATTCAGAGCGAACCGAAATTGTGGTTGCGTGCGCGACAAGGGCAGGGTGCTCAGTTGTGCGAAAAGCTCGGTGCGGCCAAACTGGAAAGAGATTTTTTACCGGACGCGATTCACTACGTGGGCGAGGAGGATTTATTCAAGCGCGCTGAGTTCCACACGGGCGAGTTCGAGATACAGGACATCGCGTCGCAGGCGGTCGGTTGGCTGTGTGCGCCGAAGCCCTGCGAAACTTGGTGGGACGCTTGCGCTGGTGAAGGGGGAAAGTTGCTGCATCTATCCGATTTAATGCAGAACAAAGGTTTGATCTGGGCGAGCGATCGCGCGGCGTGGCGATTAAAAACACTCAAGCGCAGGGCGGCCCGGGCAAAGGTTTTCAATTATCGGTGTGTGGTCTGGGACGGTGGCCAAAAGTTTCCGACGAAAACAAAGTGTGATGGCGTGCTGTTGGATGCGCCGTGCAGTGGGATCGGAACATGGCAGCGAAATCCTCACGCGCGTTGGACAGTCACCCCAGAAGATGTAAGCGAACTTGGTGAATTACAGAAAGGGTTGCTGGCGAATGCCGCACCCGCCGTGAAGCCCGGTGGAAAACTGCTCTATTCAGTGTGCACGATGCTTGACGCCGAAACGAAGGAAGTGGTCGCGGCGTTCGAGGCCAGATTTCCGAAGTTCAAGCCACTGACTCTGAGAAATCCTTTCAACAAAAAAGAAACGTCGCCTCAGTTTTGGCTTTGGCCGCAGGAAACCGGTGGGAATGGAATGTTTGTGGCGGCGTGGGAAAGAACTGAATGAAATGCGCTTTAGTTCGAGCGGATATAATCGTCCGCATTCAGGGCATTGGTGTCATCAAATCGTTTATTAGGACCAGCTGACCGAATCAAGACACCAAGATCAGAAAAGTAGATTCGTAACGGAGTTCCCCAAGGGTCCACGTATTCCCCCTTTTCGTTCAATTCGCTTTTGCGGCCTACCAAGATGATAACGTTCTTCGGATTCTGCCCCTTGAGTGCTTTGACGATGTCGGAGTTACTGCCGCGGGGATAACCGCCGACGTGTTCCTTATACTGCTGGAGGCCGACGAAAAGATTCTCCACATCCTCGCTAAACTTGGTGGTTTTAAGGTTTGACTGCCATTTTGACCAAGCCTGCACCGTCCAAGCAACTCCACCTACTGAGGCAACCAGACCTATGATCAGCAATATTCTTTTCATACCGGGGTTTAAGGAGCAACCCCAATGCCAAAACTATCCACTGTAACAGGCGTTACAGTGACGTTTCCGCGGTTGGCGCGGTTGAACTCGACCTAACCAGCAGGTCGGCAGGCAGTCGCCGCGGTTCAGGGCGCTCGCCGCGCAAGAGTTTCAGCATGGAATCCATGGCAGCCGAACCGAGGCGAAATTTCGGCTGGCGAACCGTTGTCATTGGCACTCTAAAATATTCACTCATCAGTATGTTGCCAAAACCGACGACCGAGAGGTCCTGTGGGATCCTGACACCTTGGTTCAAGAGCGTATTCGCAGCCCCAATTGCTACAAGGTCGTTGACCGCCTGAACGGCGGTGGCCTTGATGCCTTCGTTCATCACCTGTAACGCCGCTTTGGCACCATCCTCAATCGTGCTACCCGCCTGAAAGACCAGCCGGTCGTCGACATCGAGTGCCGCTTCGCGCAGCGCGCGGCGATAACCATCGAAGCGCTCTACGGCCCAAGGATTCTGGGAAGAACCGGCCAGAAATATGATCCGTTTATGGCCCAACTGAAGCAGATGTTGTGTAGCCTGGTAACTGGCTAACGCGTCGTCTGTCGCCACGTTCACAAACTGACCACAAAACGGCACGCAGTGTCCAAGGATAACGGTGGGCACACCACGGTGAAGCAACTCCTTATAAGTGGGCACTTCGGCTTGCATTCGATAGACCGGCGAAATGAAAAGGCCATCCACCCGACGGGAGAGCAAACGCCGAATACATGCGTCCTCCCGCTCTGGAATGTTGAGCGTGTGGGTCAGGATGATCTCGCAACCTTGTTGATGCGCTCGTTCTTCGAGCGCGAGAAGGACGCGAGCGAAGATGGGATCCGTCGAGGTCGAAATGACCAGCCCGTACAGTTTGGTGGTGCGGTTGCGTAAGCCTTGGGCCATGGAGTTGGGGACGTAGCCCATTTGCTGGGCCAGGAGTTTGATGCGCGTTTTGGTCGTGGCAGAAATATCCGGGGCATCGCGCAACACTTTTGAAACAGTCATCACAGAGACTCTGGCGCGCTCGGCAATGTCTTTCAATCGAACCATAGTATTGGGAGTCCCCCTACGTGTGACTAAAAATTAGATCCGCTCCAATGTAGTTTGTGGCGCAAGGATTGGAAAAATGAACTACCGGCGAGGTGCAACAGGCGCACTGTATGCCGACTGCGTCTGACCGTGACTACATCGCCGATGGCTAATTTGCTCAAACCCTGGCCGTCAGCACTCAGGAGGGTTTCCGGCCTCGGGCTGATTACTTTGACCCCTACGCGGGAAGAGAGGCTAACAATTACCGACCGATTAGAAAGCGTATGAGGACATATCGGTGTAATGCTGAAAACGTCAGCGGTGGGCGATACGATAGCGCCGCCAGCGGCCAGCGCGTAGGCCGTGGAGCCAGTCGGCGAACTGACGATCAAGCCATCGCAGCGGTAGCGTGTTAGAAGCTGACCGTCGACAGTCACTTCGAGTTCGATCAGGCGTGCGACTGCGCCCCGGCTTATCACTACATCGTTAAGCGCGCATTGCCGCAGAGGGCGTCCGTTGCACTCACCGCTTACTTCAATCAGGGCGCGGGATTCGACCGTGAAATCACTGTTCCAGACCTGGCTCAAAGCATGGCCGAGTTCCGGGGAAGACACGGCGGTGAGGAACCCAAGCCCGCCAATGTTGATGCCGAGGATGGGAGTTCGCGAACCCGCCACGTCGCGAGCAACTCGCAACATCGTGCCGTCACCGCCAAAGACCAAAAGCAAATCCACGGCTTTCGCTAGAACCGCGTTGTCTGGACAAATGTTTGACTTGAACTCCGCCAGTTTGGCCGTGGCAGAGTCACTGAACACCGCACGCCCGCTTCGAGTGACCAAGTGGGCGGCCTTTTGAAGAACGTCGCGGCACAACTCCTTCTCGGTATTGCCGATAATTCCGACCCGTCTAATTTTGCTGGCCAGTCTTTTCAATCAAAACAAAGAATTCCTTATTGCCCGCCGGCCCGCGCAGCGGGGACTCGGTAACTGCGCGCCAGACTGTTTGTGGCTGCTGATTCACAAATCGTTCCAGTTCGTTGATCACGCGCGCATGAATGGCCGGGTCAATAATGACGCCTTCGCCGCGATCTGCCTCGGCTTTGCCGGCTTCAAACTGTGGTTTGATCAACGCGACGATTTTACCCGAAGACCGGAGCAATGCAATGGCGGGAGGCAAAATCTTGCGCAGCGAGATAAATGAGCAATCGATGACGATCAAATCGACAAGTGAAAAGGGCAGGGGAAATTTGCCTGGAGTGAGTTGACGGGCGTTGGTCTTCTCCATAACAACAACGCGGGTGTCCTGGCGCAGCTTCCAGGCAAGTTGCCCTTGGCCGACATCGACCGCAAAAACTTTGACGGCACCGTTTTGCAGGAGACAATCGGTAAAACCTCCTGTGGCCGCGCCGAGATCAATGGCAGTCAAGCCCGCAACGTCGAGATCGAATTCCGTCAGCGCATGTTGGAGTTTTGTTCCGCCACGGCTGACAAATCTATCACCAGCCAGCAAAGTGAGCCGGTCAGTTGGCCTGACCGTCTGACTGGGTTTGTGAGCAGTCTGTTGGTTGATTTGGACCTGACCGGCCATGATAGCGCGCTTGGCCTTTTCCCGACTCTCGCTAAGGCCGCGTTCGACCAATGCTTGATCAAGGCGTTTCATGATCGGAATCATCAATCGCTGACATTCGGAACTGTGAATCAATGCGATCATGCCCCGTTCGATCACCCATGGGCGAGTTGCGCGGTCGGGTGAGAGCGTGGAAATCAGGCGCCTGCCTTGCTCCGCATGACACGCGATTGTGTTTCGAGGAAACCGTTAAGAAATCTGGAGTTATCTCCAACCGCCTTTTCAATCAATTGGCCGAGCAGAAGCAATTCAGAGCTGTTGATAATTGCATGCACGCTTTGTTGGAAGGCCTGCATTGTATTGAAAGTCTGAAACGAGTTGGCCAGCAAAATAACGGTGGCATGGCGTCGTTGGTTCATCGACATATTCTGGAGCGACTTCAGCGTTGCATTTTCTTCGAGAGAACTCGCGGCAAATAATTCCTCCAATATTACAACTTCATACTGAATCTGGCCAAAGCGCGTCAGGAAATCACTATGGGTAGCGGCGGTGTGGACCTTGTAGCCAAGTTCATTCAGCGCCGTTTTGCAGGCTTCTAGCCAGTCAGGGGTAGAGATCGCCAGCAGGGCGGGTTTGTCGGATTTACTGATAAAATCAAATTCGTCAGCCATGGCTTATTTCAGTTTGAGGGTTGTGGCAATGGACGGAACGGAGGATTTGATGCCGTCCTGACCGTGTTTCATTCGTAAGCTCCCGACATCCGTGGTGGATTCGCCTCGGGATTTCTTGATGTTGTCGATACCTCGGGTAACCGGACCGCGTTTTGTGCAATAAATCAGGGCGGTTTCTTCAGTGATCAGACCTTGCTCATATGCTTCCAAGCAGGCCGTATCGAAAGTCCGCCACCCAAACGGCTGACTGGCTTCAATGATTTCGTGGAAGCTCTTGCCTTCGCTTTCACCTTGCGCGATGGTTTCTCTGATTCGGAGATTTGAACCCATGATTTCGAGCAATGCACATCTTCCGCCACCCACTTTTGGTGCCAAGCGCTGACTAACCACCCAACGAAGCGTATCGGCAAGTCGTATGCGAACTTGCTCCTGCTCCTCCATTTCAAACATTCCCAGAATACGATTGATGGTTTGTCCGGCATCCACCGTGTGCAGAGTGCTCAAAACCAAATGGCCGGTTTCCGCCGCGCTCAACGCAATGCTCACGGTATCGCGGTCGCGCATTTCACCGACAAGAATCACCTTCGGGGCCTGGCGTAAAGCGGCGCGCAGACCGTTGGCAAAGTTATCGAAATCCAGGCCCAGCTCGCGCTGGTTGAAGGTCGCCTTCTTGTGTGGATGAACAAATTCAACCGGGTCTTCCAAGGTAATAATATGAATCGCCTTCGATTTGTTAACTTCGTTCAACACGGCTGCCAAAGTAGTGGATTTACCGGAGCCCGTGGCGCCCGTCACAAGGATGAGGCCGGTTTTCTCTCTCGGCAGCATTCTGATCACTTCGGGGAACTTCAGATCATTCAACTCGGGGATTTGAGTGTTAAGCTTTCGCAAAACAATGGAGTAGTTGCCGCGCTGAGAAAATATGTTGATACGAAAACGGGCCTTGTCGGCAACCGTGTAAGCCGAGTCACACGAGCCAGTGCGCAGCAAGTCTTCAATGAGCCAGCGATTCTCACCAATGAGGTTCAGCGCGATGGCTTCGGTTTGGAAGGGTGTCAGATTATCCAAAGGGGGGTCGCAAGCTACTGTCAGCAGTTCGCCATTTGACTCCAATTGCAGTGGTTTTCCTACAGTGAAAATCAGGTCGGACACCTCGGATTGAGAGTCCAACATCGTCGATAAGATGTAATCAAGCTCGTGTCGGCGCATAAACGCAATTCAATTTAGATTTCGTCATCGTCCGGCGGGTGAGGCAAGAAGCTTCGGAATTTCTTTTTGTCCAAACATTTGTCGTAAGCCTCTTCGGGAGAAATGCGTTTCATCCGGATGTGTTCCATGATGGAGTCATCCAGTGGTTGATTGCCCAATTTCTTGCCGACCTGAATCATGCCAGGAATCTGGTGCGTCTTGCCTTCGCGAATCAAGTTAGCCACGGCAGTCGTCACAGCAAGAATCTCCATGGCTGCCACGCGACCCTTCTTATCGATACGCTTGAACAGGCCTTGGGCCACCACACCCTTAAGTGATTCAGACAACGTTGCACGAATCTTGTTCTGTTGATCAGCCGGAAAGACATCGATGATACGATCGATTGTTTTGGCAGCACTTTGCGTGTGCAAAGTGCCGAAAACGAGGTGACCCGTGCTGGCTGCGGTAATGGCTAATTCGATCGTCTCCAAATCACGCAATTCACCGATGAGGATGATGTCAGGGTCTTCACGCAGTGCGCCGCGAAGCGCGGATGCAAATGATCGGGTGTGAACGCCGACCTCACGGTGATTGACAAGGCAGTTTTTACTTTCGTGGACGAACTCAATTGGGTCTTCCACGGTGATGATATGATCTTTGCGGCTCTTGTTGGCGTAATCCACCATCGCGGCGAGAGTCGTGGACTTTCCAGAACCGGTTGGCCCGGTGACTACGATCAATCCCTTATGAAGCATGGCGAATTTCTTCAGCACCGCCGGCAATGGCGCCTCGAATTTTTCGAAGTCCTCAAAGGAGAGAACTTTTGTAGGGATCTGCCGAAATACAGCGGCCACACCATTTTTCTGATTAAAAAAGTTGGCGCGGAACCGGGATACGTTGGGAATTTCGTAACCAAAATCAACATCTCCGGTTTCTTCAAAGACCTTTATCTTGTACTCTGGAGTGATCTCGTATATCATCGTCTTGAGGGAGTCGTTCTCCAGCGGTGGAAAATCAACGCGGTGTAGTTCACCATTGACTCGCAATATCGGAGGGTTGCCCGTGGAAAGGTGCAAGTCCGAGGCTTTTTGCTCGAACATTAGGTTGAAGAATGCGTCAATCTTGGCCATATGTAATCCTCAATAAGATTGCCCCTCATCAGTAACGAAACCCATGCCGGACCGCAAGGAATGAACATCATCGGAGAAAAGATTCGCCAGGCGATCGCGGCGGAAGGAAGTATTTCTTTCGCACGGTTTATGGAGATGGCACTTTATTGTCCTCTTTATGGATATTATGAGCGGGAAAAAGACAACATTGGCAGCGCGGGAGATTTTTACACCAACGCCAGCGTGGGCAGCCTTTTTGGCGAACTGCTCGCCTTTCAATTTACCCAATGGTTCTCCGAAAAGATTCATCGTGACCTGTTACAAGCAAAAGCCAGTCCAGTACAACTCGTCGAGGCAGGGGCGCACGATGGTCGATTGGCCGCGGACATCCTGTCTTGGTTGCAAAAACGTCGCCCGCGGTTCTTTGAAGCCGTCAAATATTATATTGTTGAGCCGTCAGACCGGCGACAGGAAAGGCAGAGGAAAGCGCTTCACAATTTTGCGGCCAAATTGGTTTGGGTTGGTTCACTGGACGAGCTTGTACAACCGGGAGTACATGGCATGATTTTCTCAAATGAGCTGCTCGATGCATTGCCTCGCCACCGATTAGGATGGGATGCACGCAAGCAGGCTTGGTTTGAGTGGGGTGTTACAATTAGCGGTGATGCGTTCGGTTGGGTGAGGATGTCGAATCCGGAAGTCACTAAAACAATTGCAGGAATGGCACCAGATTGGCCGCAACTGCCGGCGGCGGTTTTGGCCGTGCTGCCAGATGGATTCACGACTGAGGTTTGTCCCCTTGCCGAGGATTGGTGGCGGCGAGCGGGCAACTCCTTGCGGCGCGGAAAGCTGATGACAGTCGACTACGGTTTGACATCAGAACAGTTTTTCGCTCCGGAGAGACAGACGGGAACCTTACGCGCCTATCACCGACACCGCGTAAATGATGACCTGCTTGGACATGTGGGCGAACAAGACATAACCGCCCATGTCAACTTTGGCGCGCTGCAAAAGGCCGGAGAATCCGTCGGTTTGAAAACTGAATTGTTCTGTGATCAGGCGCGTTTTCTGACGCGAATTGGGGAGCAGCTTTGGCAGGCAAATGAAGAATTCCGCGAATGGTGGCCAATGCGTGTCCGCCAGTTTCAAACGCTGACGCACCCCGAACATTTAGGCCGGCCCTTCAAGGTGTTGGTTCAATCTCGTTGAAGCGGCGGGCCGGATGCACGTAATTGGATTGAAGCTCATAATTTAGAATGGAAAGGCAATAAATGGCGGCCGTTTCAGTTCGCAGTACGAACCGTCCCAAAGTGATGGGTAGCGCGCCGGCAGACTTGACTGTTGCGATCTCCACTGGAGTGAAATCGCCCTCCGGACCAATCCAAACACAAATTGACTGAGGAAGCCGTCCGTGCTCCGCGTAAAACGCTTCGACATATTCTCGAGGATGCCGGTGATCGCTCTCAAAAGAGGCAATTAACGGCAGGTCGAATTTTTCTCGCCGGAGCAAGAACTCCTCGATTGTTACTGGCGTTTCAACATGTGGCAACCAGGTTGAACCGCATTGTTTGATAGCTTCGATTGCCGTCAGTTGCCATTTTTCGCCTTTCGCTGTTCTGTCTTCGTGATCCAATTGGATTGCCACCCTTTCAGAGAGTAACGGCACAACGCGGGCCGCACCCAACTCTGTGGCCTTTTGAATGATGGATTCAATAGCTTTACCCTTGGGGATGGCTTGCATGAGGGTGATTTGAAAAGGTATAGACGGAACAAAATGCTTTTTGACGACGAATAGTTTCACGACTGCACGACCAACGTCTTGCACTTCGCAAAGGAATTCATTCCCGGCCCCATCGAGCACGATCACTTGCTCGTCACGACACACCCTCAAGACACGAAGCGCATGATGCGCCTCGCGCCCAGTCAGAACCAGCGCGGAGTCTTGACACTGTTTTGGCGGCAAATAGAAACGACGCATGATATCTGTCAGTTGAACTAAGCCGGCCACAGTTGGGGAACAGCAGTCGCGGGCCGGCGCAAAACAACTACAATCGCGGTGACGGGTTCCGCCTAGCGCTTCGGGCATCAACTAAAAAAGCTTTTCGCCTTGTCAAAAAAGCCTTGGCTGATCGGGTTTACGGACTCATCGCACAGGTCGGCGAACTCCTGCAGTTTTGCCCGCTGCGCGGGGTTAA
>CAZYYS010000224.1:0-10115 GCA_964651015.1 uncultured Verrucomicrobiota bacterium
GACCGACCCGCAATACGCGAAGCTGTCGCCTTACACCGCGCGAACCCTTGGCATCTATAAATGCCCGGCGGACAAGAGCGCCGTCAAGATTGGTGGCCGGGTGCATCCGCGCGTGCGCAGCCTGAGCATGAGTCAGGCAATGAACTCGCCGGACGATTGGTTGAACGGTTCCCACGGGGTCGGCTTGTATCCGGCGGGTTCTAAATTTGTAATTTTCCGCAAGCTCTCGGACATCAATCCGATGGGGCATGCCAGGGCATTCGTGCTGATCGACGAGCACCCCGATGGCATCAATTACGGCGACTTTGCGGTCGTCTACCGGGACGCTTCTGAGTTGCAGAAGACCCGGATCATTGACATGCCGGCCAGCACCCACAACGGCGCGGGTGGTCTTTCCTTTGCTGATGGTCATGCCGAGATTCATAAATGGCTGGACTGGCGCACCAAGCCGCCGGTGCGCTACTCCGATAATGCGTGGATGACTTGGACCCCCAACTGTCCGGGCAATCCGGACATGATCTGGTTGTCGGAGCGAACAACCATTCGCGAGCGTTGACCCGAACACCGCCCCGCATTGATCCAGGCACGCCGAAGCCGCCACCAAAGCAGCGCCGGCTTGAAAACCTGGTGGACTTGGTTTGGTTTATTATGCAGCATCGCAACATGCCCAAGCGGAACGTTGCAGGGTTTACCTTGATCGAGTTATTGGTCGTGATCGCGATCATTGCGGTTCTTGCAGGCCTGTTGTTGCCGGCGCTGGGTAAGGCCAAGGAAAAAGCGCGCCGCATCAATTGCCTGAACAACATGCGGCAAATCGGTGTCGCGTTGGTGATGTACGAGGGAGATTACCGGAAGCTGCCACCGAAGGCTTCGCAAGTCCCTGACTTCATGAATCCCAGTGCGGGCGGTTGGCAGAATAATTGTCTCTACGCCATCTCGCCATACCTGCAAAGCTCGCAGAAGTCACCGAGTTCAAAAATCTACGCCTGTCCGAGCGCGAAGAAACCGGGCGATGGCAGTGACGCCACGGCCATGAGTGCCACGAGTTATCTCCCGAACGCCGTGGTCATGGAACTGACCTTGGCGCAGGTTACCAAACCGAGCGAAGTCATCTTCATTCAGGAGACGATCCGGCTCGTCAGCTACACCGCCTTGCGGCCTGCGGTGGGTGAGGACTTCGGACTTTGCCCGGGCCAATACACCTATTGGCACGTCAATCTGAAACCGGGAGTGGACTGGTACAGCATGGTACACGCACAGGGCGGAAATTTTGTGCTCACGGACGGGCACGCCGAGTTTCGCCGGGCGGCTGACTTGCGAGCCCGACACTTTGGATTGACGGATGGTTCCTCCGGCAAAGCCGAAGACACGCAGAAAGCAAGTGACACCGCGTGCTACCGGCGTGCGTTCAATTGACTTGGGTTTCATTGGCGAACCTTGTTGCCTTCAACCATAAAAACCTTATCACTGACGCTGACCACGGTCCAAGTGGCGTTTTCCGGCGTCTGGCTCGCCAGGTTGATGGCACCCAACTGAATTTGGGGAATTACGTGATTACGTGAGCGCTTGAAATTGTTTGTGCCGCTTCTCTACGGTGACTCCGCCGGTAGCCGATCGGTCTGAATCTGCAAACAAAAAAGGTGGTCCGGTTTGACCCGGACGACCCTTGATTCACATCTGATTTCCAGGGCAATAGTTTATTGCGTGAGACGGCCGGACTGGAGCTCGCTCAAAAGAGCACGGCTCTGGCCAAGGCCAGAGCCGCGCGGTGATCGTGTACCGGCCAAGCCGGGTTATGGCAGCAGCAACAACTGGCCCCGGATCTCACCACCAGGGTTAGCGGTGGTGTGGATGTTGAAGTAGCTGTTGCCGGCCGAGATGTTGGCGGCTTGAGGAGCGGTGATGGTGGCAGTGCCCGAGATCACCCCGGCGGTGCCGCTCACCGATCCAATCCCAAACATGACGCCGGCGCTGGTGGTGGCGTCGGCCGGTCCGTGGACGTGTGCGGCCGAGGCAGACGCTGTCAGCCCCGAGTACGTAACCCAATACGTGGCCGTCGTGCCATTGAGTGCCAGCAGCCCGATCCCGACGCCCGGGGTCGAGACGGGGGTCGGCCGTTCGTTCGCACCGTTGAGCACGGACTTGAACAACGAGACCGTCTTCGTGGTGCCATCTTGAATGCGGAAGAACGTCATCGGAAGCGCTCGTGGGATGCGGGCGGTTCGACTGGTGGTGGTCTGCAGATCAACCCAGGTGGGGGTGGCGCCGAGCGCGGCGGTGCCTTGGACGAGGAACGGTCCGGTACCGCCTTGCCACGAGAACACCACATCTGTGCTATCAGCGCTGATCGAGGTGATCGTCAGCGGTTCGGGCGCTGCAGCCGGGTTGCTGATAACGGTATAAACATCCGTGTTGCCAAGCGTGTTACCGCCTCCGGACGGATTGTTCGTACTATTGAGCACACCTTTAGCGGAGATAAATATCTGCTGAGTCGTCATCGCCACGCTCGGTTCGAGCGTCGCAAGGCCCAAGGTGCCGTTATTGTCATGATTGATGAACGGGAAGAACGAATGGGTCACGTAGGAAAGACTTGTCCCATCAAACTTCAAAACGCGCGCCGCCACCTGGAAGAGTCCAAAGTCGGCAGCCGACGGCTTGACCTTGTAAACCACGCAAACGCGATCCAAGGCGTCCACCGCCAGGTTCACCCGGTCAAAGGCCTGCACGCCCGGAACACCGTCGCCGATCGGTGCTTTCGTGATAAACGTCCGGGTCTGAGCATTCCAAACTGACAACCAGACTTGACCACCAGCAACGCCCGCCATGTAGACATAGTCGCTTCGGATGTCGGAGGCGATGCGTGTGCCGTCGCCTCGACCGGTGTCATATCCGAGGCCCGAGTCCGTGTTGTGGTTAATCGAACCCTGCAAGACTCCGGCGTTGTTGAAGAAGTAGATAATCCCGCCTGAAGGCCGCACCGCGAAGCCGTTCTTATAGGCAGCCACGTTCGCCCACTGGTCGGCATCAGCCACTTTGTAAGCTGGCGTCACAATCGAACCGTTGGCAGCAAAGATGGTCGCCACCGATGCGTTGCCGTTCGGGTTGAATAAACGTGACCGATCTTCGACCACGGACACAAAGTTTCCGTCAGAGAGCCCTTGCAGGTGTCCACCATACCGTGAGATCTGGTTGACGTTTGCCGGGGTGTCGTTGGTTTTCCCACTGAACGCGCTGTCCGTGGCCTTGCTCAACATGGTCTGCGCAAGCGTAGTGGGATTGAGCGAGTATGTTTGGAAGCAGGAGTCGCGCCCACTGACGCTGGAGAGCGTGGCGTAAAGCGGAAGGCTGACATCAAACCGCCCATCCGAATTAAAGAATGTCGGATAAGCATAGAGCGAAACCTCACCGCCACCGACGAAGGTTGTCGCGCCCACGCGCGTATCACCCGCCACGCGGCCGGGATTGCCATCCTGACGGGACTCATTGATTTGATTGGTGTAAGGTGTGCCGTTGTCCGCGTAGAAAATATCGCTGATCTTGGCAGTACCGCCCACCGCCGGTTGAATGATCAGATTATAGCGCATGTAGGTGCCGTTGAATGTGTTGGCCGACAACAGAAACGTGCTGCTGCCCATCAGCCCGGCATACGGTTCGAGACTGCCACCCTGCTGAACCGCCGTAGCCGCGTTGTAACCACCGAGCGTTGGCTGACCGGTTGCTCCGTCAAACCAAAGGATCGTGTCTGGGACGATGGTGGTCGAACCAACCGAAGCCACGGTGCCCGGGATGGCATACGCAGGGTTCGCGAAATTGCTGGTTTGCACGCGCCCGTTGTGCGTGCCGGGCGGGTCGGCGGAATAGTTAACCGTGACGGTCACCGCACCCGCACCATAATCCAACCCCGTAGTATTGATGCTGAAACTACCGGTGTTGGCGACTGGGAATGAGCCTAGATATTTCTTGCCTTGAGGAAATCCGTTGGTTGATCCGTCGGGATTAAGCGTCTCCTGAAGACCGAAAAGTTTACCGTTTGCCCAGCCGTCAGGATCGAGTTGGTAAACGTCGATGATTATATTCGTGTAAGGCGCAACGCCCGGGGCAAAGGTGCCGCTCAAAGTCGGATAAATGTTGGTTGTGGACAAAACGGGGATCAACCCGTTGGCCGAATTTGTGTCCATGTAGAACTGCTCATAATTGGTGAAGTTAACCAGACGACCGCCTGTCCCGTCGGCATAATCGAATGGAATCAAATCGTTGTTGACCGTTACGTTGCCGCGGAAGGATACACGGGCGCCGGGGTTGATGACCAGCATGGGCGGCTCCAAGGTCGTGCTCGGGTCCGGGAATATGCTGGCAAACGGGTAATTGTTGTAGATCACGTTGGCCTCCCAAGCATCACTCACGCCATCCAAGTCAGAGCCGAATTGTACTTTTGAGGGGCTGCCGATGTCGTCCCAAATGGTTTGAGAATTGGTTGCCCAGAGCGAACCATTAATATCAACACCGAAACGGTTGCCCGCGACGATATACGGCTTGTCGCTGGTGCTGTAAAACGCAAAGACGACCCCTCCCTGCGCGAGTGGACCGAAGAGATTCCCTTCATCCGCGTCATTCGCCCCGTCGCCGTCGGTCCCCAAAACGATCGCGTTGGTGTCGTTGTAACGACCGATTTCCATGCCACCGGCGAAGATGCCAGGAATTCCCGAGGGTGTGGTGCCGTTTGGCATTACACCAAGGAAGTTTCCTGCGAACTTCGTGCGGATCGCCTCACCCGCAAGAGTGAGCGCATGGTAAGCAAGCACATTGAATTGAGAGCGCGGATTCAACGATCCCGGCTTCACTCCAACAATCAGGCCCTCATTCGGGAGTTCCGGTCGGCCGAAGTTCTTGATGCCATCCACCGCCCCGCTAGGTTCACGATGCCGGAAGAAGGCGACGGCTGCGGCCGTGGTAGCCAAACCTGCCGGGGTTTGGTTTGTCGGATCCACGCCAAACCAACAACCATTGACGTGGCAGCCGCGCGAACTGCCATCGTTGTAGGCCAGACGGTCAAGCACGTTGGTGTTGCCACCGTAGTCGTGCGCCACTGCGATGGAGTAGGTGCTGGGATCGCCGGTGTAGTTGCCGAGGAATGCCAGGCCGCGGATGTTGGCGTTGGTGGCGCGATAAAGGCCGAGAATGGCCACCTCCGTATCGCCGTAACCACCGCGCTCGGTGGAAATCCCGGAATTATCAATCGGCGGATCGCTGTTGCCCGGAGTAAACGCCGTATATTCCATAACGCGGTAGTTCCCGTTTCGCGAATCGAGGACGATCTTGATCACGGCATTGTTTGCGGCTGTGTTGGGGTTTGTATTTGCCGCAGAGCCTGGCTGCGAGTAACCGTCAATCGTAACATTGTCCTTGATAAGCACCGGGAGGCCGCCGGCGGGTGTCTGAAGGTAGTGCGGCCCGGCACCAGGGATATTGAATGCGATGGTGTCGCCATCGTTAACAATGCGGAGCGCAGTGACGAGGTTCGTCTTGCCGGCGGTAAAGTCCGCGTTGTCGGCGGTATTGACTGTGATTGTTGCGGCACGCGTTATGGGCGCAACCGCAAGGAGTCCAACGAGGGTCAGGGAGTGTAGCTTTTTCATGGATTTCATTTTGGATTTTCGGATTTGGTTGCGATTCTTTCAGGCTAACTGTGTTCGATGCAAGTTTTTTTTAAGAATTTCTTCAATCGCCATATTCGCGAACGAACGCTCTACGACCGCGATTTTTATTCCACACAAGTACAGGCCGATGGGGGGCCGGCTTCGATTGAGATTGCGTCCAGATGAACCAGTCGTCCAGGTGCGTCTTCCGCACTTCCCGGTTCCTGAATCCGAGAGGCATTTTGACCAAGGCCGAGCACGATCACATCGAGGCTCCCAAACTGCGTGATCCGTTCCTCGTAACGGCGCACGCTCTCGATCGCGTCGTGTTCCAACGAACTTAGGTTTCATCGGCGAGTCACCCAGGTTGAAATTATGCCTTGAAAAGGCTTTACTGAAATTCGACTGCCCGCTTTCATGTGCACACGATCAACCATCTTCAATGTGCGACAAAAGAGTTCATACCTTATGAAACGAAAATTCTTCACGTTTATCTGCGGAATGCTGGCGGCGCTATTTCTTAACGGATGCGTGGCGGCCATCGGCAACCGCGACGCTTACCGAGGTGGCGGTGTAACCTTGGGCCAGCAGTTGATTGATTTGCAAAAGGCAAAGGAGGCGGGTGCTATTACCGAACAGGAATACCAGGCTGAGAAGGCCAGAATGCTCGGGAACAAATAGTCAGGACAAGATGCCAAATCAGCCATTTGCAAAATCGACACATCAGGGCGGTCGAGACCAAGCATTTCCCATCGCTCCGATTTTCAAGCCGTCGAAGCCTGCTCGCCTTGGCGGTTACTTTTTAGCCGGGTTACTTGGCTTCGTGTTCCTGTTGCCTGGTTGCCAGACCAACAAGGTTGAGCACGTAGGCCCGTCGCCAACCGGCGGGCATATTGTCTCAACCTACCAAGTGTTGCACCCCGCTGGCGAATCGCTGGAGTTCAGCGGTCGACCGGTTGACCTCGTGCGATCGCCCGATGACCTGACATTGTACGTGAAAGATAATCGCGGTCTGGTGGTCATTGATGCCAAGGCTTGGAAGATTCGCCAGGAATTGAAATTTCCGTCCGGTGGCGGTTCGACGCACGGCATCGTCGTCACGCGCGATGGTTCGCGTGTGTACCTCACCACCGCGCAAAATATTCTTTGGGAAGCCAAGCTGACCGAAGCAGGCAAGTTGACGTGGGGACGAAAGATTGCTTTGCCCGGTCCAGGCGGCACCGGGAATTCGCATCCTGGCGGTCTGGCACTTTCGACGGATGAGAAATGGGCCTACGTCTGTTTGTCGCGGAACAACAGTTTGGGAATAGTCGATCTGGAGTCCGGCGCGTTGACCAAAGAGGTGACGGTCGGAGTCGCACCCTACGACGTTGTAATCAAGCCCGACGGCAAGACGGCGTTTGTTTCCAACTGGGGCGGACGGCATCCGCGAACAGGAGAGAAGACTGCGAAATCGTCCGGAACTGACGCCCTGGTGGACGACCGGAGTGTGGCGACCAGCGGAACCGTCTCCGTCGTCGATCTCGACGAGTCCACCGAGGCCGCTCAGGTCACGACGGGTTTGCATCCGTCTGATCTGGAATTGAGCGCCGACCAACGAACACTCTTCGTTGCTAACGCGAACTCCGATACGGTGAGTGTCATCAATACGGGGAGTTTGCGGGTTGTTGATTCCATCCTGGTGCGACCTGACCCCTCGTTGCCATTTGGCAGCGCGCCAAACGCTCTTTCATTGAGCAAGAATGGCAAGACACTTTTTGTGGCCAACGGCGGCAACAACGCCGTGGCCGTCGTCGCACTTGACTCGAAGAATAGAGTTGAAGGGTTCATTCCCACGGCCTGGTATCCGGGCGCGCTAACGACCGGCGATGGTTTTCTCTTTGTTGCCAACGTAAAAGGATTGGGCTCACGGAGCACCGCCCCGGACAAGAAGGGTTGGAACAGCCGGCTGTATCTGGGAACGGTGAGCAAGGTCAAAATTCCCACGGTGGAAGCGTTGCAAGAATTCACGCGACGATCGAACGCAGATGCGCGCGTTCCGCAAATTTTGCGGGCATGGGAAAAAAGTGATTCTCGTAAAAAGCCTGTCCCGGTGCCACGACGAACCGGAGAACCGTCGGTCTTTGAGCATGTCGTTTACATCATCAAAGAGAATCGAACCTACGACCAGGTCTTCGGTGATCTACCTCAAGGGAACGCCGATCCTTCGCTGTGCGTTTTTGGCCGCGAGGTAACGCCCAATCATCATGCACTGGCCGAGCAATTTGTCCTGCTGGACAATTATTATTGCAATGGTGTCCTCTCCGCCGACGGCCATGCCTGGGCGATGGAGGGATATGTGACTGATTATATCGAGAAGTCCTTTGGCGGTTTCACGCGGAGCTATCCCTTCGCCGGAGACGATCCCTTAAGCTATTCAGCGACCGGCTTCATTTGGGACAACGTCCTGTTGCACGGTCTTTCATTTCGCAATTACGGGGAGATGAGCACCACCGAGCCAGTGCCCAAGGACGCGAGCTGGCAGGCGATCTACGAAAATTACCGCACCAACGGGAACAAAATCTCCTTCCAGCATGACATGCAGATCGAAACGTTGCGTCGCTACAGTTGCCTGCAATCACCCGGTTGGAATATGCGAATTCCCGATGCCATCCGCGCCGACATTTTTCTCGCTGAGTATTCGGAATATGAACGAAAAGGTGAATGGCCAAACTTGGTGATCATTTACCTTCCGTCCGATCACACCTCCGGCACAAGACCTGGAACCCCGACACCGCGGGCACAGGTTGCCGACAATGACCTGGCCGTGGGACGAATCATCGAACGCATCTCCAGGAGCCGGTTCTGGCCGAAGACCTGCATTTTCGTCAACGAGGACGATCCGCAGGCGGGATTCGACCACGTCGATGGACATCGTTCCCTTTGCCTGGTGGTCAGTCCGTACACGAAACGTGGCGCAGTGGTCAGCGAATTCTACAACCAGACCTCGGTGTTGCACACGATGGAGAGAATGTTGGGCATCCCACCGATGAATCAGATGGACGCGTTGGCGCCGCTGATGACCGATTGCTTCACGCGCAAACCAGATTTCACGCCTTACACTTGTTTGACAAATAACATCGCGTTGGACGAAATGAACAAATCCACTGCCCAGCTGCAGGGAACGGAATTTTTCTGGGCGCAGAAAAGCATGGAGCAATCATTGGATGAAGTGGATCAAGCCGACGAAGACACGCTGAATCGGATCATCTGGCACTCGGTCAAGGGGGTGAACACTCCCTACCCAGCTCATCTGGCAGGCGCGCACGGCACCGGCCTGAAGAAACTCAGACTGACTCTGACGGGCCGTGACGATGACGATGATTGAGACGGATTTTGCTCGATGACCAAATGTTTTGATCGATACTGCTCGCCGGTAATCGCCACGCGAGGGAAAATTATCTCATGGCGGACAGATTGAGAACGATCGTTGATTCGTTGGGGCTGGAAAAGTACCGGCGCCACATCTTCCTTTGCGCTGACCAGAGCGAACCCAAATGCGCACCGAAAGAGAAGAGCCTTGAATCATGGGAGTATTTGAAACGAAGGCTCAAGGAATTAAACCTGGTCGGATTGGATTCGCTAGTGTATCGCACCAAGGCCAATTGCCTTCGGGTTTGTGCGCAGGGCCCGATTGCGGTCGTTTATCCCGAAGGAGTCTGGTATCACTCCTGCACGCCGGAGGTTTTGGAGCGGATCATTCAGGAACATTTGATCGGCGGGAAGATCGTGGCAGACTACGCATTCGCCAAAAATACGATTTGTTCGTCGCCTTCGGCAAATTAAGCTTGTCCCGACACCTGCTGCGTCAGACGGACTCCAAGCTTGAGCAACTTCTTGGCGGCTGCGTCAGACTTCGCCTCGGCGTAGATACGGAGAATCGGTTCAGTGCCGGAGCCGCGCAGCATCAACCATGAACCGTCGCGGGCGATGAATTTGACGCCATCGTAGGATTTGACATCGGCGAGCGGCGAATCGAGCAAGGTTGCGGGAGGATTATTTTTGCAAAACTCCATCAGCACGCTCCGTTTCTCCAGAGGATAAGGCGTGTCGATACGGGCGTAACGATGGGGACCGAATTGCTTTTCCAAACGTGCCAGCAGTTTGGTGATCGAAATTCGTTCCGTCGCGAGCAATTCCAGCAGCATCAGGCCAGCGAGGATTCCGTCGCGCTCCGGAATGTGCCCGGGGAAACCGATCCCGCCGCTTTCCTCGAAGCCAAGAAGGACGTTTCCCATGAGCATCTCGGCGCAGATGTATTTGAAACCCACGCCGGTTTCGACCAGTTGCAGACCGTAAGCCGCGCACATCTTGTCCACCATCGAGGTCGTCGTCAACGCTTTGATGACCCGGCCACTGTCCTTGCGATTGACGATGAAATGGTGGAGCAACAAACAAATGAGTTGATGCGTCGAAAGGTAATTGCCCCGTCCGTCCATC
>CAZYYS010000225.1:0-10107 GCA_964651015.1 uncultured Verrucomicrobiota bacterium
CGCCAGGCATCGTCTATGCCGGGTTGAGCCGCACGATCTACGATCGCGACGAAGCATTTCGCAAGCGCGCGAATCAAACCATTCCGCTTGGGCGACTCAGCTCCGCTGAGGAAGTCGCGGGAGCGTTTATGTATCTGGCCGGTGTCGACGGCGCTTACGTGACCGGCACAACCATTGTGGTGGACGGCGGCGCCTCGTTGGTCAGGCGAGACGTGTAGGGTTCTTTGAATGTTCCAAAATGCTCAGACCCCCTTCGGCACGGCCCAGTGGCCGTCGCGATACACGCGGCGCACGAGTCGATTCGCTTCTTCATCGCCTTCAATCTGCTCGGTCTTTGGATCGAAATGGAGCGTTCGGCTGACGCGTGTGGCGATGTTGCCGAGGTGACAGAGTGCGGCGGAGAGGTGACCGATTTCGATTTCGGCGTTCGGCCGTTTGTCATTTTTCAGACAGTCGAGAAAATTTCGGTGATGGGCCAAGTCATCTGTTTTACCGCTCATTTTTTCGCGCAGTTCGTTGCGCGGGCCGAACAACTGCCAACCGCTTTTTTTGCCGAGCACCAGCATCCCCTTCGTGCCATAAAAGGCGTTTCCGTTCTCGTGCCCTTCTTGCACGTAAGGTGACCAGATGCGTTGCTCGAAGATGAGTTGCTTCCTGGGTTGGCCGTCATATTCAAAGACAACGTATTGCGTGTCGGGAAATTGCTGGTCGTCATCGAAGAAATATTTTCCGCCGAGCGCGGCAACTTTCGAAGGGTGCGTTTCGACACTCAAACCCCAGCGGGCAATGTCGAGGTCGTGAACGCCATCGTTGCCCATGTCGCCAGCGCCAAAGGCGTACCACCAGCGCCAGATGCCCGGCAACAAGTTGGATTGGTAGGGCACAACCGGCGCCGGGCCGAGCCACATATCGAAGTCCAGATTCGGCGGGGGCGTGGACGGTTGAGCGTGGCCGATGTTGCGACGGAGCTGGCTGTTCCACGCTTTGGAAACGAGAATGTCGCCAATCGCCCCGTCGCGCAGAAGTTCCATGGCCCTCATCACATGTTCCGTGCTGCGGCTTTGCGTGCCGGTCTGCACGATGCGCTTGTGACGTCGCGCGGCGTCGATCATCAACCGGCCTTCACGGATGTTGTGGCAACAGGGCTTCTCGACATAGACGTGCTTCCCCGCGTCGCAGGCCAGGATGGTTGCCGGCGCGTGCCAATTATCGGGCGTCGCAACGATGACGGCATCAACCGATTTGTCGTCCAGAATATGGCGCAAATCTTTCACCGACTTCGGCGCCTTGCCGGTGATCGTTTCGACTTCCTTCGCAGCCTTGGCCAACCGGTCGGCATCCACGTCGCAGACATAGGCGAACTCGACATCTTTCTGCGCGGCGAAGGATTTCAACAGGTTCGTGCCCTGGCCGCCCGGGCCGATGATGCCCATGACGATCTTGTCATTCGCGCCGGCAGCGCGCGTTGAATTGGCGAAACCGAGGGCGGCGGTTCCCGCGACGAGCGCCCCGGTCTGTTTCAGGAATTGGCGACGATCCGTGTTTTTCATGACCAGTAAGTGGGTTTTGTGGCTTTGATGCCATGTTCCAAATCGCTTGTCACGACATTGTAGAGCAATCACATGGTCGAGTAACGGCCGTTTCGGAAGGCCGGTGAACGAGCCGAGGAGGGCAGGCGCGGATTGCAAATGGGGAGCGCGACCGTCCCGGTTGCCGCAGCCGGCGTCCCGCCAACTGCTCGTGGCGAAGTGATACTGTACTCGATGGTTCTTGGGCGGCTCGAAGGAGTGTTTTCGGCGCGACGCCGAAAGCGGCACGCGAGGCGCAGTGCGCTCCTCACTCAATTCCCAATCAGCCGGAAGAATTGTTGCGGGGCGGTGAGGGAATTCGTGTAAGGACTGGTGGCGGCGGGAAGGTTGGTGAACGGGCCGGTGACGGCGGGCGCGGTTTGCAAAGTGAATCCGGCGTTGGTCCAGCTCAACACCAGTTGATTGTTCAGCCGTTGAAAATCCAACTGAACAGGCGGCGGAAGGCTCGAAGAATATTTGATGGTCGTGTTATAATAAGTGGAGCCGTCCCAGGAATAGCCGGTCACGATTACGTTACCGGCGCGGTCCACGGCAATATCTGTTGGAAAAACGGCCAGGTTGTCTGGCCCATAGTAGCGGTTTTCCCAAAGCAAATCCCCCGCGTTCGAATATGCAATCGTCTCCAAGGCGGCGATAAAAGGGCAGCAAGGGCCGTCAGCGGAATATCCCGTCACGAACACGTTACCGGCTGCGTCCACCGCGATCGCTGAGGCGTAATCCAAATCGCCCGCTGGCCCGTCGTAGTAGTTGGTCCAGAGCGGCACGCCTGAATTGGAGTATTTGATCGTCGCGTAGTCATACAGCGCATTATGGGAGATGGGGCTAACAGCGGTCGTTGAATACCCCGTCACGAATACGTTGCCGTTGGCGTCCACCGCGATCGCTTTGGCGACGTCCCAATTGTGCGCTGGCCCGTCGTAACGGTTGGTCCAGAGCGGCGCACCCGAATTGGAATAGGCTAGCGTCCCATAATCATAGTCGGTCTTGGTGTTTGCATCTCCAGTCAGGAACACGTTGCCGTTACCGTCCAGCGCGATGGCTCGGACCTCCCGGGTCTGATCCGGGACGCCTAAGTTGTAGCGATTGGTCCAGAGCGGTACGCCTGCGTTTGAATATTTGATCGTCGCGTAATACGAACTGGAGTTTCCCGTTACGAACACATTGCCGCTGTCATCCACAGCCATGGCGTTGGGGTAAACGACAAAGGGGGTCTTGTTGGTCCAGATGGGCACACCCGCGTTGGAATATTTGATCGTCGCGTCGCCAGCCCCGAACACGTTACCGCTGCCGTCCACCGCAAGGGCGAAGGCTAAGCCAGGAAAGCAATTGGTCCAGAGCGGCACCCCCGCGCTCGAATACGCCAGAAGCGCGGGGCAGTCAAACCCATTGCCAGTTGCGAATGCGAATGCATTGCCGTTTTGGTCCACGGCGATTGACCACACCCCGTTGGCCAGGTTCGTCCAAAGCGGCGTGCCTGCGCCTGAGTATTTGGTGAGGGCTGCCCCGCCCACGAATATGTTGTTGCTGCTATCCACCGCAAGTGCAGGCGCCCAGCCGGTACCGAACGCACCGCTACTGACATTGGTCCAGAGCGGCACGCCGCCTTGCGCGTGGGCAGACACAGGGCAGAGCATCAACAGACTGCCGGTCGCGAGCGCGGCGAACAAGAGGACCGTGGTTCGGTGTTCACGCTTTAGCGTGCTCGACGGCGGCTGACACCCTGAAGGGTGGACACCGAACAGGTGCACGGACCACGAACGCGGAGTGGTAGGGCGCGGCAGTCCTCTGCGCGCCGTCTGCGAATCGTGGACCTGCGGCGCGCACGGAGTGCCGCGCCCTACCTTGTGGTTCGTTAGGAGTTTTGCCGCAAAAGTCAGTTTCGTTTTCATGAGCGTGCGCGAAAATGGTTTGATCGAATCAGTACTTCTTGATGAGCCAATTTTGGACGCCGTCACCGCCGGCGAACACGTTCCCGAACGGATCTGCCGCAATCGCAATCCGGATGTTGAAGTTGCTACCCTGGAAAACATCCACTGGCGTCCAAGGGCCGGTGCCGCCGGCGCTCTTGCGAACAATCCACTTCTGAGAACCGTCGGCCTGTCTGCCGTATCCGGCGACCCAGAGATTGTGGTTGGCGTCAGTCGCGATACAGTTCGCCTGACTGTTTCGGGTCGAGTCGAGTTGATAGTCGTCCACCGTCGTCCATGAAGTGCCGCCGTTGGTGCTCTTGCGCACGATCCAGTGGGAAATATTGGAGGGCCCATTTCCGCTCCCCACAACGTAGAGGTTGCCGGAGGCATCCGCACCGATGCCCATGGCACTGGCGGCCCTTGAACTGGAGAGTTGAAAGTTATCCACGTTTGACCAGGTCGCGCCGCCGTCAGTGCTCCGCCGCACCAGCCACACGTCGCTGGTCACATTCTTAACCGTGACCCGTGTCGCACCCGCGACAAAAATGCCGGCGGTTGGATGAGCGAAGACCGCTTGTGGTCTGCCAAAGCTCGCAATGGGTCCTTGATCCACTGTCGAAAACGAAGTCCCGCCAACGCCCTTGCGGACGGTCCAAACTATTTGACCAGAGGCACGCGAGCGACCCACGACATAAACATTGCCGGCAGCGTCGGTCGTGATGGCTGTGGGTGACGAGGGAATAGCCCCCACGGTCCCCATTGCGAAACTATCTGCCGCCGTCCAAGTCACGCCACCGTCGGCGCTTCGGCGGACGATCCACCTGTCCGACTGAACGCTGTTGGTGTCGCTGAGCATTCCGGCGACGTAAACGTTGCCGAAAGCATCCGCGGCGATACCTCCACTGAAGTCGGTGTACCAATCCGGGCTGGCGTCATCGAGAACGTTCCACCAGGTGCTCCCGTGGTCGCCGCTCGCAAGGACGATTCCATGCCAGTCGCCATTTGTATCACCGCCAGTACCCGCGGAGTAGATCGTCCCCGAAGGCGCGACGGTGAGTCCGAAGAGTGCCGCGCTATTCGGCCCCGCGTAATCATAATCCAGCACCACCGTTCCGCTGCTCGGTTGTGGCGGTGGCGGTTTGCCGGCAAAGGTGGTGTGTGTGAATAATGCGGCGGCGCAGAGGAGCGTCAACGCGAGGAGCGTTAAGGAGCGAAGCGGGTTGGGTGTCCACGCTTTAGCGTGCCGAGTGGCTGGAGACAGCCTGAAGGCTGGACACCAAACGGAAAGCGGACGCTGGTTTGATTTATGAATCCCCCTCGTTACCTCGGCGGCTACATGTGGGTTCGTGAATGAATTTGTTTTCATAGCATTTTGATTTTTGTTTTCTGCAATCGGCTCCGCTTTCCTGCGGCGAACCTCGCCGGCGCCAGACAACACTTCACGCGTCAGGGCAGTGCCCCATTTTCCATACGGGTGAATGTGCGGCGGCGAAGCCGAGGTGAGACGCCAGTTTTTGTCGCTCAACCCTGAACGGTTGGTGGCGCGTCACCTCGGCTTCGACTGCGTTACGGGAAAGTGCGCAAGCGCGGCAATATGGACCAATCGCGAGGTTTCATAATTTTCATTCTAAACGCGGCACAAGGTTTCAACGCGAAGGTTCGTGGGCGGCGAAGACTCGGCGCGAAGCGTGATTCGGTTGCAGCTTTGCGTCTTGGCGTTAACGGCTGTTTGCAGGATCATACGTTTGATTTTGGTTCGGTCATTTCGGGGACTGAACATTCTTTGGTTGGGCTTCGATCTTCTCTAACTCGGCCAGTTTTTGTCTCCACTTGGTGGCTTGATCCGGATGGCCCGTTTCTTCGTGGAGTCGCACAAGAAGCTCAAGCGCTTTTCTTTCGCCTGGGAGGCGGCGGTGGAGGCGGGCCTTCCAACCAACTTCGCTTCGTTGTTTGATGCCTTCGTAGCCAGCGATGAGAAGCGGCTCCGTTTCGGCAAGCCGTTTTTGGTTCAGCAGGCACTCGCCCAAGAGAATCCTGGCGCTAAATGCGCGCCAAGCGTCGGGTGAGCGTTGCTCCGGCGAGCCTTGCTCGTAGAGTGTCAGGCATTCGCGCGTTATCGGTTCAGCCTGTTCGAATTTGTGTTCGGTCATTAACGTGATGGCGAGTTCGGCGAGTGCCACTGGCATAAACCAATTTTCCGGCCCTCGCTTCCGCAAGAAGGCAAGGTGCTCGGATTGGATGGCCTCCGCTTTGACCAGTTCGCCCTGGTCGGCCAGTACCTTTCCCAAATGGTGGTAAGCGAAATTCTGAGGCTGCAAACCCCATCCAGGGTTTTTCCGAGACAAGTCAACTGCTTCGCTCAACACGGACGCTGCGTCGCTCAGTTTGCTTTCCCTGGCTAAGATCACGCCGAGCCCAGTGAGCACGCCTAACATTACAGGGTTCTCATTGCCGAATCGCTTACGTCCAATCTCGACCGATTCGCGATACAGGCTTTCCGCTTCGAGCAGTCTGTCTTGTTCGCCGAGATTCCTGGCGAGATCTTGCAGCACGCTCGCGACCTCCGGACTGTCTTTGGCAAACACCTTTCGTGTGAAAGCCAATGCTTCGTTGTAGAGGCTTTCGGCTTCCTGGAGTTTTCCCAGTTCGCTCAGCGTGCGTGCGAGGTTTTCCCGAGCAATGTGCAGTTCGTACTCGTGGCCGCCGAGTTTCTCCCACATCGCGATAGCTTCGCGGTGGTGTGCCTCCGCGTCCTGGAATTTTCTGTCCGCATGTTCCACCTCAGCTACCGTGTTGAGAACCCCCGCCAGTCGTTCGTCAGGAGCAGCGAAAAGCTTTCTGCTCAAGGTCAGGGCCTCAGTGCTCAAGAGTTTTGCCTCTGATAATTTGGCCTGTTTGGCGAACTGCTTCGCCAGGCCGCAAAGAATGTCGGTTGCGTTGGCATCCTCGCGACCAAATTTTCTCTGCGCGGCCAGGGCCTTGCGCAGGAACTCTTCCGACTCCGGGAGCTTTCCCTGCTCGAAGAATACAGCGCCCAGCCCCCAGAGTAGGTCTGCATTATTGGCGGTGGGTTGATTTTGTTCTCTGAGCGCCAGCGCCCGGCGCAGAAACTTCTCGGCCTTCTGAAAGCGGCCCAGATTGCGATACAAATTGCCGATAGTGCCGCTCAAATCCATTTCAACTGCCGGATAATTGGCAAGCTCTTTGCCAATCCGTTCAGCCGTCTTATCGAGAATCTCCAGCAGAAGCGTAGCATCGCGGCCCATGGCGACTTCCGGTCCCGCGCTTGCAAGCATGTCTTTGAGGATTTGAGCTTCCGTCTGTGCTGCTTTCTCAGCGGCGACCGCGCGGTGATACGCGCGAGCTTTTTCGATGGATTGCCACAAGGCGATGGCCAGACCGATTACCAGCGCTGTGGCAATGCCCGCTCCGGCGGCAAACATCACTTTGTTTCGGCGAACCAGTTTCTGAAATTTGTAGAGGTTACTCGGCGGACAGGCCACGACGGGTTCGTTGTTGAGATGGCGTTGAATGTCCGAGGCCAGGCCGTTGGCGGTTTCGTAGCGGCGGGCGCGGTCTTTCTCCAAACATTTCATCACGATCCAGTCCAGATCGCCCCGCACGCGCGCAATCTGCTCCTTCAGTCGTAGCCGCTGACGTGCGTCGGCGCTGACCTCCTCTTGGGCCGGGATCTTCAACCCTTTGTTCGATTTGCGCGGACTGACGTCCACGGCTACCAAGTCTTGAGTCAACCGCGTGCTGGGTTTGACCGGTTCGACTTCGCGAATCGTGCGGCGCATTTCATCCAGCCCGGCGGCGAGCAACTGTTTTTGATCAAATGGTGTCGCGCCCGTCAGCAATTCGTAGAGCAGGACGCCCAAGCTGTAGATGTCACTCCGCGTATCAACATCCAGACTCGTCATCGCCGCCTGTTCCGGGCTCATGTACGCCGGCGTCCCAATGAACTGATGCAACTGCGTGTACACCGTCGCGTCCGTCAGCCGCCCTTCCGTCGCCTTCGCAATGCCGAAGTCAATCACCTTGGGCACGGGCACGCCATCGTTGACGGTCACCAGAATGTTCGAAGGCTTGAGGTCCCGGTGGATGATCCCCTTCTGGTGCGCGTGCTGCACGGCCTGGCAGACTTGGACAAACAGATCGAGCCGCTGCCTCGTGCTCAGGTGGTTCTGGTCGCAGTAGTCAGTGATCTTGATACCGCGTACCAGTTCCATCACGAAGTAGGGTCGGCCTGTTTCAGTGTTGCCGGCGTCAAGCACTTTGGCGATGTTGGGGTGGTCCATCAACGCGAGCGCCTGGCGTTCGGCCTCGAAGCGGGCGATGACCTGGCGACTGTCCATGCCCGGCTTGATAAGCTTCAGGGCCACGCGGCGGCGTACCGGCTCGCTCTGGTCGGCGACATACACGATGCCGCAGCCGCCCTCGCCCAGTTTTTCCAATAGTTTGTATCGGCCAACGCGATCGCCGGGCTTTTCCGTGACCGAGACGGCTACGGTCGCCTGATTTTGGGGTTGTCCAGGCAGAAAGCGTTCGACGGAGTCGTTTGCCTGGAGCAGAGCCTGGACTCGCGCCAACAGGGCCGCATCCTCACCGCAGGCAGCCTTGAGGTAGTCGAGCCTGTCTTCGGAGGATTCGATGTCGAGCGCCTGCTCGAAGATTCCCTTTTCGTGGTTTGCGTTTTCAGCAGAGTCCATGAGGTCAGATTTCATCTCTATTCTACCGTGCGACGTTTCGGGCGATTTTGGGCCAAAAAACTTCAGAGAGTTTTCTTCAATTCCTCGTAAAGCCAGGCGCGGGCATAGGCCCAATTGCGTTTGGCGGTGCGTTCGGGGATGTCCAGCAGCCGAGCTGCTTCCACGTTGGACAGGCCGGCGAAGAAACGGAGCTTGATCAATTGAGCGCCGGACGGGTCTTGCGCGGCAAGCTTGTCGAGCGCCTCATCCACTGCCAGCAGATGTTCGTCATTGCTGGTGATCGCGACATCGAGCGTGGTCAAGTCGATGCGCTGCTGGCCGCCGCCATGTTTCAACCGCCGCTTCCGGCGGGCGTTCTCAACCAGGATGCGTCGCATCGCTTCCGCCGCCGCGGCAAAGAAATGAGCGCGACTGCTCCACTTCCGGTCTGCATTTCCGGTAAGCCGCAGCCAGGCTTCGTGGACCAGCGCGGTCGGCTGCAAGGTATGGCCCGCCGCTTCATCCGCCATTTTGTGAGCTGCCAGTTTGCGCAATTCCTCGTAAACCAACGGGAGCAGTTCATCGGCGGCGTTGGCGTCGCCATGGTCGAGGGCGTTGAGAATCCGGGTCACGTCGCTCATACGCTGGAGGACTCGAAGTTAGGAGGCTCTGGCCTGGTTGCAAGCTCTGACTTTTGGATTGGATCGCATCAGGATCATTTTCCCGCGAGACAAGCCGATTCCTGATTGTTTCTAAATTTCGATCTGGGCCGAAATCCCGCGTGATTGGAGGCCACAACTACCGGATGGCACGTGTTAAGACAAGCTGACGGGGTCAATGTCCACGCTCAAAGCAACGTCTTCGGGCAGCGTGAATGTTGTGGTGATTCGCGCGAGCGCGTGGCTGAGCTTCATCATCTGGCGAGCGCGCAGCATGATCTGGTAACGATAGTAGGACTCGGCCCGCGCGAGTGGTGCCGGAGCGGGACCAAGTAAAATGAGGTCTTTGATTTCAGCAAAGTTTTTCTCAAGTTCGCGTTTCAGATGGTTGGCGGAGAATTTCACTTTTTCTTCATTTCGACTCTTCAATGTCAGCAGGGCGATGCGGTTGATGGGCGGATATTTTAGTTGTTCGCGGAATTCAATCTCCTGTTCGTAAAATCCGGCGAAGTCATGGCGACGGGCGTATTGGATGGCCGGATGAAATGGCGTGAACGCCTGCACAAACACTTCGCCCTCCACATCGCCGCGCCCGGCACGACCAGCAACCTGGGTCAGCAATTGAAAGGTCCGTTCGCCAGCGCGGAAGTCGGCTTGGTGAAGGCCCAGGTCGGCATAAATGATCCCTACAAGAGTGACGTTCGGAAAATGAAGCCCTTTCGCGATCATTTGAGTGCCGACCAGAATATCGGTTTTGCCCGTGCGGAAGTCGCCAAGGGTTCGGCGGTAGTCCTCCTTTCGCTTCATGATGTCGGAATCCATCCGTTGAACGCGGGCGTGTGGAAACAATTTCATCAGCGTGTGTTCAACTTTCTCCGTCCCCAGCCCGGAATAACGGATGGCCGGGTTGCGGCATTTGGCTTCGGGGCAAACGGACGGCGCGTTTTCTTCATGGCCGCAGATGTGGCAGCAGAGTTTTTGAATCCGACGATGGTAGGTCAACGACACGCTGCAATTGGGGCATTCGGCCACGTAGCCGCAGAGCGGACATTGTAATGAGGTGGCGAAACCTCGTCGGTTTAGAAATAATATCGTTTGCTCCTTTCGTTCCAATCGTTTCGCGATGGCTTCCTTGAGTTGCGGCGAGAATATTGGTGTACCTTTTTCCTTGCGAGCAGTCTGACGCATGTCAATTACGCGGACGAGCGGCATCTTCTTGTGGTCGGCGCGTTCAAGCAACTCTAACAACATGTATTTG
>CAZYYS010000226.1:0-9963 GCA_964651015.1 uncultured Verrucomicrobiota bacterium
TAAAATGCCCAATCGTAATCCTCGATCGGTTTGTGTGGTTGATCGCAGGTAGCGTTTAGAACCAAAATGTCCACCGGCCCCAACCTTCGGGCCACCTCTTCCACGAGGCGTGCAACCTCGACTTCGCTGGTCACATCTCCGCGGACCAGTGCACCCCTGCAACCCTGTGCCTGAAAATCAGCGAACGCTTTTTCCGCGCGCGGAGCGTTGTGCCCGTAATTCAATGCCACAGCGGCACCGGCCCGACCCAGCGCAATAGCCATCGCTTTTCCCAGTCCCGCGCTGCTGCCGGTGACAAGGGCGACTCGTCCGGCAAGAGAAAACGGATCGCTGGCTCTATTGAGTGTCATGATCGCAATTATTATTGTCAGGATTTCGCGAGGGATTGTGGACTGTGGCGTTGCGATCGTCAATCCGAACAGACGGTTCGCGTTTGTTGAAGGTGAATCTTGCCTTCAATTCATCGGTCTCCAATCGTGAAGTCTGCCAATCGACCACGCTGCGGTTCTATCGAAACTTTACTTCTGTCCGTTCTGCTGCCATTTGCAACGCTTGAGGAACATCAAGCACCTGCAACACGTTCAGGTAATCAGGTCCTTCCGAATGCGATGCGGGAAGCCGTTTCAATTCCAGTCGCTTGACACCCGGCTCGAACAATGAGGCGTATAGCGCATTGATTCCCATCTGTCCGCTTGCTTCCATGGTTGCCGGTTTTCCTTTAGTTTCCTTGATTTCTCGCAAGGCTTGCAGCGCGCGGCGAATGTCCCACACGCGCATCCCGTCGAGCGTTTGCCCCAGCAACATGAAACGGCGGCGAATTTGTGTCCGCCGTTTCTCATCCGATGTCCACGCCGTCGGCCCAACGCCACGCGGCGCAAATAATACGAGCGTCAGCTTGCCGGCTTCCATTTCACGCCGAAGCGCGTCGAAACGCGACCCGCCCTCGCTTGCAGGCCGCAATGCGTGCCGCGGCTGACCCTGCTCACCACCGCCAAGCCAGGGACCGAACGTCACCAGGGCGGCTTTCCAATCTTCCTCATCAAGCACGGCCAATCTGGCCGCATCCGTTTTTCTGTTCTTGGTTCGTTGGAAAACGTAAACTGAAAGATCAACATGCGGCTGACTTTTGAAGGCGTACGTGTTCATGCGCACACCAAAGTTCTCGAAGTGCCCATTAAGTTTGATTCCGAGCGGACTGGCTTCTGCCGGCCATCCAGCAAAACGTTTTTCCTCAACTCCGTCGTCAAACCTTCCGACACTTGTTCCGTTTTTTCCGACGTTCCCGGCGGATGGAGCAGCCTCGCTGCTGCCACAAAAGTCTCGTGAACGTTTGTATTCACGGCGTCCACCGGCAGGCTGTCGAACACCTTCAGTTGCTCGCGTGCCAGCAACTTCTTCGCTGCCATCTCAACCGGTGCGTCATCGCCTTTGAGAAACCGGTTAAACCAGCGGAACACGGGCACTTGCAGTTCCTGCGTGTCCAGGTGCGGCCCTTCGGTGATCAGCAGACCGAGTTTGTCTGTCGCCCCGTACAGCGCGTAAATCTTCCGTGTCTTGGCGTGGAGGCGCACCACACCGTCGAGCGGAAAGATTTTGTCCTTGTCCGAGTTGCCAATCAGCAACGGTCGGGGCGCAATCAACGCGGCTACTTGCGGAAAATCCCAGCGATACGTGTTCACGAAGAACATGCAATCGCAGTGGCCGTCCACCACACCGTCCACAACCTGGTTCTGCAGGTCCGTGATGCCAGCCACGGGGGCGACGACTTTCACCCGGTCGTCCAGCGCGGCAATCGTCCAGCTATACGAGCCGCCGCCAGAACGGCCGGTGATGCCGATACGCTCCCCGTCCACTTCTGGTCGTGAACCGAGATAGTCCAGCGCGCGGATTCCAAACCACGCTTCCACGCCCGCCGGGGTGTAACCGCGCGCATTCCACCACCACAAGCCCAAATGACGCGTGCCGTGGTGAAGTCCCTGGATCTCGCCGGGCTGCAACGTGTCGATAACCAGGCAAACATAACCGTTGCGCGCGAACCACTCGCCGTGGTGCTGGTAACCTGTCTTGTTCCCGAAGCTGACCCCGTTGGTGATCTGTTGTGAATGGCCGCACACGTAAAGAATTGCCGGCGCTGGCTTATTCAAACCTTTTGGTAGATACAGATTCGCCGTCACATAGAGACGGGGCGAAGCCTGAAAGTGCAGTTTCTCAACTACGAAATCATCACGCTCCAATTTGCCGGTGATGACGGCGTGCAACCCTGTTCGCTCGGGCATTGGCCACAAGCCGAGCATCTCCTGTAATTGACGACGATACTCCGACCGCCGCGCCTTCCACTCGTCGAGCGATTGGACATCCGCCAGGCATCGATCCGCGAGCGTGGCCGTTTCAGCGCGGAAATACTCGGCCAGCATCTGATCGCCGCGCGAAGGAATTTCCGCGCCGCGTGAACTCCAGATAAACAAGCCGGGTAACCAAGAGGCGGCGAGCATGACGGCCAGGATTGGGATCGGTTGCTTCATGAGGTCCAAGCATGTTTCGACCAATGAAACGCTGCAAGAAATATGGGAAGAGTGGTGGCGTAATTTGACAAGGAAAGTGGGCCGATGGACACACGTCAGGGTCATGAACCAAGGCAGGTTAAGAAAGTCGCAGCAGTGTCCGGACTGCGCCAGCCCTGTGGCGCAGTCGATGTCGCAGGCGGTTCACGGCGGGAGAGGACTGCCGCACTCCAAAACCTGCCGGGAATTTGGATCGGTTGGAGGAGTGTGTTCGAAGGACGGGTGAGGGGTTAACTCGATTCAGCCGATTATCTCTAGTAGTGACTCAACTTCGCAGATCGAACTTCCCACGTTGCGGCTCAAGGCAGGGCTACCCGATAAAACTGCTGTGGTTCGCCAGTATCGTAAGCGTCATGGAACAGGAGAGTTCCGTTTGTGCCGATTTGGTTCGTGGCTATGCACTGCCAGTTCGATAATGTCGTGCTCCTAAGCAGCCGACAGGACTGATTTTTCACACCAAGAACAAAGATCTCGACCTCTCTTGCCGAGGGGCGACCGATTTGCAAAGTGGCCGGGGAACCATACTCGAACGCACCAATATCAGTCGCTGTTCCAACCGGTCGAGGTAACCGGCGTTGATCGGTGGACAAAGCCACAAAATCGTCGCCGGCATCAATCGCCGGACTGCCCGGCTGCAAGGCCATCGTCAGTGTGGGGCCTCCGTTGTTTGCCAGCGCCCCAAGCTTCGCGTCGGTATTGTTCAGGCTGCCGGCATTTGTGAACGCGCACGTCCCATCCGAACTGAGGTTGTGGCCCGCATCAATTAGAATCCCGGAAGCATTGCCGCCCGGAAAGTTGGTTGCCAGAAGGGTGTTGATCAGAGTGCTTCCCGAGGATTTGATACCGCCTACCGCACTGCCGTTGGTTCCGGTGGGAGCGTTACCGCCGCCGTTCCACCCACCGTAACCGCCGATGCCAGCCGTGGCTGAATTGGCCGCGATCGTGCAGTTGGTCAACTGAAGCAAGCCACTGGAGTCGCAGATCCCGCCAGCTCCAAAGCCGCCGTTGCCACCTGCACCGGACATAAACCAGCCGACGTGCCCACCTTGGATGATGGCGCCACCGTTGCCGCCCTTACCGCCGTCACCGCCCGTTCCTGTGTTCCCGAAAAAAGTGCAGTTGACGAGCGCGGCTGTCCCCGAATTGAAAAGTGCGCCAGCGAGACCGTCGCCACCGTCTCCACCGGGCCCGCCAATTTGCTTGTTCGGATAAATGACGTAAACGAACGAGCCGTCCCCGCCCGCTCCACCTGCTCCACCGGTCGCTGTATTGCCGGCAAATGTGCTCCCTTCAATTGTCATCGTTCCCGTGTTGTAGAGCGCACCACCTGAACCAGAACCTCCCGGGCCACCAGGACTGGGGCTGATGTTCTCGATGCCTCCGGTGCCGACAATGCCGTGCCCGCCAGCGGCCGAGTTTTGGGAAAACGTGCAGCCACTCGCGTTTAGTGTGCCTGAATTATAGATGGCACCGCCGAAAACATTTTCCCCAGTGAATGAACTTTGGGAGGGCAACGCGCCATTGCCAGAAAAAGTGCAATTAGTCGCGTTCAGTGTGCCGCCCGCGTTGTAAGCCCCACCGCCGCCATTCGTACTGAACCCATTGGCAACTGTGAGGTTGATCATGGTGAAGCTGACGTTCGTGTTGACCGCAAATACTCGCACAGCGCTGCCCCCGCTGATTGCGACCTGATGACCGGTGACATCCAGAACGGTGTCGGTCATTACAGTGATGGTGCTGGCCAGAGGGATGGTGCCGTCACAGGCAAAGTTGACTGTTCCCCCTCCCGCTAACGCCGCGCGCAAATCAATCTCCGAGCAGTTCGTCACGGTGCCGCCTGCCCACGTTACTGTAGTCAGGCAGAGTAACGGTGTAACAGCGGTTACTACCAAACGCTCCTTGAATTGCATAGGTACCCAGCTTCCATTTTTTGCTCGTGTGTTCATGGGCGATTCGATTTTCATCTGCGATTGAGCAATGCTCTGATTCACAACAAGTCGATGAACACCTTATTTGAAAAGAGCGATTGCTACGGCAACGGAACCAGTCGGTAGAGGCGCTTCGGCTGACCCGGCGCCGACGTGTCGAAGTAAAGTTGCGAGGTGTTGGTCAGGGTCACGGTCGTCAATTCAACCCAAGCGTCGTTAGGACCAACGGCGTTAATGTAATCAAGGCGGATCACATTTCCCACGTCACCGCTCAATGTGATGGCCGGAACCATTTGGATATCCAAGACCGGAAGCGCCCCGGGAGTCGTTGACTGCCAAGTCCGATAAAATCGACGATTCGGGAGCGGTGAGGAAAGATCAAAATAGTATTGGGAGGTTTCACCCAGTGTCAGGTTATCCAGTGTCATCCAACTTGAACTCGCGCCGAGAGCATCGGTGTATTCGAGCCGCAAGGCGTTACCCGGATCGCCGGTCAATTGGACGCCCGGAACCGTCCTTCTGTCCACCGGAGCGATCACTTGAAGCGTGGCCGGCGAACTGGTCGTCACGCCGAACGAATTGGTGACCAATACCGTATAGGCACCAGACTGTGCATACTGAACATTGGTCAATTGCAAAAATCCATTCGTGTTGCCAGTGAGTGCATTGGTGCGGTTGAAAAAGAATTCATACCACAGAACAGGCATGCCAGTGGAAAGTGTCTCGAACTGGACAGTTGACCCTGCCTCGGCTGTTTGCGTTTCCGGTGGCACTAGTATGGTCGGCATCGGCAACGGCAAACTGAAGATCACACCGAGGCCCTTGCTACCTCCAGAGGCCGTCGTCCCATACAGCTTGTGGCTGGAAGGGATCAACCCCGCCACCGGAGCGCTTCCGTCGGCGCCGTTGAATTTCTTAAGAACGGCAAAACCGCTTCCGTCGGTATTGATTGCAAATACTGAACCATTGCCCGGGAAGCCAAGCCCGCCGTAGAGTGTCGTCCCGAAAAGCATCGAACCGATCAAAGCCAGCGTGCCGCGTGGCCACCAGGCATCGCTGTTCAACCGCTTCAAGACCGCGTAACCGCTGCCATCAGTATTGATCTTGAAGATCGTTCCGAACCCTACGGGAGGTCCGTTGCCACCTCCTTCGTAGGTAGTGCCATACAGCGTGGAACCGGAAAGCGCCATCGCACCAAGCGGCATCGCGCCATCGCTGCCGCCGGCAAATCGATGGAGCACCATATAACCGCTACCGTCGGTGTTGATCTTGTAAACTGTACCTCTGCCGGAGGCCGCCCAGCCGGACGTCGTTCCATAGAGGGTCGAGCCCCCAAGCACCAGTCCGGCTGTCGGGTTGACTTCCTCCCCACTGTTGAAGTTCTTGAGCACCTGGTAGCCACTCGCATCGGTGTTTATTTTGAATACGGTACCCCAGCCTAAGGAAACCCCGTTGGAAGAACCACTGTCATGCGTTGTCCCGTATAAAGTGGCCCCAGACAATACCAACTCTGATTCAGCCGGCCTGGTCCCTTCGCCGATGGCCTCATTGAAGCTCTTGAGAACCTGGTAGCCGCTTCCATCCGTGTTTAGCTTGTACACCGTCCCAACACCATAACTTCCTCCTGCGGACGTTGTGCCATAAAGCGTCGTCCCCGACACGACCACACCCGCCTGCGGGCCTACGCCATCGCTACTGTTAAAGTTCTTGAGCACAGTATAACCGCTGCCATCGGCGTTCAGCCTGAATACGGTGCCGGAGCCAGGAATAGCGTTATCACAAGCCGGACACGTGGGGGGTACATACGTGCTGCCGCCGTAATAGGTTGTCCCGTACAGCGTGCCATCCGGACCTTGTGCGAGCATTCCGATGGGCTGGTTACCCAGTAAGGGGTTGTCGAAGTTGTGCACAACCGAATTTGTCTGCGCCGTTGTTATGGTAACCACAAAGGAGAGCAATGCAGTGGCCGACGGAAGGGGCAGAAATATTGCGTGCCGCAGCCGGACCCAGTCCTTACGTTTCCAATTCGTGCTCATGAGAACACTCCTTGCACTTCAGATCAGCACGTCCTCGACTTCCCGCCGCGGTGTTGGCTTCACGTCCTGACCGAATCCCAGGCGCAATATGGCCTGCGGAAATCTCGGCCCGCCGATCAACTCCCGAAGTTTCATGCGCAAATATGGCACTTCAATCGGTTGATCGAGAAACGACGCCCACACGTCTTCGACTCGCGCCCGCAACAAAACCCGCGCCAAGGCTTGGCCTGTGGCGATCCAATCGCATGCGCTATCGGTATCAGTACCAAGAACCGCCAAGGCAGGCGAACCGGTTGCCACCTCGCGGTTCTTGGCAGCCTGACCATCACCCATGTCGAACGTACGCACCACCAATGGGCCAGCGTAGGACATCAAATCATCGACCCCCTGCGCATAACCAGGAATGCCATCTCGGCTCGGGCTGCGATTCGAGTGAACCCACTTGGCCAGCTCTTGGCGAAACGTCTTGTTCGCCCATTGCCAGCGGTCACCCTCGGCGATGAGGTCGGCAATGCCGTGTTTGGTTCCCTCATCGCGGATGAATTGCACCGAAGCAGCTTCCTTTGCGGCCGCCGATTGCAGCGCGACCAGCAAGGATTCCGGCAACGGGTCGTCGCTGAACGGCTGGCGGTTTGTCCGTCGTTTTGGGATCGCGTAAAACATCAGGCTATCCTCGGCCGACGTCTCTTCCTTTGCTCCCATGGTAACGCGCGCCAGCAAATCGTGATCCCCGATCTTGGGCAGTATTTCAATTTCACCCAAGAAACCAAAATGCTGCATCGCACACCGCAAATGGAAGAGCGCGCAGCCGCAACTCATGATGAGTTCACGGTCATCCGGGTCAACGACGCGGCAGGCCCGCCGCCGGTCCGCATGGAGCTCGACCTGGTCATTGTGAATGTGAAACTGCCACGGTTGCGAATTGTGGCTCGACGGTGCCAGGACGGCGTAACCGAGGAAGAATTTCCATTTTTCCAACGTCGTGCCGTAGGTCGGAAAGTCTTCGGCTGTGATATTCCAAGGATCAATTGGCTTGCCTGTTCTCAATTTTCCAATTCCTTTCTATGGTGGCATTTGTTCCTGCCGATTCCCTGCAGTAAACAATGAACGGCCGGAGCGACCGATGCTCACCCGGTTTTGCCAAAGGCCGGTCTTTTTTTGTGCCGGTTTGACGTGACGCGATGGCCTAACGCCGAACGAGGGGCCGTGGTGTTTGCGACAGGTCTTTCGTCGAGCGCCTGGTTCGCGGAGTTTGCACCAAAGGAGGGCAAGGGTATGCCAATTTTGGATGAGCGCTTAAGCCCACCCGGGTGTCAGATAATGCAGAAGCTGAAAGGACAGACGATGAAAGCAACCTCGATAAAAGCGACACGCAAAACGACGGCGCAAGCCCGCAAGGACACGACCCGGCGGGTCCGAATCGAGTACCACAACCCGAACGCAAAATCCGTCTATGTGGCCGGCACGTTTAACGACTGGCATCCGCAAGTGACTGAGATGCTGAACATCGAGGACGGTCGTTGGGTCAAGGAACTGACGCTGATGCCCGGCAACCATGAGTATCGACTGGTGGTGGACGGCCTGTGGACGGCGGATCCTGCTTGTCGTGAATCAGTGCCGAACCCATTTGGTGGGCAGAATTCCGTGCTGAATGTGCCCGCTTAAGAAATCAACCATCAACCACGACGAATATATGAAATTCAAACCCAACAACAAACCCGGTGGCGTAATCGTCGAACTTGGTCCCAAGGAAACTCAATTGCCCGGGACGTCAACCGCGGCGCTGCCCGTGTTCAAATTGAAAAAAATCCTCGTGCCTGTGGATTTTTCAGAATGTTCGGACAAGGCGCTGCAATATGCCATCCCATTCGCCCGTCAGTTTGATGCCGAACTGGTTTTGCTCCACGTCGTGCAGCCCTTTGTGGCAATGCCCGAGATGCCCTCCGTCGATGCGGCACTGGTCCAAAAACAAATGCGTGAATCGGGCAAAAAGCAACTGGACGCGCTACAGCAGACCATTGATGAGGAGATTACATCCCGGACCCTGCTGCGGGTCGGCAATCCACACGTGGAAATCATCAACGCCGCAAAGGAATCAGGCATTGACCTCATCATTCTTTCCACTCACGGACGTACCGGTCTGGCGCACGTTTTCCTTGGCAGCAACGCCGAGCGCGTCGTCCGCCACGCGGGTTGCCCGGTGCTGATCGTGCGGGAACAGGAGCACGATTTCGTGGCTGCCACGCGTGCCCAGGCGTGAGGTTGAGGCGATGAAAAACCGGTTCGTCATCATTGTGATCGCCGCAGCGCTCGCGTTGGTTGTTGGAAATTACCTGGTGGCGCAGCCCAAAAGCTCTTCGCCCACCCACCAGTTCATGCGACAGAAGCTCGACCACGCGCAACGCGTGCTGGAAGGCATATCACTGGAAGACTTCGAACTGATTGCGAAAAATGCGGGCAAATTAAGCGCGATGAGCCGGGAAGCAGGCTGGCGCGCCTTCGACAGCCCAGAGTATGTCCGTTTGAGCGACAACTTCCGTCGGGATGTCGATGCGCTCAACAAGGCGGCGGCTGACCGCAGCCTCGATGGCGCAACACTGGCCTACGTAAGGATGACGATGAGTTGCGTGGAATGTCACAAGTTTGTTCGTGGGAAAAAGCTAGCCGGACTGAAAAGCACGACTCCGCAACTACACGAACGGTAAGAAAATGAAAGCTGGAAATACAAAGGGGTTTTGCCATGAATGATTCACTCAAAGCCATTGTTCAAGATCATCCCTTCTTCGAGGACATGAAACCCGAGCATCTGCAAGTGATAACCAGTTGCGCCTCAGAGGTGAGCTTCAAGCCCGGTCAATTCCTCTTCCATGAAGGCGAGCCGGCGAGCCAGTTTTTTCTGATCCAAAGCGGAAAAGTTGCGTTGGAGGCGCATGAACCGGCTGACGGCACCGCGCTCGTCCAAAATCTTGGTGCGGGGGATGTGCTTGGCTGGTCGTGGATGTTTCCACCGTTTGTCTGGCATTTCCAGGCGCGCGCGTTGGAACCAACGCGGGCCGTCGTGCTTGACGGAGCTCATCTCCTCGTAACTGCCGAACGCGATCATCAATTTGGCTACGAACTGATGAAGCGCGTCGCCCAGGTCGTGGTTCAGCGGTTGCAGGCCACGCGCAAACAACTGCTTACGCGGCAGTTCAAGTTGGTGGCCGGCGGCTGAACCGCCCGAACAGCTTCGCGCGCGACCGTGTGCGCAGCACCAGTCGCAGTACACAGTAGGATGCCGTGCGTACGAAGCTGCTGCCGCTGGTTTTTCTGACAAAACCCACGCTCCGTTGCTGCCGCTCAATCAAGCCCGATGTTTCATGGTTAAACTGTTAGCCGGAACAATTCCATTGAATGGGGAGCGCACGCGGCTCGCGTGCGGTCGTCGCCGGCCCGGCG
>CAZYYS010000227.1:0-9896 GCA_964651015.1 uncultured Verrucomicrobiota bacterium
GAAAGCGACCAAGCCGTAACGTGAGACACGTCCATAGGTTGGTTTCAAGCCGACGCAGCCACACAAGGCGGCCGGTTGACGAATCGAACCGCCAGTGTCCGAACCGAGCGTGGCAATCACTTCGTCAGCCGCCACTGCCGCTGCTGAACCGCCCGAAGAGCCACCTGGAATCCGAGTCAAGTTCCATGGATTCAAAGTGCATTGGAAGGCGGAGTTTTCGGTGGAACTGCCCATGGCAAACTCGTCCATGTTCAATCGACCAAAGATAACGGCGCCGGCTGCCTTGAGTTTCTCGACAACAGTTGCATCGTACGGTGAAATGAATTTGCCGAGGATTTTTGAGCCGCAGTTCAACGGCTGGTTTCTCACCGCCAGGACATCCTTGACGGCAATTGGCACGCCGAGGAGTGGCTGTTGATCGTGCGTGACACCATTCGCCAATGCCTTGTCCGCTTCATCGGCTTGTGCGAGTGCGTCGGCGGCATCATAACTAAGGAAAGCTTTGATCTGGCCATCGACCCGCTGAATTTGCGCCAGGCAGGATTGCATCGCTTCACGGGCTGAGGCTTCCCGTTGGGCGAGGCGAGAGGTAAGTTCAGAAATAGTCAGTTGGTTCAGCATGGGGAAATGTTTCCAGTGCAAGGAAAAATAAATCCTTCACGCTTCGCTGCGCCTTTGTTGCGTACTCTGCGTAGCATGGGGCACGGTCTATTCGACGATTTTTGGCACCATGAACAGACCGTTGGCCTTGGCAGGTGCGTTGCGCAATGCTTCTTCGTTGGAAAGCGACGCACGAACTTCGTCGGACCGGGTTACGTTTACGAGCGGGACGGCGTGAGCGGTTGGCTCGACCTGGCTCACGTCCAACTCCTTCAGTTTCTCAATGTAACCGAGAATATGGTTGATTTGCTCACCGAGCTTTTGCTCCTCGGCGGGGGAAAGGGACAGCCGTGCCAGGTGCGCCACGTATTTGACATCGATCTGAGTTGCAGACATGACTGGAGACTAAAGTTCAAGGTTCAAAGTTCAAGGTTGAATGCGCGGCAGTCGGCACAAAGTGCGCGCAGCCGGATGGAAATCACTCTTCGTCAAACTTGCGCTTGACCAGATTCTCCAGTTCAAGCAACGCCTCGGGCGCGTCACCGCCCTGAGCGTGGATTGTCAATTTGCTGCCGGGGCCCGCCGCCAGCATCATGAGGCCCATGATGCTCTTACCGTTGATTCGCTCGCCGTCCTTCTCGACAAAAATCTCGCACACGAAGCGGCTGGCGGTCTTTACGAACAAGGCGGCGGGCCGGGCGTGAATGCCCAGCTTATTGGTGACCATGAGTTCTTTGACCCAGACTTTGTCGCTAATCTTTTTGGCGCTCATCCGCTGCGTAACGGCATTTTGCGCCGGGCGATTCATTTTGGCGAGTGATTATTTAGGTCTGCTCCTTGGCGGCCATTTGGGCGATCAGCCGATCATTCAAATCCTTGGCGGGGTTGTGGCCGGCCGCTTTCAGTTTGGTGTGGAATGCCGCCACTTCAATCAAACGTGCCAGATCACGTCCCGGTCGTACGGGAATGGTGTAGTGCGGAATGTCCACACCCAAAATCTTCATGAATTCCTGTTCCATGCCGACTCGATCGACGTCTGAAACTTCATTCCAAGCCTTCAAGGTGACGATCAGATCAACTCTCTTTTCACGTCGAATCGACTTCACGCCGAACATGGCGGCGATGTTGATGATGCCGATGCCTCGCACTTCCATGTGATCGCGCGTAATCTCGGCGCTCGTGCCCATCACTTCGCGCCCATCGACCAAGGTCAATCGCGTGATATCGTCCGCCACCAGGCTGTAACCCCGCTCAATCAACGCCAACACACTTTCACTCTTGCCGATGCCGCTCTCGCCGCGAATGATCACACCCACGCCCAGGATGTCCACCATGCTACCCATTTCGGTTCCGCGTGGCGCGAACATCATCTCCAACGCCAGCGTTGCGAGATTGATAAACTTCATCGTGATCAAGGGACATTGGAAGATCGGCACATTCGCCTTTTCGGCGGCTGCCAGAAAAACTTTGTCCGGCTTGAGATTGCGGCTGAAAACAATGCAGGGAATCTTGTGGGCGAACAGAGCTTCGTATCGGTGTTGCCGTTCTTCTGGGGAAAGTGATTTTAGAAACGTTGCTTCGGCGCTGCCGATCGCCTGCACGCGCTTGGCGGCAAAATATTTGGTGAATCCAGCCAGCGCCAGACCGGGGCGATTAACCGTTGGTTCCCGGATGATCTTAGTCAGGCCTTTTGCTCCGGCCAATAGCTTCAGGCCCAGCTCGCCGGCATGCTCGTTAAAAAACCGCTCTACTGTTATCAAATCACGATCCATAAGCGGAAATAGAATAATGAAGTGGCGGAGCGCTGGGAGGATGGAAGCCAACCCGCCGGCCCGCTGACACTTCAGCCCTTGCTTTCATAAATTAAATTCCGGTCCGAGATAAATTTCCCGTGCTTTGGGATCGTTGGCCAGGAATTCCGCCGGGCCTTCCACCAGTACCTGGCCTTTGTGAATGATGTATCCGCGATCGATCAGCTTCAACATTTCCCGCACGCTGTGGTCGGTGACCAAAATGCCCAAACCGCGGTCTTTCAATCGCCGTACGATCTTTTGGACTTCATAAACGGCAATCGGATCGATCCCGGCGAATGGTTCGTCCAAGAGAAGTAGTTTTGGGCTGGTTACCAGCGCGCGGGTGATTTCCAACCGCCGCTTTTCGCCGCCGCTCAACGTGTACGCCATGCTTTCGGCCAGCGGCAACAAATCCAGTTCGTCCAACAAATATTTGAGGCGAATCTGCCTTTCCTGCGAATCCATTTTGCAGGTTTCCAGTATGGCAAGGATGTTCTCCTTGACCGTGAGCTTGCGAAAGACCGACGGTTCCTGCGTCAAATACCCGATGCCCAGGCGTGCACGCTGATGCATTGGCAGCGCCGTGATGTTTCGCTCAAGGAATCTAACCGCACCCTCATCTGGTTTGATCAGGCCGACCACCATGTTGAAGGTCGTGGTTTTGCCCGCGCCGTTGGGGCCGAGCAAACCTACGATTTCTCCGGCGGCGACGTGGATGGAGACGCCATTTACAACGCGGCGCCGGTGATATTCCTTCGCCAGCTTATCCGTAGCCAATAGATGATCGCCGGGCGCGCTTGCGGCGGGCGCTACCAAAGTGTTGGCGGTGACCTGGCTCATTTATCGGGCGGCTTCAGCATGCCCCGCCTATTTGGGAAAGCGCAAGATCGTTTGATTGGTGCCACCAGGAGCACGATGCCAGATGGATTTGGAGCCTCGGGCGGCCAGCTTTTCGTTTGCGCGGTCCCAGATCAACGCCTCCGCCTTGGAGATACGACCTTCCGGTAATTGCGCCTTCGGGTTGCCGGTCAATTCGACAACCTTGTTCGTCGCGGTATAAACCGCCTTGTCGCCTTGGGCACTGCGATTGCCCTGTTCGATGGACACGTTACGTTCCGCCACCATCCTTTGAATCTGATTCGTGTGCGCGAAGACATAGCCGGTGACGATTTCCGACGTTAGTTTGGTGTGAATATCATTTGTTCCAGGGCGCACTTCGACTTGTTCCGCCACGACGTCCTGTTCGGCCACAAAACTTTCAACCTGGCCCTGGCCGTTGGTCGAAATGTTCACCGTCAGTATTTCGCAGTTTAGCTTGTTGTAAATCTTCCGAGTTGTTTCGTCGATGGCCGGAACCTGACCGATCGCCTCTTTCTGGCGGGCGATGATCTGCTTCACTTGTTTGTTGGTGAATTCAACCGTCGCTTGAGCGCAAGTCATCCAACCTCTCATTGCTTCACCTTCGAGAAAACTGCCCCGCACGTTTCCTTGGAAAGTCAGTAATTCGTTACGGTAGTCACATTCGTCGGCAAAAACTTCGATGAATTGGTTCGTGCCCGCGGCGCTGGCAGAGGAGTTGGTGTCGCCGGAGGGTAACAAATTCAATTTGCCAAAAGCCGCAACCGGCAGCTTCAGAAAGGCATTGCTTCGCGCGGTGAAGATTTGATTGGTGCGGTCAAACGTCAGCGTGTCGCCGCGCACCAGGCGTTGGTCGGAACTCCAGATGGCGTTCCCACTTAGGCTGAACGTGCTGTCCGCTTCCTTGTAAACCGCCTCATCGCCGGTCGCGCGGCTGTTGTCGGCGGGACTGAGAATGACCACGTTGGTTTGCGCGATCATAACGCGGTTCGGTCCGTTGGTTGTCAGCAACTGCATGGTCAACGCCTGGGAAGTGATTTCGATGAATTCGTTCGTGTGGGTGATTCGGCCTGGCGCTTCGGGCTTCGGTGAAAGCGGACCGGATTGGCCCAATGCAGTGCGTGGTAATCTCAGGTAGGCATTCGGCTCCGCTCGCACGTTATTGCCTCTGCGGTCGAAAACAAAAGCATCGGCTTTCACCTCGCGCTGACTGTCCTGGTCCCGCCAGTGCGCGTTTCCCGTTAGCTCCACCGTCTCCTGATCAACATTTACGATGTAAACCGCCTTTGCTCCGGTTGCCCGGCTGTTGTCCTGTTTGCTGATGATCACCACGTTGGTTTCCGCGACAATGCTTTCCAAGGAACCATTGGTGGCGCGACGCAGCGTCATCGTCTCGCACGTCATATCCATCCGCGAATCAGCCACACGAACGTCGCCAGAATAAACCGCAATATTTGAGACGGAGCTGAAATCAGCCCGTTCGGAAAAGACCTTCGTGATTTGGTTTGTGGCCAGGACCGTGTTTTTGTTCGCAGTAGCGACAGTGGGAACAGCCGCCCAATTCGTTTTCGTGTTGTTGGTGTCGAATCCGGTTCGGAGAGTCTGCGCAGCCAGCAGATCGTTGTGGAGTGTGGTCTGTACCTTGTTGGAAATGACCATGCTCAGATTGGTTTGCCGAAGCAGAAAGCCTTCGCCTTGGAGAAGAAACTTACCATCAGCCGTCTGCATTTGCACAGGTCCGGCGGAGTTCAGCGCCTTTTTGATTGTGTCAACGATACATTCGGGCGCGGAGGCGATGGACTCGCGTTCACCCGTCTTGGTGAATGTTTCCATTTTGACCTGCTTGAGCAAAACCTTCCCGTCTTTCAATTGAAGACCTTCTGCGCCGGTCAGAACATACTTGATCTGATTCTGGTAAGGTGGCTCGTGAGGCTCGGCAACGCGAAATCCTTTCGACGACGCCTGTGCCTGAACTTGCGACGATTGCTTGAAAAACACGGAGACTATGATCAGCGCACCAAAAACAACGCGGCCTCCGGTTTGGACTGCACAATGCGTCATAATCGTCGAAACAGGCAGGGGACTGGCACGGTCATGAGTTTCAAAATATCGGTGGCGTTCTTAAGCACACGACGTTTTTATCAGTCAATAGGTTTAATGTAAATGACGCGGCGACGGCGGGAAATACTCGCTTTGAACCAATCATGGCATAGCCTGAATTGCAGCTTGCAGCCTGCTTGGTCTGGATTAACCTGATTCTGTGACTTGGTTTGCCGACCGACATTACTTTGGAGTGGCTGTAATTATTTACGGCCTCAGCGTCGTCTATTCGGTTTTCCTGTGGCGCAAAGGATTCCGGCAGGACAACCGAGTGAATTATATTCTACTCCTGCTGGCGTTTGTCTTTCATACCGTGGCTATGATCAAACGCGGGTTCTCGCTGGATCGCTGCCCCGTCCACAATCTCTACGAAGCCACCACCTTTATCGCTTGGACAATTGTGACGACTTATCTCGTGTTCGGCGTCTGGCCGCGGTTGCGTTTTCTCGGCGCGTTTGCGTCACCGGTGTTGTTTGGGATGGGAGTCTTCGCACTCATGCCGGGACTCGATGAGCACGGGCCGACACCGCAGTTCAGTGGTGGCCTGTTTAGTCTGCACGTTGCGCTTTTTGCGCTGGCCTACGGCGCGATTGGCCTGAGTTCGGCGGCGGGCTTGATGTACCTCACCCAGGAACATGATCTCAAGTTTCACAAGCTCCGCGCCATTCTCTCCGTACTGCCACCTATCCAAAGACTGGAACTGGTCACGGGCCGTTTACTCCTAAGTGGTTTCGTATTGATGACGACCGCGTTGATTGTCAGCGCGCTCTGGTTCAAACAAGAGTCGGGCGTTTACTTCAGCAGCGATCCCAAGATTGTGTGGTCGGTGCTGGTCTGGTTTTTCTGCCTTGCGCTTGTGCTCATGCGCTGGAAATTCGAGCAGGGCGGCCGGCGATTCGCCTGGGGCACGATTGCCGTGTTTATTTTTGTTCTGTTGACATTCTGGGGATCGAGCATGTGGTCGCCCATCCACCGTCCATGAGTATTGTTGTCGTCGGCTTGAGCCATCACTCTTCACCGGTTACGGTGCGCGAGCGGTTTGCATTTTCAGAGGAGCGCATTCCCGTGACCCTTCAGCAATTACGCGACTCAAGCATAACCGAGGAAGGAGTGATTCTTTCCACCTGCAACCGCGTGGAAATCTACGCGGTCACCCCGCTCGAACCACGCAGGGCATTTGGAGCGCTCCGGGAATTCCTGGTGGACTGGCACGATTATCGTGAGCCATTGACGGACGAAATCTACGCCTTGAGCGAGCCGCAAAGTCTGGAACACCTTTTCAAGGTCGCCTGCGGCCTCGATTCGATGGTCCTGGGCGAAACCGAAATCCTTGGCCAGCTAAAACAGGCTTACGAACTTGCTTTGCAGCACCGGCACACGGGCAGCCGCTTGAACCGCGCGTTTCAACGCGCCTTCAACGTTGCCAAGCAGGTCCGCACGGAAACAAACATCCAACGCGGCAGCGTGTCGGTTGGCTCGGCGGCGGTCGAACTGGCTGAGAAGATTTTCAACTCGTTGAACGACCGCCAGATCATGGTCATCGGCGCCGGTGACACGAGCGAGAAGACCGCGCGGGCGCTGCTCAGTCGGGGAGCACAAAGCATCATCGTTTCCAATCGTTCACACGATCGTGCCGTGGCCTTGGCCAGTGAACTCGGTGGACGCGCTGTTCGATTCGAGGAGTGGGGGGGCGAGTTTGACAAAACCGACATCGTCATCAGCAGCACGGCCGCGCCGCATTACGTGCTGGACCGCGCCAAACTGGCGCCGCTCCTGAAGTCACGCAGAAATCGTCCATTGCTGCTCATCGACATCGCCGTTCCGCGCGACATCGAGCCGGAGGTCAATCTGCTCGACAACGTTTACCTTTACAATATCGATGACCTGCAGGCCATCGCGGACGATTACTTAAGGCAACGGCGAAACGAGATCGTGCGTTGCGAACAGATCATCCGGGAAAAAGTGAAGGCACTGCAGGCCCAGCACACGGTGGTTAACATCGCGCCCGGTTCGCGACAAGCGTTTGGACACGGGCGATAACCACTGCATTCTACGCTGAGGAAACATGAATTACTGGATCGGTAGCTTTCCTTCGCTCTTAAAGCTCCTAATTTCACCAGCCCATGTCTTTGAATAACCGCCCGATCCTCATAGCGACCCGAGGCAGTGCTCTCGCGTTGGCGCAGGCAAATACCGTGCTCGCCCAGTGTCGAAAGGCTTTTCCCAAGTTGAGTTTTGAAATCAAAATCGTCAAGACCACGGGTGACAGACTTCAGACGGCATCGCTGGCCAAGGAAGGGGAACCACTGCCCAAGGGGCTATTTACAAAAGAACTCGAAGTCGCGTTGCTCAAGCAACGGGCGGATTTGGCGGTCCATAGCCTCAAGGATTTGCCCACTGAATTGCCGGCGGGGTTAAGGCTCGGCGCCGTTGGCAAACGTGCCGATGTCCGGGACGTGTTGATTTATCGGGACGCAGAGTTTCTTCGCGCCGCGCTGGCGAAGGAAACCGTTCAAGAATGGACGCCCGGTCAATCCGCACAACGTGGCTTCAACCCCAAACTCGCGATCAAGGACCTTCCGTCTGGCGCGACCGTCGCCACGAGCAGCACCCGGCGCAAGGCTCAGTTGCTGGTGCAGCACAGCAACCTGAACGTGGTTGAGATTCGCGGCAACGTGGTCACCCGTCTGCAAAAGCTTGCCGAGCGCGCTGAGTTCGATGCGACGGTGCTGGCGGCTGCTGGACTGGCGCGTTTGAATTTTCAGATCACAACCGAAGGCCGGTTGGTCGGTGACGCTGTTCCCGATGGTTTACTGGCCACGATCCTCGAACCGGAGGTGATGTTGCCTTGCGTGGGTCAGGGAGCGGTGGGGATCGAAATCCGTGAGAACGACGAGCGGATTGCGACCATCTGCGAACGGTTGAATCACTTCAATACGCAGCAATGCGTCACCGCCGAGCGCGCCTTTCTGCGCGGAATGGGCGGCGGCTGCCAGAGTCCTGTGGCCGCGTACGCTGAATTTGTTGGCGACCAAATCCGGATGCGCGCTGTTTCGTTTCGAGATGAAAAAGTTCGACGTGGTGAAGCTAAACGCCCGGTGAATGAAGCGGCAGCACTGGGAGAATTGCTGGCGGCGGAATTGAGGTTGTGAAAATTCAGACAGATATTACCAGGCAAGATTATGTGGCGTTTTGTCGCTTCGTAGCTCGAAATAAGATCCGAGCGCATCGGTTGGCCCGATGGGTTGTAGCACTTGTTGCGGCGGTCAGCATTGGACTCGTCCTATATTGGAGCGGATTGGTAACGGACGGGTTGTCGTTCGTTGCCGGGTTTATATCGGTGATTCTATGGTTCATGATCATTTCACGCGTCCAGGTGTTTCGCGTCGGGCCGGCGGATAACGGATTCATCCTCGGCAAACGCAACGTCTCGCTGGAGGAGACCGGCATTCGGGTGGTTTCGGAAAAGCATGAGTTTCTCTATCGTTGGTCTGCGGTTCGGGATGTCGAGGTCACCGACCAGCATCTATTTATAATGGTCGACAGTAACGCGGGGATTATTATTCCGCTCAGAACTTTCGTTTCCGAAAGCGAGCGCAAACAGTTTGTTGATGAAATTCGTACGAACTCAGGTAAACTGACGCCGTGAAGACTCGCAAACTCCCATTGTGCCTACCTATATCTTCAAAGGCGACCAAGGCTTTCACGCTCATCGAACTCTTGGTCGTCATCGCCATCATTGCAATCCTGGCGGGGCTATTGTTGCCTGCACTCGCCAAGGCGAAGCAGAAGGCGCAACTGGCTAATTGCCTCTCCAACCTGAAACAGTTGGGCGTCACCATGTCCATGTACACCAGCGACAACCGGGAAGAGTTTCCTTTTTCCGGTCGGGGTTGGCCGCACATGGGTTTTGTGGACTTGTTGAAGCTCGTCGATCCTTATATCAGTACCAACAACCGCGCTTTTTTCCGCTGCCCTTCCGACCGTGGACGCGGTTTTAACATCGAATGGGTCATTCGCAACGGCGCCGGTGCCGGCATCGCTACCAACCAGTTGCTCTTCCCCGCTTCCTATTATTACTACCATCAGTTTTACAACAACGATGCGGGAAGCGCGCTGACGCTGCGCAAAGTCCAGGAAGTCCGGTTTCCGACACGGAAAGCCATCTCACCGTGTTTCGCCAGCACGCCCAAAAACGTCTATGACATCATGCTCAACACGCCAACTGGTGGCCACGGAGTGAAAGGAATGTCACTGTTGTTTGTTGACGGCCACGCCCAGTTCGCCCTTTACACCGAGTTGAACAGCACCTCCGGAACCGGCAGTCAGAAGCAGTATAACTTGGATTGGACGGCTGGCGGGCTCTCTGGCGCTGACTTGACGAAGTAGTCCCAAGCGGGCAGACTGGCTCAACGATGAGCCCGTTTGCTCCCATAAACGGTCGCAATCTTTTCCGACGCAGGATAAGATTCAAGCTGCCTCCCACCGCGGCCTTTATCTATGTTGCTCGTCAAGTACGGAGCGCGGTTAATTTTTTCTGCCTGA
>CAZYYS010000228.1:0-9865 GCA_964651015.1 uncultured Verrucomicrobiota bacterium
TGTGCAGTTCCGTGATGCCGAGTTTCAACGCCTCGCGCGCCTTCTCGACCATCTGCGGGATCGTCAACTCGAAGCCGTCGGCGTCGCGCTTCTTGCGCGCGAACGAGCAGAACTGGCAGCTCAGGATGCAGTAGTTCGAGTAGTTGAGGTAGCGATTGACGATGTAGCTGGCGCGGTTGCCCACCTTCTTCTGCCGCGCGAGATCGGCAATAGCACCGAGGGCGTTGAGGTCCTTGGATTCAAACAACCGCAGCGCGTCGGCTTCGGAAATGCGCTCCCCAGCGGCGACTTTGTCGTAGAGATCGCGCAGTTCGCTGCGTTGGACGAAGAAATTCATCATCCCAAGAGTTAAGCATCTTTGGCCCGACAAGGCAAACGCGAGGGCGATGCGTCCAACCTACTTCTGAGGTTGCTGCGCCGAGAAACTGAAGATCGTTGTGCTCTCGAATTTATCTCCTGGTCTGATGATCGTTGACGGGAAGTTCGGGTGATGGATGGCATCCGGGAAATGCTGCGTTTCGAGGCAGAAATGACCTGATCGTCCGGTGTAGAGCTGCACGCCGGGCTGAGTGGTGCGGACTTCCATCACCCGGCCGCTCTGAGGTTCCTTCACGCGCGCAGCGAGCACCAGAGACTTGCCGCCGCCGTTGATCACAAAGTTGTGGTCGTAAATCCCGCGCGGCTGCGACACTTGATTCACCCGAGCGCCAATCCGCGCTGACACGGTGAAGTCCAGCGGGGTGTCCTTGACCAGTGCGATCTCGCCGGTCGGGATCAATTGTGCGTCAGCAACTGTGTAGCGGTCAGCGTTGAGCCAGAGTTCGTGGTTGGCAATGCTGCCACCTCCGGCCAGGTTGAAGTAGGCATGGTTGCTCAGGTTGACGACCGTGGGCTTGTCGGTCGTCGCGGTGTAATCGAGTCGCAGTTCGTTGCCATCCGTGAGCGTATAAGTCACGGTCGCAGTCAGGTTGCCCGGATAGCCTTCTTCGCCGTCTTTGCTTAGATAGGTGAGCTTGACTGCCGCTTCGTGTTCGCCGACGGGAAGCGGTTGGGCCTGCCACACGACCTTGTCAAAGCCATTGCGTCCGCCGTGTATGTGGTGCGGCCCCAGGTTGGCGGTCACCTTGTACTCTACTCCATCAATTGTGAACGTCGCATTGGCGATGCGATTGGCAACGCGGCCCAAAACCACGGCTCCGGGAACGGCAGTCTTGCCGCCCGTGTAACGATCCAGCGAACCGGCCCCCAAGACGACGTTGGTCGCCGAACCGTTGCGATCCGGCACTTCAAGAGCTGAGATGATCGCGCCGTAGGTGATGATTTTCGCCATAATGCCCTTGGCGTTCCGGAGCGTGAACTGTTGCACCGCCGTCCCGTCCGGCATCTTGCCAAACTCACGCTGCTCAAGGCGGACTAAAGGACCGTTCACTCCGGCTGCCAGACATGCAGCGCTCAAAGCAAGGCACCCACACAGTACGGAGCAAATCAGAAGTCGATAACCGCAGAGTAGGCCAGGGTGGAGCGCGGTGGCTTCAGAAACGCGGTCTTCTGCGGCGACTTTGTCATAGGGGTCGCAGTGCATTGCGTTGGAAGAAGAAATTCACGCTGCACAACTAGCAGATGCAACGTAATAAAGCAAACGCCCGAGATGAAGCAGCAGCTTATCTCCCTTGTCCTAATTTTGGGGCGCGGCCGATATTTCGGCAGCTTGTTTCTGAATTGCCTTGCCAACCAACTTAAGCAACGCGAGCGAATCGGGATGATTAAGCGCGTCGCCGCATTTTTTTAGTTGAGCGGTGTAACTGCTCGACTTTGCCGAGCCGCCTCCCGGCGGCACGCTTTTGGCGGTGTCTCGGACGTGCGCACAGATCTCCTTGAGCACACGGATATCGGCGTTCATTTGCGTGGCCAGCTTGTCGCGAGCCGCTTGGGGAAGCACCACGAACTGCGCCTCGGTGTAATTCAGGACTGAACCCGTCGGAAATAGCGGACGGCGGCTGAAGTCCACCGCCATGAATTTTGCGATTGCTTCATCTTTCTTGCCACCCTGCCAAAGCGTCATAGCTTGATCCACTGTCGCAGTTGTTCTTTTTTCTGTCGGTGAGGCATTGCCACCGGCTGGACGGGTTTGAGCGCGTGCTGACGACAACAGCATCGGAATCGCGACCAGAAGGATAAGCGGCCAGGTTGCTATGCGCCCAGTGAATTTGGGATCCCTCCGGCTGGACAGTAGCCGTGACAGGATTACGGCCATCGCCAAGGCAACAACGATAACGCTGACGAAATCAAACCAGTGGACGACAAGGTATGCCTGTCCCAGCATTTGTGGCGCGAGGTTGCGGACCGAAAGCATTTCGAGGGCGGAAGGCGACAGTTTGAGCAGCAAAACGCCACCGAGCAAAACAACGATGAAGAATGTTGGACGTTGGATCAACAATCCAGGGCGTTGGCTCGCCCACTGTAGCCTGCCGGTCGCCAAGAACCAGAACCCGGCCACGATCAACGCAAGCGTTGCCGATTTCGCGGCGGCACTCAGCCATCCCAGCGAGAAGCCATCCATTCCGGTCAGGCTGCCGAGATAGAGGAGCGACCATGAAACTGCGCGGCTCAAGTCCCATGCAACGGTGATCGACAGCATGCCCGCCAGCATCCATAGCGCACGCGCGCGCCAGACAGCGCCAACGTTCACTTTGCCAAACTCGTTTCCGAGTGCATCCGTTGCGCCGAGGCGACGGGTTGCAACGAGAAAAGCTTCTTCCTCGGAAAGCCCCCGCGATTGCAGACCCGTTACCGAATCACGCAGATGCGCTTCCAATTCGTGGAGGTTCTCACTCTGGAAGGCGGGCGATTGGGCGAGGTTTTCGCGCCAGCGTTGAATCGCACGGTTAAGGTCAAACGTGGTTGTGGTTTCCATAGGATTGTTGTTAAGCTTGGCTCGGGCGGAGGCGTTTGCGAGCGAGGATCCAGATAAAAACAGCGCCCACCGCATGCAGTAGCAAAGAGTCGGCATGCATCAGGAGAAACTTCCAGTCCACGTTCCTTGGCACATTCTTGTAGAAAACGGGTTCAATCAAATAAGTCATAACACCATCTCCAAGCAGGCTGAGACAGAACGCGGCGAGGAAGAGTGCCAAGGCCAATCTCAGAGGTTTGACCAGCAAACCTCCAAATACATCACGAAACCTGCTCTCCGCTCTGTTTAGAAATCTCCACCCAAGGAAAAGCACCAGCGCCAGAAACACCGGTGGCAAAAGGATTACCACCAACTTGAAACCAAGCTCACTGACTCCGATGTCCCCTTCAAACGTCCACGACACCACACCACGAACAACCCTCTGGGTGGTAGAGTAGGCGATCGAAATCATCACCCAGAACTGAAAACCAATCAACATCCACAACAGGCGATCGAGCCACACCGAGCGCCCGTTTACCTTGCCAAACTCTTGTTCCAGTGCGCGGCCTTTGCCGATTCGCCTGCTCGCAACCACCAGCGCCTCTTCCCCGGACAGCCCGTGCGATTGCAGCGCGGCAATGGAGTCGCGCAGGTGCGATTCAAGTTCATTGAGGTTCTCGGTGCGGAAAGCGGGCGACTGAGCGATGTCTTCTCGCCACTGTTGGATCGCGCGGTTCAGGTCAAACGAGGTTGGGTTTTCCATAAAGTCTGGGCTTGGTTCAAAGTCGGACAATCATTTGGCCACGAATTGGTCTTGCATGTAGCCAATCAAGAACAATAAGAGCGCGTAAAGTATTGGCAGCGTCAAGAGAACCAAGGTTGCTATTGTAGTGGCAAAGAACCCAATCCAGGAGCTCTTGCCTGTGAATTTTCGAACCCAAACAAACCCACAGTCAACCACGGCGAGCAGCGGTGGCACGGTCAGATAGGATCCCCAACTGACCACCAATTGGGTAAAAGAAGGCAACCTCATGCCCGGCGTTGCGCGCGCCGTCGGCTCAGGCAAACTCAGCAAACCCCACAATAAAAAGCAGCCTATGCTGAGGAAAACGAGAATCAAACCGTGAACGATCATGTTCCACGAACTTCGGTTCACCTTGGCAAACTCGGGTTCAAGTTTCCCAACACTCCCAACCCGGCGGATGGCGATGAGAAAGGACTCCTCCTCGGACAAGCCCTGGCTTTGCAGCTTGGTCATCGAATCGCGTACGTGTGATTCCATCTCCGACACATTCTCGGTTCGGAAATGCGGTGACTGCGTCAGTTTCTCAAGCCAGAGGCCCAAAGAGGCGTTCATGTCGAACTGGGAGATGTTTTCCATAGACTAGTCAAGGTTTCGTGGACGCTCATCCACTGTTGTTTTTCTGCCTGCAAGGCCTTGCGGCCTTCCTTGCGTAGCCGATAATACTTCCGCTTTCGCCCGGTTTCGGCTTCGCGCCATTCGGATTTGATCAAGTTCTCTTTCTCCATCCAGTGCAGCACCGGGTAAAGCATACCTTCGGTCCACTCGATTTTGCCGGCGGACAATTCCCTCACACGCTGAATGAGCGCGTAGCCGTAGCTCTCGCCCTCGGTCAGCACTGACAAGACCAGCGGTACCGTTGAGGCGGCAACAAGTTCCTTCGTAAGCATGGCGGCACTATGCCTAGCAATGAAATGCTTGTCAAGCGCCCATTTTGATTCCAGGGCTTACCCCCTTTTACCGCAGCCTGAATCCGCCTTGGAACACCACCTCGGCCAGCACAATGACAAAAAACACGCTGCTCACGACTGCATTGAGCCGGAAGAACGCAACGTTGATCCAGTTCAAACTGCGTCGCCGGGCTATCCAGTGTTCGAGCACCAGGCAGCCGACGATAATGAGCCAGCCGATGGTATAAACGAATCGGAAACGGCACAGCAGACCAAAACCGAACAGCAGCCCGCACATGAGCATGTGCGAAAGAAAAGCGGCGGCCAGCGCGTTCTTCGGTCCCCACGCCACAACCAGCGAGTGAAGGCCGTGCGATTTGTCGAATTCGTAATCTTGCAACGCATAGATGATGTCGAAGCCTATCAGCCACAAAATCACGGCGGCCGCCAGGATGGTCATTTGCAAGATCTCCAAGACCGGAACATCGGCGCCTTTGACGGCCAGCCACGCACCAACAGGAGCGAGCGCGAGCGCGAGGCCAAGAAAAACGTGCGTGTAGTCAGTAAACCGTTTGGTGAATGAATAAAAGCAAATCACCACCAACGCGACGGGCGAAAGGTAAAAGCAAAGCGAGTTCAGGAAAAAGCTGACGGCGACGAGGCCCGCGCCGGATAGCGCCCACAGCGCGATGGCGCTGGCGAGCGAGATCTGCCCGGCGGGCAAGTGCCGATTCGTCGTGCGTGGGTTCAACGCATCGAACTTGCGGTCCACAATGCGATTGAATGCCATGGCACAAGTGCGGGCGCAGACCATGGCGATGAGAATCAAACCGAAGGTTCGCCAGCCCGGCCAGCCACGGTTTTCCCGCGCCGCCACCACCATCGCAGCCAATGCAAACGGCAAGGCGAAGATTGTGTGCGAGAAACGCACGAAGGAAGCCCATTTGCCAATTTCAGAAAACATCGAACATCGAACATTCAACGCCGAACATCGAAGTGTTTCACCTTCGAGTGCCCGACTTGGTTTCCCCGGAATTCCCCCGAAGTTGATTTTGCTTCGCCGTGCGGATGCTGGCGACAAAGATTCGGATTCAATTCTTCGACTTCGCCCGCCGCCCGTTTGAGTAGAGAATGATCACCCAGCCAGTTCTTGCGGTGGATGAGCCGCAACCAGCGGCGCGTTTCGCGCAATTCTTTGAGACAGACCTTCATCTTGTGGACGAAGTCGTCAGCGGATTCGGCGGATTCAGCTTCGCCGTGATTCGAATATGGCGATGTGCCGCTGCGTAAAAGCTGTCCGGCAACGTGGTTTCCTGCGCGGGTGCTCGGAAGTTTCTCGGAAATATCAATCACCACGGACGCGAACTCCAAAAGTCGATCTTCGAGATCGAACACCCGTCCGTTCGCTTTGTTCGATGTTCGGTGTTTTCCCATGTCACTCCTTTTCCTCCGCCCACCGAGGCGCGAGCGTGTTCGACACACCGAGATGGTCCAGCACGCGGGCAACGACGGTGTCGGCGAGGTCGGTGACGGTTTTTGCGCCGGAATAGTAACTTGGATTTGCCGGGAGAATTGTTGCGCCGGCGAGCAGGAGCAGTTCAAAGTTTTTGATGTGAACAAGGCTCAACGGCGTTTCGCGCGGGACAAGAATGAGCTTCTTCTTCTCCTTCAACGCGACGTCGGCGGCGCGCAGCAACACATCTTCGCTGTAACCGTGCGCGATGCGGCCAAGCGTGCCCATGGTGCATGGAATCACCACCATCGCATCGGGCGGATTCGATCCACTCGCAAACGGTGCGTTCATGCTTTTCACATTGTGCGTTTTGACGCCTTCGGCCAACCGCAAGCCTCCAGGAAGTTCCTCCGCGATGACTTGGTGAGCATAGTTGCTCATCACGACGTGTACTTCGTGCTGACTTGGGTCGAGATTGTCGAGGAGGCGTTGGGCGTAGAGCGCGCCGCTCGCCCCGGTGATGGCAACAAGTATTCTCAAGCTGATCTAGCGATGTGCGTAACCGCGATAAACTATGGCGGCCGTCTGAAACTTGGGCAAGCCCGATTGGCGATGCAAGCAGTCATTGCCGCATTGGCCCAAGTCAAAAGTGAAATCAGGAAACGGCTTGAGTCACAGCAGAGCTTCCGCACAATGTGGGCGTGTCATCTCCGCGTAACGTGTTGGTTTTCGGCTTGCTGGTCCTGGCTGGTTGTACAACCAGCCAACGGCCGGGAAATGTAAACCACGTTCCGGATTGGGAAACGGCGGCGTATGTGGAGACTCCAACTCCTGCTCCACCTGAAGTTACCTCTGCACCGCCGACCGTGCGTACGAACACCTCGCCAACCACTGTAATATCCGCTCCGGTCAACTACTTTCCGGGAAACTGGATTCCGCTCAATCGGTGGAGCCAATCCAACGGCTTCGGCGGTGTGCAACGAATCTCGACGGCAACGACACCGACCTATTCGCTCGCCAGCACCAATGGTTCGTTGATTATTCGAGTCGGTAGTCTGTCAGCCTTTTGGGACGGCTTGGAGTTCCGACTCGGGTTCGCGCCGCAATTGATCGACAACCGCCCATTCGTTCACACGCTGGACGTCCAAAAAAGTGTCTTGCCGTTGCTCAAAGGTCCGACGGCCTTCGCCAAGACCAATCGCGTAATTGTCATCGATCCGGGACATGGCGGAGAAGACGTCGGGACGACCAGCGTTTTCGACAAACGTCATGAGAAGGAGTTTACACTCGATTGGGCGCGACGATTGGAACAATTGCTGGCGACCAATGGCTGGCGGGTCTTTTTGACGCGCACAGACGATCGGGATGTCTCGCTCACTAATCGCGTGGTGTTCGCCAAACGGCACAACGCCGACTTTTTTCTCAGCCTCCACTTCAATTCGGGAGGTGGCAGCAGCGAAGCGGCTGGAGTAGAAGCGTACTGCCTCACGCCAACTGGTATGGCATCAAGTGTCACACGCGGTTACCCCGACAATGTGCGCCAGGTGTTTCCCAACAACGCTTTCGATGCGGAGAACTTGCAATACGCCGTGCGGCTGCAACGCGCACTGACAGGGGTCGAGGGTGTGATTGGCCGCGGCGTTCGCCGGGCGCGGTATCCCGCCGTGCTGCGAGGCCAGGATTGCCCGGCAGTGTTGCTTGAAGGCGGCTACCTGACGAATCCGAAGGAAGCGAAGTTGATCGCCGATCCGGCCTATCGGCAGAAATTAGCGGAAGCCGTGGCCAAGGCATTGGGGGCGAGGATGGAGGATGGAAGATAGCGGATGGCAAGAACGAATCACCACAACGAGGAAGGAAACCGTCATGGCAATTATCCGGAACTTTCGTGATCTGAAAGTCTATCAGCTTTCCCGTCAGGAGGCGCAGCGCATTTTCAAGCTTTCGCAGACATTCCAGCGTGAAGAATGCTACTCCTTCACCGACCAGATCCGGCGTTCTTCCCGAGCGGTGAAATCCATGATCGCCGAGGCATGGGCACACCGACGCTATCCCGCCTCCTTCGTGAGCAAGCTGACCGATCCACTCGGCGAAGCGACCGAAACGCAGTCATGGCTGGATGATGCGCTGGACTGTGGTTACATCGCAGCGGCACAATATCGCGACCACGATGCCGCCTGGCGGTCTCTGGGCGGCATGATTAACAACACGATCGAAAGAGCAGACGACTTCTGCAAGAGCGCAAGATGAAAACACTCGGCAGGCTTTATCGTTCTCCATGCTCCATCTCCCTTCCTCGCTGAGATAATGCCATTCTCCATTCTCCATTCTCCATCCTCGCATGTGCTGGTCACCGGCGGCGCCGGCTTCATCGGTTCGCATCTGGTGGAAAGACTGTTGGCCGACGGCAAGGCCGTGACGGTCATTGATGATTGCTCGACTGGGAGCCGTGACAATCTTGTTGCAGTCCTCGCCAATCCGGATTTGCGATTCATTCACGCCAAAGTGTCCACATGCGGTGAACTGGGCGAGCTTACGGCAAAAGCGGAATCAATTTACCATCTGGCGGCGGCGGTGGGAGTGGACCTGGTGGTCAAATCGCCGATTCATGTCCTCGAAACCAACTTGCATGAGACGGAAATCATTTTGGAAGCTGCCGCACCGCACCGTGTGCCGGTCTTACTGGCGTCCACTTCCGAAGTCTATGGCAAGAGTAAGAAACCGGCCTTCGGTGAAGGCGATGATTTATTGATTGGTCCGCCGCAGCATAGCCGATGGAGTTACGCCTGCTCCAAATTGATGGATGAATTTCTGACAATGGCTTTTGCCCGGGAACGAGGCTTGCCGGTGGTGATCGCCCGCTTGTTCAACACGGTTGGGCCACGGCAGACGGGCCGGTACGGCATGGTCCTGCCACGCTTCATTGCCGCCGCCAAGAACGGGCAGCCGCTCAAGGTCTTCGGCGATGGCCGCCAGACCCGTTGCTTTTGCCATGTACGTGACACTGTGGAAGCGTTGGTGCGCCTGCAAAACTGTCCCGCCGCGCGCGGCGAAGTGTTCAACGTGGGCAGCACGGAAGAAGTCAGCATCGGCGATCTGGCCAAACAAGTTGTTGAAATTTTGTATTCGACCTCACCCATCGAACTGGTTTCCTACAATGAAGCTTACGCGCCGGGCTTTGAGGATATGCTCCGCCGCAAACCGCTCATCGACAAACTGGCCAAGGCGACCGGATTTCGTCCCGCAACATCCTTGAGAGAGATCATCGAGTTGACGGCGCAGGGCTAAAATCGGGAGCCACGCCGCAGTGTGTCGGTTGGAAGTAATCCTTTGAGTCGGTCTGAACCAGCTAACCGAAATTTCATGGATGAGGTGGGGGCGGGAGCGAAAGGCGTTGGTTTGCAAGCCAACGGTTCAAGAGATCTCCACTACATTTTTGACTTCGTCTCTTTTTGCTTTGCGTCTCGCGACCTGTGGCGAGCGGATGCGCAGGGGCGGTTAGGCTGGCAACTCCAAGCCTAGTTTCTCCACCACTAGCCGATGTTCCGGTTCGGGCTACGTGTAGCGCACAGCACCAGTTCCTGTCCGTCGGCCAGCGGCAGATGCACATCGTGTCGGGCGTGGAGGGGAAACTTTCCGCCGGCAAAACGCCCTACGATCTGATACGCGCGACTTTTCCGGCGGGCACGGTGAGCGGCGCACCAAAGATTCGCGCCATGTAGATCATCGCAGACCTCGAAGGCACGCCGCGCGGGCCGTATGGCGGTTGTCTGGGTTACTTCAGCTTCAACGGCAATCTGGACACCTGCATCACCATCCGCACGGCGCTG
>CAZYYS010000229.1:0-9818 GCA_964651015.1 uncultured Verrucomicrobiota bacterium
AATGTAGTCGGTGGCTCGGCGAGCAAGGTGCCGGCACAAAGCGCCGCAAACACAAAACAAATCCGGTTTAGTTGGACAATTTTCATATTGAGTGATGACGATTCAAAAGGCCTTACAATTCATCAGTTGCAAAAGCGAATAATGGACTGATCGACTGTCGGAAAGGTTCGCTTAATTTCCCCGACCAATTCGCTTGAAACCTCGGAGACAAGCCCAACGAAACAAATTCATCTCCAAAAGCCAATCTCATCCGAGTCGATTAGAAAACCAACGACCCAGTTGCGCAAGAAAGAAAAGCCGTATTGGGTAAAAAGCAATAACAGGCCGAAACAAAGAAGCATTGCCCGCTGCTCTCGTCGTTTTCGATTTGTTCGCCAAGATTGACAAATCCGCCAAACAATGGGAGAAGATCGCTGGTCAGTTTCCATCAAGCAGCTTCTGAGAGTTATGAAAGTTGCGATTCAATATTCACGTCGCCGCCCGGCTTGCCCTCAAAGAGCCGCTGCTCTAGCTTTCACCCTCATCGAACTGCTGGTGGTTATCGCCATCATTGCCATCCTGGCAGGATTGCTGCTGCCTACGCTAGGCCGGGCAAAGGAAAAAACCAAGCGAGTCGCCTGCCTTAACAACCTCAAACAAATTGGGCTTGGGTCGATCATGTACGCGTCAGACAATCCCGGCGGCTGGTTATCCGGAACACCCGACGATGGAAGCGATGATATTACGTGGCTTTACCCGGATTATATTTCTGGCGCGTTTGCGCGCTCAGTTTTCGTCTGCCCTTCCACCGATAATTTCATCGGCACCAATCTGACCACGGTTCGCGGCCGGACAGTGTTGCTGGATCTGACCTGGCAGGCGCCGTACAAACGCGCTCAAAATCCCCGAACTCGCGATCTGGACCTGCGCGGTGTCAGTTATGAAATTAATGCGTTTATGAACTGGACCACCCGAAAGACCGAAAGTTCCGTGCGGCGCTGGGTGCATCAATATAATGCTTTTGGGCTCAAGGGCCAGGTTTTCGGCCCTTCGGACATTTATTTGATCTTCGATGGCGACCGTGCAGGGCCCGGCGCGATCAACAATTATCCCGACAAAAATGACAACCACGGGGCGGATGGAGTCAACATGCAGATGTGCGATGGTTCAGCCAAGTGGGTCAAGGGCGGTAATGTTTACTTGCGTGCTTACGAGATTTCACAAGACGAAGGCCGATCCACGCCCTAATTCGCTCGCGCATTCAGGGGCAGCGAGTGCTTTCACACTCATCGAACTGTTGGTCGTCATCGCCATCATCGCCATCCTGGCGGGACTGTTGTTGCCGGCCCTGAGCACAGCAAAGGACAAGGCGAAGCGCACGGCTTGCCTGAGCAATCTCAAACAAATGGGCGTGGGCGCGTTGATGTACGCGTCGGATGACTCACGGACTTATCTGTCGGGAACGCATCACGACAGCGACGACGATTTGACCTGGCTCTATCCGGACTACATTTCCGCCGGCCTCGCCCGATCGGTGTTTATTTGCCCCAACACTGATAATTTCATCAGCACCAATCTCGCCACCCATCCCTACAACCGGCGCACCGTGTTGGCGGATATGTTAAAGCAGGCGGACTACAAACGGGCGCGCGGCCAACGGACGCGTGACGCTGATTTGCGTGGTGTCAGTTACGAAATCTTCGGGTTCATGAACAATCACAACGGCACAACCAGCACCATCTCTTATTATGGCCAGACCTTTTCCGCCGAAGGCATCAAAAAGTCAGAGAGTTCTGTGGCGCGCTATCGCCATGTCAATAGCGCCTTTGGACTCCAAGGTCAGATCATAGGACCTGATCGCATCTGGTTGATTTTCGACGGTGACCGCTTCACTTCTAATCCAGCGGAACCAGATCACAACAACTTTCCCGACAAATGTGACAATCACGGTCTGGCGGGCTTGAACATTCTCATGTGTGACGGCCACGTGGAATGGATCAAGGGCGGCATGAACTATGTCCGTGCCTTTGAGACTTCGCAGGACCAGGATCGCACGCAGCCGTATTGATTCTTTTGGCGCTTCTGAAGGGCGTCCGGAGTGCACGAACGGCCGCGTCAATTCGCCGGGTCAGGGAATGTGAGTTGTGCTTGTGTTCACCTGATCGTTATGGCTTCCTGTCTCGCAGAATCGAGTCGATTAAATGACTATGAAAATGCGCGACCCCATCTTGAAAACGTTTCTGGCCGTTGTTCTCGGCGCCGTTCTCCTCGGCAGTTTTGAAATTCGTAACTTCGCCGCAGTTGCGGGCGCCAAGCATGTCGTGATCATCGGTTGCGATGGTATGAGCCCCAACGGCGTCCTGACGGCAAAAACGCCGGTTATACGCCAACTGATGAAAGAAGGTGCTTACACCATGCACGCTCGTGGAGTCATGCCAACCTCCAGCAGCCCAAACTGGGCCTCGATGATCATGGGCGCGGGACCAGAGCAACACGGGGTTACTTCCAATGACTGGCAGACGAACAAGTTCGATATCGCACCTACGGCCGTCGGTTCGGGCGGAATTTTCCCGACCATCTTCGGTCAGTTGCGTGAACAAAACCCCAAGTCGATCATTGCCTGCTTTCACGACTGGAACGATTTCGGACGGTTGTTTGAGCGAAAGGCGGCAAATGTGATCGAGGACAGCGAGGGGCCTACAAATGCCGCGCACCACGCCGTTGCCTACATCAAAGAGAAGAAACCTACTTTTACTTTCATCCATCTTGATCACGTCGATCACGTCGGCCATGAGATTGGCCACGGCACGCCCGAATACTATGCGTCAGTGGAGGTGGCAGATAAACTGATCGGCGACGTGATTCAAGGGTTGAAAGACGCGGGTATCTGGCAGCAGACGATCCTCATCATCACCGCTGATCACGGCGGCGTCAAAAAGGGCCACGGCGGCGCCACGATGGCCGAGATCGAAATACCTTGGATCATCGCCGGACCAGGTGTCGCCGTCGGCAAGGAAATCAAGAAACCGGTCAACACTTATGATACCGCTGTCACGGTGGCATACATTTTCGGACTGCGACCACCTGAATGTTGGATTGGCAAACCTGTGACCGACGCCTTCCGAGCGACTCGCTGACCGCGCTGTAGCTTTTTTCCGATGGAAAACGCTTCCCCTCTCCCTACGGCCAAAGATAAAATTCTTTTTACCCCAGGCCCGCTCACCACCAGCCTCAACGTCAAGCAAGCCATGTTGCGGGACGCCGGTTCATGGCACTTTGAATTCAACGCGGTTGTCAAAAAAGTACGCGAACAACTCCTTGCCATCGCCGGAGTGTCGCGCGAAACCGGTTACGAATGTATCTTGCTCCAAGGCAGCGGCACGTTTGGGGTCGAAGCGGTCTTTGCCACGTGCGTCCCGCCAAACGGCAAGGTCGCAGTTCTTGCCAACGGCGCTTACGGTGAACGCATTGTGCTGATGCTGCAACACGCAAAGATCTCCCACGTCGTTTTGCGAACGCCTGAGGATATGCCGAACGACCCCGTGGCTCTTGAACACACACTTTCCTCGGACAAGTCAATCACGCACGTCGCAGTTGTTCACTGCGAAACCACGACTGGCATCCTGAATCCCATTGATGAAATCGGTCAGATCACGAAGCGCCACGGTTGCGCTTATGTCGTCGATGCCATGAGTACATTCGCCGGGATTCCGATCGATTTCACCGTCGGGGGGGTTGATTTTCTCATTTCGTCGGCGAACAAATGTGTCGAAGGCGTGCCCGGATTTTCGTTTGTGATTGCACGACGATCAGCTCTGCTGGCCAACGAAGGCTGCGCCCGCAGTCTAAGTCTTGACTTGATTGGCCAGTTACGAGGATTCGAAAAGAACGATCAGTTTCGATACACACCACCGACCCATTCGATTCTCGCCTTCGACCAGGCGTTGCGTGAACTCGAGCTCGAGGGCGGTGTGGCGTCACGCGGCGCACGCTACCGACGCAACCACCAGATCCTGATTGGCGGGATGACGAAGCTGGGCTTCCGTGTCTTTCTCGATCCGAAGATTCAAAGCTACATCATCACCTCGTTTTATTTCCCGAACGATCCCAAGTTCACGTTCGGCGAGTTCTATCGACGGTTGAGCGACAAGGGATTCATCATTTATCCCGGCAAAATCAGTCAGGCGGACACGTTCCGCATCGGCAGCATTGGTCGCATTTTTGAAGCCGACATTCACGCCCTGCTCCTGGCTGTCGGCGAAACGATGAAGGAGATGGGAATCCAACTAACAAAATGAAAGCCAGCTATCGAGAACGGGCATTGCGAACTTTCCCCGCCGGCTCAAACGGCGAATATGGAATTCCCGCCGATCTCGTTCCCGTGTTGCAGCGGGGCAAGGGCTGCCGCGTTTGGAACACCGACGGACGTGAGTTTCTAGACATGACCATGGCCTGGGGTGCCGCACTGGTGGGACACGCGCATCCCAAAGTTATCGAAGCTGCCACGCGCCAAGCTCGCAACGGAGCAAATTTTGCGGCGGTAAATGCTCGCGCCGTTGAACTGGCCGAGCGCATTCAGTCGCTCAGTCCATGCGCGGAAAAGATTCGCCTTGTCGCGTCTGGCACGGAAGCCACGATGCTCTGCCTGCGCATCGCACAGGGAGCAACCGGGCGGCCCAAGGTTTTGAAATTTGAAGGCGCATATCATGGCCAGCATCCGGTCGGCGTCACCAGCCTGTTGGCCGGAAAACCAACTGTGCTCCCCAAGTCCGACCCCTCCGGCGCCGGCGCTGCGTGGGTGGAGCGGGATGTGTTGACCGCGCCATTTAACGATCTGCCCAAGACGGAAACAATCATTTCCGAGCACGCTAACGAAATCGCGGCAGTCATCGTCGAGCCACTTCATCGCTGCATCGCTCCGTTGCCTGGCTTTCTCGCTGGTCTCCGCGCGGTGACCGAACGGCATGGCGTGGTTTTGATTTTCGATGAGGTCGTCACCGGCTTCCGACTGGCCTTGGGCGGAGCGCAGGAATATTACGGAGTTACGCCCGACCTCGTGGCTTACGGCAAGGCGCTGGGCGGTGGTTTCCCAATCGGCGCTTACGGTGGACGGGCTGAGTTGATGGAAGTCGTATCCGAGGCTCGGCTGCCCGGGCCGCACTACGTCTGGTCCGCATCTACGGGCGGTGGCAATCCCGTCTCCTGCGCGGCGGCGGTCGCGACGATTGCCGTTCTTTCGGAGTGCGGTGTTTATCCGGGCTTTCGTGAAGCTGGGATGCAATTGCGCCGACAGATGGCGGAAGTTTTGAAAGCGCAAGGCGAATTCGGACAAATCCTTGGCGACGGCCCGCTGGCGCAGGTTGCCTTTTCAGCGGAGCCAGTCAACGACCAGCGAAGCTGGCTCGCTTCCGACCGGGCACGCGGACGCGCCTTCATGTTGGCGCTGCTGCGCGCCGGTGTTTTCCTTAATCCCATGGGCACGAAACTTTATCTCTCGCTGGCTCACGACTCGAAGGCCATCGAAGAATTCGTCAACCGCTTCGCGGAGGCGCTGACCGCCACCCGCAAATCCTGTGACGCCGAAATGATTCCCGCATGACTGCTCCAGCCACGAATTCTTTTTCGGTTAACGGGCGAACCTACCATCCACCCGCGCGTCCCATCGTCGTCATCTGCTTGGACGGCTCCGCTGACGAATATCTGGACGCGACCCTGGCGCGCGGCCGGATGCCAAATCTCCAACGAATGGCTGTGCATGGTTATCGCGGCATGGCTCGCGGTGCCCTGCCCTCCTTCACCAACGTCAATAATTCTTCAATCGTCACCGGAGTCCCGCCTTCGATTCACGGCATCAGTGGAAATTTTTTTTACGATGCCACCACCGGCCAGGAAGTAATGATGAACTCGGCGAAATATCTGCGTGCCGAAACCGTTCTCGCGGCGGCGGCGGACGCAGGTAGAAAAGTCGGTGTTGTCACGGCCAAGGAAAAGCTCCGTGACATTTTCAGCCACAATCTTTCGGGAATTGCGTTCTCCTCCGAGAAAGCGAATCAGGCGACAAAACTGACTCACGGCATCGAGAACGTGGAAACTATCGTTGGCCGTCCGACCCCACAGATTTACAGCGGCGAGGCCAGCCTTTACGTCTTCAGGTCGGGGGTTGCCTTGCTGGAACAACGCCTGGCCGATTTTCTCTATCTTTCCACCACCGACTACATGCAACACGCGTACGCGCCGGAGATGCCGGAGTCGCTCGACTTCTACGCCGCCATCGATAATGAGTTGGGTCGGCTGCTCGAGCTCGGCGCTATCATTGGTCTCACGGCCGATCACGGCATGAACGCCAAACAAATGCCCGACGGGTCACCCAACGTAATCTATCTTGAATCGCGGCTCACGGAGAAATTCGGAACGGGCTTTCGCGTCATCCTGCCGATCACCGACCCCTACGTCGTACATCATGGCGCGCTTGGTTCGTTTGCCGTCGTTCACTTGCCGCTCACCGAGAGTGGTTCTCCCACTCCCCTGGCTGGGGAGAGGGCCGGGGTGAGGGGTACATCTTTGTTGGAAGCGGTGAGGAATTGGCTTATGGACCTGCCAGGCGTTACCGAAGTCTATGACCGCGACACCGCAGGCCGGAAACTGGAACTGCCCGCTGATCGCCTCGGAGAACTGGCCGTGCTGTCCGGGCGCAATGTTGTGCTCGGTCGCACACCGGAATACCACGATTTGAGGGCACTGCACGGCGGGCTGCGTTCGCACGGAGGGCGCTACGAGGAAATGGTGCCGTTCATTCTCTCCCAGCCGCTCAGACCAGACTACGCCGCCAAAGCCGCTGGTGACCCGCGCAATTTCGACATTTTCGATTTTGCCATAAACGGGGCCAAAACATAGGACGTGGCCAAAAACGCCCGGCGCATCCTGCGCATCCGCGACGGTCAGATTGCCGGCGATGAAAGGGTCCTCATTTGCAAAATAACCATCTTTCTTCCCCACTGCTTGACAGTGGCATGCTGTATTTTTTCCGAGGACTCGATTGACAGCAGCGGTAGGCCCGAAAAACCTTGAGCGATCAGGAGCTAATTCAATAAACCTTGCGCAGGTTTGAAGGTAGGATGTTGAGCTCGGAGCGGTACTTGGCCACGGTCCGGCGGGCAATGACGATTCCCTTGTCGGACAGCATCTTCACGATCTCCTGGTCGGATAGCGGTTTGGCCGGGTCTTCGTTGCGGAACATCTCCGCCACCATGTCCTTGACCGTGGTGTTGGAAACTCCCACACCGTCGGAAGTCTGAATGCCGCCGGTGAAAAAGTATTTCATCTCAAACACGCCCTGCGGGGTTTGCATGTATTTTCCGGAAACCGCCCGGCTGACAGTGGTTTCGTGTACGCCCACGGCTTCGGCCACCGGCTGCATCGTCAGGGGCTTGAGATGGGTCACACCCTTTTCCATGAACTCGCGCTGGCGCGCAACGATCTCCTTGGCGATGTTCAAGATCGTCGTCTGCCGTTGGTGCAGACTCTTGATCAGGAATTTTCCGGCGCGGATCTTTTCCCGGATGTAACTGCGCACTTCCGCCGAATTGCCGCCCTGGGCCATCAGGTCCTTGTAGGCATTGCTGATTCGCAGATGGGGAATCTGCTCGTTGTTATTCGTCACCACAAACTCGTCGCCGATTTTTTGCACGAAGATTTCCGGCGAGATGTACTGATTGTTGTCCGGAACGAAAGCGCGTCCGGGACGCGGCTCCAGACAGGCAATGCGCTCCAACGCCTCCTGCACTTCATCAACACCCAACCCCAGGCCGCGAGCGATTTCCGGGATGCGGCGCTTCCCCAAGGCGTCCATGTAACTCGTAATGATCCGGTATTCCACCGTATCTGTCTGCCCGGCGCGCTCCAATTGCAGCCGCAAGCATTCCTGCAAATCCCGCGCTCCGATGCCGGGCGGGTCGAAGGATTGGACGATTTTCAACACTTCCAAGACTTTATCAGCCGTCAGTCCAGTGGACAGCGCCAGTTCTTCAACTGAGGCCTTGAGATAACCCTGGTCGTCGATGTTGCCGATGAGCATTTCGGCGATGGGGACTTGATCTTCAGGGACGTTGGACAGGCGCACCTGCTCCAGCAACGACTCCTGCAGCGACGTGCCGGCCACCAGTGAATCAAACATGAACTGGCGCTTTTCTTCGTCATCAGGTGAACTGCGAATCCGGGCGTTGGTCTCAGTCAGATTGTCCCGCCATTCTTGATCAAGCTGAACCAGTTTCTCGAACTCCGCCTGAAAGTCATCAACCGGTTCATCGTTGGGTTTTTCCGTGGCGGGATCAAAATTGACATCCGCCGGCGGCTCGGTGGGATCAATTTGATCGACCTGGTCGTTACCTTCCTCAGCGACCTTTTCCTGCTGCTCAAGCTCGGCGGGAGGCACTTCCTCCAAGACCGGATTTTGTTGCAGCTCCTGCTCCACCAACGCCTTCAACTCGAGTGTTTGGGCCTGCAACAAAGCCAGCGATTGCAGCATCTGCGGTGCGAGCACCTGCGACTGCGTCATCCTCTGGGCCAAATGTAAACCCTGTGCCATGGGTTCACTGTAATCCCAGCCGACGTTTACACAAGCAAGAAAACGGCACCCCGACTGCTCATGCGGAAGTTCCCACATGCGACAGCCTGACTTTGAGGGAAAATCTTGCTACGTCGCCGGTGTCGTACTAACGTCACCACGTGGCTGTTCAATTGACGATCCTCGGCAGCGGTTCCGGCGGCAACTGCGCTTATCTGGAAACGGCGGAGACGCGCATCCTGATTGATGCCGGTTTCAGCGGCCGCCAGATTCGCCAGCGCCTCGCCACGATCGGCCGCGCGCCGGAAAGTCTGACCGGCATCCTGATCACGCATGAGCACTCCGACCACATTCAGGGATTGGTTGGCCTTGGCGCAAAACTGAAGGTCCCGCTCTATTGCAACCGGCTGACAAAGGAGGCAATCGAATTCCAGCTTCAAATGCAATTCGAGTGTTGTGTGTTCACCACCGGTGCGAGCTTCGAGGTCGGCGACATCACCGTGGACGCGTTTGCCGTCCCGCACGACGCCTGCGATCCTGTCGGATTTTTGTTACGCACCGCCGCCGGCAATATCGGTTTTCTGACCGACCTTGGCCATGCCACCAAGCTCGTGATCGAACGAGTTCGCACCGCACAAGTGCTCTTGCTTGAAGCAAACCACGACCTGAAACTTCTGCAGGAAGACACGCGTCGCCCCTGGAGTCTCAAACAACGCATCCTGGGCCGGCATGGACATCTTTCAAATGACGCAGCAGCGGACGCCGCAGAGCAGATTGTCTCTGCTGAATTACGCCACCTGTATCTCGGTCACCTGAGCCGCGACTGCAACCGACCGGAACTGGCGCACCGCGCCGTCAGTGAGCGGCTGCAAAAGATCGGGGCACGCCATGTAAACATACAATCCACTTCTCAGGATGTTCCCTGCCCTACTGTAGCAATGGATGAATTGAAGCCGGCGACGGTTCAGCCGCAGTTGAGTTCAATCTTCTGAAAGATGTTCCCTTGCGTGTTACCTGTCCTACAAGTGGCGCCGTTTCGCCTTGCGTCTGGTTACTCAATGACGAGGCAAAGTGTGGCGCATTGAATGTAGGAGCATTGACGCTGCTGGTTGTGAGTTGCTGTTTACTGACGGCTGGATGCATCACTCCGCTGACTCCTGAACAGGAGTCTGATTGGCGTTGGAAGCAGCAGAATCCCGAGTATCGATTACCCTATCCGCCGACCCAATAGCAGAGGTGCCGGACAATTCGCTCGAAAAAGCCAGCGCCAGAAAAG
>CAZYYS010000230.1:0-9817 GCA_964651015.1 uncultured Verrucomicrobiota bacterium
CCCGACGCACGATCATCCGCGCCGCGGATGATCGTGGCACCGGCCCGCCCCCCCACCCGGTCTTTCGCCCCCGTGGGGGTATATGGTGGCCGAAGGCCGGTTGAGGGGGATGCCCGCTCGTGACGACCCATTGCGCGTGGAACTGGCGTTGACCGGCGCGCAGGCTGAACCGCTGGCGAATGGCGTGCAACTCGTGCTGGAAAACTCCGGGCGCAAGCTCGCCTACAACCGGCTGCGCGCCACCGATGCCACGGGCCGCGAACTACCCGCGCGGATGGAAATTCTTTCTGTAGGAGACGAGGTAACGAGTCTCAAATCAAATTCAGAAACCGGAAAGCAGAAAGCAGAAACGAGTCAGAGCCTCTTCACGTCGGCTCCTACAACGAAAAGGCTCGCCGTTTTGGTGGATGACGCCGACGCCACTTACCCGGTGCGGATTGACCCGACGTTCAGCGATGCCAACTGGATCAGCATGGGGGGCTTCCCCGGCGCAAACGGCACGGTTTCCGCGGCGGTGGTGGATGGTTCAGGCAATCTCTACATCGTTGGCGGCTTCACGATAGTCGGAGATGTGTTTGCTAACCGCATCGCCAAATGGAATGGGAGCCGTTGGAGTGCACTCGGCTTGGGGATAGATGGCGAAGTGCGTGCGCTGGCGGTGTCGGGCAGCAACCTGTTTGCGGGTGGCGGCTTCACGACGGCGGGTGGCGTTTCGGCCACTAACATCGCCACATGGAACGGGAACAGTTGGAGCGCGCTGGGTGAGGGGATAGATGGCACTGTGACTGCGCTGGCGGTGTCGGGCAGCGACCTGTATGCCGGTGGCTACTTCACGACGGCGGGCGGAGTCGCAGCCAATTCCATCGCCAAATGGAACGGGAGCAGTTGGAGCGCGTTGGGTTCGGGGATGAACCTAGGTGGCTCTGTGACTGCGCTGGCGGTGTCGGGCAGCGACTTGTATGCCGGGGGCAATTTCACAAATGCGGGTGGCGTTTCGGCCAACTACATCGCCAAATGGAACGGCAGCAGTTGGAGCGCGCTGGGTGAGGGGATCACCGCCCCAGCCTTTGAGCCGTATTACGGCGGCTCCGTGAATGCGCTGGCGGTGTCGAACAGCGACCTGTATGTGGGCGGCTCCTTCACAACGGCGGGTGGGAGCGCGGCCAATTCCATCGCCAAATGGAACGGGAGCGGTTGGAGTGCGCTGGGTTCGGGGCTGAACTGGGGTGGCTCTGTGTCTGCGCTGGCGGTGTCGGGCAGCGACGTGTATGTGGGGGGCTCTTTCACGATGGCGGGCTGGATCGCGGCGACTAACATCGCCAAATGGAACGGGAGCAGTTGGAGCCCGCTGGGTTCGGGGATGGATGGCACTGTGTCAGCACTGGCGGTGTCGGGCAGCGACCTGTATGCGGGGGGCAGTTTCACGACGACGAGCTGGATCGCGGCCTATTACATTGCCAAATGGAACGGGAGCAGTTGGAGCGCGTTGGGTTCGGGGATGAACCTAGGTGGCTCTGTGTCTGCGCTGGCGGTGTCGGGCAGCGACGTGTATGCGGGAGGCTCTTTCACGATGGTGGGCGGAATTGCGGCCACTAACATCGCCAAATGGGACGGGGACAGTTGGAGCTCGCTGGGTTCGGGAATGGACGGACGTGTGTGGGAACTGGCCGTATCAGGCAGCGACGTGTATGCGGGGGGCAGTTTCACGATGGCGGGCGGGAGCGCGGCAAATAACATCGCCAAATGGAACGGGAGCAGTTGGATCGCACTGGGTTCGGGGATGAACCCAGGTGGCTATGTATCTGCGCTAGCGGTGTCGGGCAGCGATCTGTATGCGGGAGGCTCTTTCAAGACGATGGGCGAGGAGTTGGCCACCAATATCGCCAAATGGAACGGGATCAGTTGGAGCCCGTTGGGTTCGGGGGTGGACGGCACTGTGGATGCGCTGGCGGTGTCGGGCAGCGATCTGTACGCGGGAGGCTCCTTCACGACGGCGGGCGGGGTGTCGGCTACAAACATAGCCAAATGGAACGGGAACAGTTGGAGCGCGCTGGGTTCGGGGATGAACTACGGTGTTGTGTATGCGCTGGCAGTGTCGGGTAGCGACCTGTATGCGGGAGGCTACTTCACGACGGCGGACGGGGTTGCTGCGACCAACATCGCCAAATGGAATGGGAGCAGTTGGAGCGCGCTCAATTCGGGGATGGACGGCGTTGTGTGGGCGCTGGCGGTGTTGGGCAGCGACCTGTATGCGGGCGGCGGGTTCACAGCGGCGGGCGGGAGCGAAGCCAATTTCATTGCCAAATGGAACGGGAGCAGTTGGAGCGTCCTGGGTTCCGGGATGGGTGATGGGCCGGGTAAATATAATGTCCCTGTGCGTGCGCTGGCGGTGTCGGGCAGCGAGCTTTATGTGGGCGGCGATCTCACGACAGCGGGCGGGAAGGTTTCGCCATACATCGTTCGCGCGGTCCTGGGTGACGCGCCGGGCTTCAACCAGCTTACCGGCAGGCGCGTGTCCGGCGGTGACATGCAATTGTCCTATATCGGCGATCCCGCCACCCATTACGCGCTCGACCGCGCCTTCAGTCTGTTACCGCCCATCAGTTGGGTTGGGCTGGAAACCAACACCATGACCGTCAGCGGCGTGCTGCTGTTCACCAACGCGCCGGTGGCCGGCACGAACAACTTCTGGCGCGTTCGATCGGTGCCGTGAGGAGACGAATCGCCGTGGATTTATCCTGATCAATGGTGATCACCAATAGCCCCAATAGAAAACGTACGACGAGGCCTGGTTGGTCGCCATCTGGCGGACGGATTTCCACGTGACCGAACCATCCAACAGGCCGACATTGCCTCCTTGTGCCCCCATGACGACAGGAGTCTTGACGGTCGAGTTGTAGAAATAGGAGTGTTGATTTTGATGAAGCCCGCCGCCTCGCGTATGAGGCACGGAGATGAAGCCATCGTTTCCCCAATGGTTCGCATCAGCGAGGATCGTGTTCGTCCCGGTTTGGCTGACTTTCGTTGGGGAAAGCCAGCGGTATTCCTGGCCGCCCGTGGGCACCGCGTCACCGAGATATTGATAACCGATCAGAAACCCCCACGTCGGATTATAGCGCAGCGGTGAAGCGTTCGGATTCCAACGGAAGTTGGGACAGTCAAGTATCCGTTGGTTGCCGGAGTACTGGACGAGATTCGTCCAGCCTTGATTGGAGATGCGCACCGAGTGCCACTGACCGGCATTTTCCCGGCCCGAAGGAACGCGATCCTGGTAATCGCCGCCGTAAATGTGGATTGCCAGGATGCATTGTCGCATGTTGTTCTTGCAGGCGACACGCTGGGCCTTCTCTTTCGCCGACGACAGGGCCGGCAGCAACAGCGCGGCGAGAATGGCGATAATTGCGATGACAACCAAGAGCTCGATCAGCGTGAACGCGGCAATTGATTGGGAATGCCGTTTCGCTGCTCCCCAGTTAGGGAAGAACCGATTCGGATCGGCGTTCATTCGGTAGAGTGTGCCTGAAGATCCATCAGCAAAAGAAAAAAGGCGATTGCAACCGAGCTTCTCCCCAAATCCTGCCGATAGCCAGCAGGAAAGGTGTCAATCAAGTCCGCGTCAAAACGTGAACACTATACTGGCCCAGTTAGCACACGCTACTTTCTGGGTTGTGGCAGAGGTTTGGCCACGGCTTTCAAATCAGCGAAGTGCTTTGCCACATAGTCAGCGTACCACTGCGTTTGTTTCTTTTCGTCGGTTTCACGTCCGTAGATGGCATCGACGTTTTCCCGTGTGACAACTTCGGTGCCGATATCGACCCAACCTTGCGGAAGTGGTTGCTTGTCGCGCAAGTGCCTGGCCAGAGCGAGGACCGGCAGGTAGCCTTGCAGGTAAGGATGCTGGCCGACGACAACCTGCACGGTGCCAGCCTTGACCGCGTCGAGCGTCTCGCGGCCCAGATCGTATCCGCCAACGAGCCACTGACCTTTCGTTCGCACTTTCAGTTTGGCCAGATTCGGCAAGTCCATGGAACACAGCCCGACGATGGCCACCGTATTGGGATTCGCTGCGGCCAGATTTTCCCATGCGCCGTAGTTGGCCGTGTTCTCGGTGTTGACGTCGAAAGGTTCGCTGATCTGGTATTTCGTTCCGGCCATGCCTTTCTTAAAGCCCTGGAAACGTTCGACCAGCACACCCACCCCGGGTGCGCACATGCCGACAATGATCCGGCCTTCCTCCTTGTTTTGAGCGGAGAGAAACTTGCGCAACTCGGTGGCCAGAATCACTCCGCTCGCGTATTCGTCTTGTCCGAACCACGCCGTGGCCGTCGATCCGGGACTGGTGACGTTGGCCGTGAGCACCGGGATGCCGGCCCCGGTCGCCTGGCGAATCGGTGTGACCCACACCTCACCGGGCATCGGCACGACCACCAGACCGTTGACCTTTTTTTGCGTCATCCCCTCGAACATCGCAATGGCGTCGCTGGTCGCTGAAAAGCCCGCCGGCCCGACCACATCAACGGACACGCTCTCGGCCCGCGCTGCGTCTTCCGCGCCCTGTTTGATAACTTGCGTGAAATCGTTGAAACCATGCAGCACGTAACCAAACTTCAGTTTGCCATTGGGTTTCGCTGAGTCGTCACCGGGAGGCGGCTTGTTGCAACTAATAGTAAGCGCCAAGAGCAGGAAGAGAGGAAGTGAAATGCGGCTGAACATTTGGAACCACGACTTCACATCCGGTGTCTCGGTATCTCTGAGTTTCATTTTGTTTGTCTTCTTTTCACCCAACCGCCGATGGCCACGGCGGCAATAATAACGGCGCCGGTGACGACGGTGCCCCAATAAGCGGAAAATTCCAATAGCACCAAGCCGTTTCGGATCACAGCAATCAATAGCGCCCCAAGAATCCCGCCCACCACCGAACCGCTGCCGCCGGTCAGGGCCGTGCCGCCGATGACTGCCGAGGCGATCACGTAGAGTTCATATCCCTGTCCGGTCGTCGGACTGCCCGACTGGAGGAACGCCAGTTCCATGACTCCGGCGATGCCGGCCACCAAGCCCATGATCGTCATGGCTGCCACGCGATAGCGGTCGAGCGGGATGCCCGAGAATCGCGCGGCCTGCGCGTTGCTTCCGATCGCCTGCGCGCGCCAACCGAACGCCGTCTGGCTCAGGATTACGTGCCCCAGCAAACCAACCGCAAGCATGACCAACACACTCGTGGGCACGCCCAGAAGGTTACCGCTGCCGAGATCGAACAGCAGGTTGTCTTTGGGAAAATTGCCGACCGGTGTCGCCTTGGACAACACGAGCGCGAGACCGCGAAAGACACTCAGCGTGCCCAACGTAACGATGATCGTCGGGACTCGCAGTAGCACACTCAGCGAGCCATTGACGAGGCCACACGTCGCGCCGGTCGCCAAACCCATGACAACAGCGAGCGGCATCGGCAACCCTTCGCGCAACGCGACCGCTGTGACGATATTGACCAGGGTCAGAATCGCGCCGACCGACAGGTCAATCTCGCCCATGGACAACAACAGCACCATGCCGACCGCCATGATGCCGTAACTCGAAGCTTGCCGGGCGACCTGCAACAAATTCGCGGGCTGTACGAATTGATCGCCGGCGAGCATCCACAAGAGGCCGCACACGCTCAACAATGCCACCACTACGCCGACCTCGTCGAATGTCAGCAAGCGGCGCCAGTTCGCACCGACTTCTCTGGGCGTTTGCTCCCTCATCGGAATTACGCTTTGCGCCAAGGTTGAGCGCCAGCAACATCGCCCCAACTTGGAATCGGCGATTGCAAACCGTTTTCAATCCAAAGAAACTTGCCATTGACGGTTGTGGCCGCATCGCTCACCAAACGGAGCACGAGGTCAGCTGCCTTTTGCGGATCGTCACCGCCAGTCTTTTCCACCCAACGCACCCAATTCCGATAACCCTCCGCTTCCGGTCCCATCTGTTCGGCTTCGGCCCTGATTGTGGCCCACATCTCCGTCTTCACGTCGCCCGGATGCAGAACATTCGCAGTTACGCCCGTTCCTTCCAGTTCGGCGGCGAGATGTCGCGTGAATTGATTGAGAGCCACTTTGCTCGTCGCGTAAGCGCTGTTGAGCGGACCGGGCGGATGCAGCGCGGCAGCCGAAGTGAAGTTGACGATTCGGCCCCAGCGGTTTCGAATCATTCCGCCGACAAATGCGCGACAAGTAAAATACGGACCGAATAAATTGACGGCCAAGGTATCAGTCCATCGTTTCGCATCACTGTCCTTGACGAGTTGAATCGGACCGAAAATTCCTGCCGCGTTTACCAAAATCGAAACTCCGCCAAAACGTTGTTCAACTTCCTTCCTCAGTTCCTCCACGGCTTCGGACCGGCTGATATCGGCAGGTATCGCGTGCGCCACACCGCCGGCTTGTTGGATGGCTTGCTCGGTTTCGCGCACTTGCTCTTCATTGCGAGCAACTGCGACGACTTCGGCTCCGTGCGCGGCCAGCACAAGCGCCGTCTGTCGTCCAAGCCCTCGCCCCGCGCCCGTGACCACGGCCACTTTGCCCTTTAAGGAGACGCTCACTTTGACTTTGATGCACTCTTTTTCTTCGGTCGGCCGGCCGCCGTCTCCAAATGAAAAATCTGACGCAACGGACCGGCATCAACTTTGCCATCGGAACGAAATTGCATCAGCGGCTCCATGCACTTGGCCCACTTATCGTGGATCTTGGAATTCCACAACTTGTCCCAACCCTTCTTGTCGTAAATCTCCGAGTAAAGGAAAAGCTGCAGGTTGTTCTCGAAGGTGGTGATTTGCGCTATACCACAAGCTTCGATTTCCCGGACAAGTTCCGGCCAGATGTTATCGTGGTAATGTTTGTACTTGGCGAACGACTTCGGTTTCAATCGCAGCGTAAAAGCGCGCCGAATTACGCGGGGACTCTTTTTGTGTTTGGCTGGTTTCACTTCGATCCTTTCAGTTGATTTTCAACGGAACACTTCGGCTTTCTTCCCGTCGGCGGGGGCGTCGAGGAGATAGATCTGATTCACCGTCTTGAAGTGCGCGTGGTCGGTAAATTCCCAAACGACGCGTTTGTCCCGGGTCACTTCAAAAGCCTGTGGTTGTTTGCCCATGAATTGGCCGGGAAGATAGTTGCACACGATGGTATTCCCATTGGGCAAACGCTGGCAACCGGCGGGCAGTCGTAGCGGGTTTCCCGGTATTTCATTTTCGCCGAGCTGCCAGACGATTTTCAGGTCGGCATCGAGTTCGATGACCTTCCCGGCGGTTCCAAGCGTGACGAGCAGATGTCCGTTCGGCAGCTTGATCGCGGCATGTGGAAATCCATCCACCGGGATCTCACGGAGCAGCGCGCCATCGGATGAGAGTTCGACGATCTTCTTTTCGTCCATCAAGCAGACCCAATAATGGCCGTCCGCCGTTTTGCGCGTGCCCCGGAACTGGTGTCCCATGTTCTTGGCTTGCGAGGCCACTTTGATTTCCTTTGCCACTTGGCCGTCGCGCCCGGCTTCTATCACCCGGCTCATGCCGCATTCCGCGACCAGCACGCGGCCGTCGGGTAACGGCTGACAGGAATGACATTGCGCCTTGTCCGGGGCTTTGTATTCCCAGACCACCTGCTTGTCGCGGGACACTTCTCTGGCGCCTTTGCTGTAACAAAAGAGCACGTTGCCATTCGGCAACAGCCAGCAATCCTGCGGCGTCTGCGTGGCAAACTCCCATTCAATTGAGCCATCCGCCGCAATGATGGCAACCTTGTTGCCCTGGTAATCGCAGCAAAGAAAGCGATGTCGCGTGGAGGTCTGGGCCAGGGTATTTATTTCGAGGCCCACCAGAGCAAGGCCAAGCGCGGAAACCGTTTGCCGCGCAAATTCACGACGAGAGAGAAGTGATGATGATTTCATAGGCGAGTATTGATCAGGGCTTATTTACTGTTGTTTAGCAGCATCCGGAACTTAGGGGCAAGACTTCATTGATTGTTACCAAAGCTGCTTATTGGCGTTCGGCATGATGATCGCGCCCCATGGACTCCCAGAGATTTCACGCGCTGGTCCGGGTTTGTGATTTCCAGGAAGCCGTCCGGCGGGCGGTGGCCGGCGGTGGCTAGCGAAGTTTTCGATCCCACTCCGTGCCGCTTTCCGGAAAGCGGCCGCGAAGCCGTGTTCTGTCATTTGCTCCGCCAGAAATTTATCGAAGTTGGTCTGCTTCATCGTTTCATTCCTCCGGCATCAACACGGGAATGACCTTGTTGCCGTGGCGGCGATAAATGCGAAAATCCACGTCAAGAGTGAAGATGACGCCGCCGGGGTGCAATTCCGCGAGCCGGACAAGGCAGGCATCAGCAAGGGACATGGGACGATCCCGATAGCGGCGCATCAACACGCGCAGGTCCGACAGTTGATCCTCGATTTCCAGACCCACTCGCAACACGCCGCGCTCCAAAAGGGCAAAAAGCGAGTCGGTTTCCCGGCCTTCGCGTTTGAGGAGGAAGGCGGCTTCCGTCAGCACTGGCTCGCAGGTGAACAGCGGCGGGCGCAGACGCTGCCACTGTTCGCAAATCCAGTCATGATGTCTCAGCCCGGCAGCGAGAAAGGTCACCAGCGGCCCGGTATCGAGCAGTACCGCGTCTTTCACCGGCCAAAGCCCTCCAGATACTTCGGGTTGGTGGCGAGGTCGCGAGGCAGTCCCTTCACCGATCCAGCCAGGTCACGTGCCAAGTCGTAGCAGGTGGCCTCGCCGCTCGGGGAGCGGGTGGCCAGTGTTTTTTCCAAACACTCCCGTACCAGCGATGACTTGGTGGTGCGCCGCGCCCGGGACTCCTGTTCGAGCAGTTCCAGCAGTCGATCCGGCAATTTGAGCGAAATAGTATTCATGTCGCAATAGTAATACGCTCCAACTTCAAGCGCAATACCTGATTCCGGCTCTCAACCGTCGCTGGTAATCCATGACCATAGGATGACTTCACAGGGTTGGCGGCGCTGCGGTCCCACCATGAACGTCGCGTATCCTGCCTCATAGCGGTTCCATGAATCGGGTTTTGCCCGGGTGTTCCCACTCGGCCGCCGCGAGGTAACCGCCGTCGATAACAAGCGATGTCCCCGTGACGCCGGCGGAGTCTTCGCAGGAGAAATAGAGCACGGCCTTGGCGATGTCGTGCGGTGTCAGGGGCACACCCATCGGCACGCGGCGCAGTCGATTCCGCAACGTGGCCTCCGGATCTGCAGTCGCGTTCAGGTGCTCGCGGAGCATCGGCGTGTCGGTGATCCCGGGACAGACACAATTACAACGCACGCCGTCGGCGGCGTAGTCGAGTGCGATTGACTTGCTCAACATCAGCACGGCGCCCTTGGACGCGATGTACGCGGGAGTGGAGCTTTGGCTGATGAAACTTCCGATCGAGCCGATGTTCACCACGTAACTGCGCGGATTTTTCTTCAAGTGCGCGATACCGTGTTTGATCGACAGGAAGATCGACTTGACGTTGATATCCATCAATCGGTCCCAGTCGGCCACGTCCAGTTCGTGCAGGAGCTTGACCTGGACAATGCCCGCGCAGTTCACGATGGTCTGCAGCCCGCCGAATTCTCTTGCCGTCTGGTCCATCGAAGCGCGAACCGCGGCCTCGTGCCTAACATCGCACTCAATGAATACCGCCCGACCGCCTTCGGCGCGAATTTCCTCGGCAACGGCCTTGCCCTTGGCGGTTTGCACGTCCACCAGCGCGACGGCGGCGCCCTCGCGGGCAAACAACCGCGCGATGCCCTCGCCCATGCCCGACGCGGCGCCGCTGATCCAAGCCAC
>CAZYYS010000231.1:0-9811 GCA_964651015.1 uncultured Verrucomicrobiota bacterium
CATCACGCGAAGATTCTCATCGCCGACGGCAACTATCCCGCTTCCACCAAGCGCGGCCCGAAAGCTGAGTTGGTTTGCCTAAATCTGTCGCCCGGCATTGTAACGGTGACGCAGGTGCTGCGCGCTGTGCTGAGCGCCGTGCCTGTGGACCATGTCAACACAATGGGCATCCCGGCCGATGATCCCTACGCGAAGAAAGGCGAGCCACCAGTATGGAATGAGTTTCGCAAAGTGGTGAAGGAGGCGCGACTAAAGCTCAAGCTGGAGCCGATTCTGAAATGGGATTTCTACGCCTCGGTCGAATCCTCCGATCATGCGCTGACGATTCAAACCGGCGACCAGGCATTGTGGGCGAATGTGCTGCTGACGATTGGCTGCCGAACCGCGTGACTCAGGATGCAAACGCGCCTACTCGGTGAAACCGGTCTCCAACTTCCGATCCTGAGCTTCGGGGCCAGCTCCCTCGGGCAGGAGTTTCGCAAAGTGAATCTCGACGAAGCGCTCCGCAGCGTCCGTGTCGCGCTTGATTGCGGACTCAACTTCATCGACACCTCGCCGTTCTACGGTCGCGGCATGAGCGAAGTGTTGCTCGGCATCGCCCTCCGCGACGTGCCGCGAAACAGCTATACGCTTTGCACCAAGCTCGGACGTTACGATCTCCAACACTTCGACTTCAGCGCCAAACGCGTCGCCGAAAGCGTGGACGTAAGCCTGCACCGGCTCGGCACCGATCATCTCGACATCATTCTCTGCCACGACATCGAGTTTGTCGAAATGCAACAGATCGTCGATGAGACCATTCCTGCGCTCCGTAAAATCCAGCAACGGGGCAAAGTGCGTTTCGTCGGCTTCAGTGGTTATCCGCAAAAGGTTTTTCGGTTCATTTGCGACCAGACCGACGTGGATTGTGTGTTGAGTTACAATCAATACACGTTGCAGAACACCCGATTTGCCGACGAAACGATTCCTTACCTCAAGGCCAAGGGCATCGGAGTCATGAACGCCGGTCCATTCAGCGCTCGCTTGCTAACGAACGCGCCGTTGCCCGCTTGGCTGAAGGAGCCAGAGGATGTGAAGGCCGCCGCCCGCAAAGCCGCTGAACATTGCGTAAAAAAGGGTGACGATATTGCCAAGCTTGCGCTCCAATTCTCAGTTGCCAATTCCGACATCACCACCACCATCGCCGGCAGCGCCAACCCGGAGAACATTAAGAAGTGGGCAAAGTGGATCACAGAACCAATCGATCGACAGTTGCTCGCCGAAGTGCTGGAGATTTTCAAGCCGGTGAAAAACATCGGACACCTTGAAGGATTGCGGGAGAATAACTAGAGTCCGTGACGCATGGACCTGATCGACTTCATCCGCTTGGGCAATGAAGCGCCGCCGCTCCGATTCCTGATCATCGGTGGCTATGCGGTCGCCGCGCATGGTCACACGCGCGCAACGTTTGATGTCGATTTCCTTGTCCGGCGTGACGATCACGATTCCTGGTTCTTCCGTATCGCAGCCGCGGGTTTGAAATTATTCGGCGAGACGAATGCCTTCGCCCAGTTCAACCAGGAGGGAGGCGGGGACGGACTGGACTTGATGTTTGTGGACGAGCCAACATTCGAGCAGATGTGGCAGGATTCCTTGTCTCGACAACCTGCTCGCGCTGAAGCTCCACGCACTCAAACAGGCGCGCCCGCACCGGACTTCCAAAGACGCCGAGGATGTGGAAGTACTTATTCGCCGGAATGGTCTGGACCTGTCTGAGCCACGCTATGAGCAATTGTTTCTGAAATATGGCACTCGAGAAATATACGAAACCCTCCTCCGGCTCCTGCGAAATCCATGACGCGCCGAGAGCGCCCAGCTCGGACCTTCATCTGCCGGATGGGGAGGGGTTCGCGCCATTGCCGCCACGCGTGTCGCTGGGGCAAATGATTCTACGCAGCCATCAGTTACGCGAGTGGTTCCCGGGCGGTCTGCGTTCTCCGCAGGAACGATGGCTGGCAAAAACAACTCATGAGTTTCAATTATGACGACCGTTACCGGCAGCCCGAATACAGGAGACATCAAGCATTGGGCAAGGTGGATTGAAGAACCGATTGACCAGCAATTGCTGGCTGAAGTGCGGCAAATTTCCAAGCCCGTGAGAATCACTGGCCATTTAGAGGGGTTGGCGAAAAACAACTGAACACCGAGAAAGAGGTGGAATGATCGTCAAGCGTATGAAGCTACCAATCATCGCGGCGGTTTCCGTTGTCCAACTCCTGACCGTGGCCGTCTCTCACTCTGCTCCGATCCGCGTGTTGGTGTGGGATGAGCAGCAGCCGGCACAGAAACAAGCCTACACAAACTTCTTAGGCAACGAAATCGCCGGGCACTTGCGTAGATCGGCTGACTTCGAGGTCAAATCCACAGCCCTCGATGATCCGCAGCAAGGCCTGAGCGGCTTGGATAACTTCGACATTGTCATCTGGTGGGGTCACCAGCGTCAGGACGAGATCACACCTAAGACGGCACGAGAAATCGTGCAACGCGTGAAGGACGGCAAACTCGCGCTGCTGATGCTGCATTCGGCGCATTGGTCACAGCCGTTTGTTGAGGCCATGCGTGAACGCGCCCGCGCGGACGCACTCGCGGCGCTCGTCCCGGCGGAACGTGCAACGGCGGTGTTCGTCGAGACGAATCTATTTGCCAACTTTCGCACCGCACCGGCATATACGACGCTGCGCACTCCATCGGTGATTTATCGCAAACCGCCTGACCAGGCGGTCGAGATCCGGCTCACCCTGCCCAATTGTTGCTTTCCGGCCTATCGTCCGGACGGACAACCCAGCCACGTGCGAATTCTTCTGCCTGATCATCCGATCGCGCGCGGCGTTCCACTCGAATTTGCCATCCCGCAGACGGAGATGTACGACGAACCGTTCCACGTGCCGGAGCCCGATGCGGTCGTTTTCGAAGAGCGCTGGAAGACCGGCGAATGGTTTCGCAGCGGAGCCGTCTGGAATCTCGGCCGCGGCAAAATCGTTTATTTCCGCCCAGGACATGAACTCTATCCGGTGTTCAAGAACGAGCACGTGCTTCGAATCATTGAGAATGCCGTCCGGTGGTTTGGAACAGAGAAAGGGAACGGATCGTCTCGCTGAAGGTTAAGCCAGCTTTGAAATCATGAAAGCAATTCAACTCGAAAAACCTCAACACTTTCGTTGCATCGACATTCCAGAGGCGACACCACCGGGGGCAGGCGACGTGTTGGTTCGCGTTCATCGCATCGGCATTTGCGGGACTGACTACAGCGGTTACCTCGGCAAGATGCCGTTCTTCTCCTACCCGCGTATTCCCGGGCACGAACTCGGCGTTGAGGTGCTCGCTGTCGGATCAGGTGTTGCCGAGGTGAAAGTGGGTGATCGTTGCTCGGTGGAACCCTACATGAACTGTCAGCAATGCTATGCGTGTCACCAGGGTCACGGCAACTGCTGCGAAAACCTCAAGGTGCTGGGCGTGATGACGGACGGCGGCATGACTGAGCGAATGCTACTCCCAGCGCGCAAGCTGCATCCGGCAAACAAGCTAACTTCCGAGCAATGTGCGTTGGTCGAGACTCTCGCCATCGGTTGCCACGCGGTCAACCGCGCCAGCCCGCAACCCGGTGAAAATGTTCTAGTCATCGGCGCGGGACCGATTGGTCTTTCTGTCATCGAATTTGCGAAGCTTTCCGGCGCAAAGACCATTGTCATGGACATGAACGATCAGCGCCTCTCATTTGTTCGCGAACGCATGGGTGTGCCCGATACCATTCTGACCAAGGGCGACGGCGAGGAACTGAAGCAACTGGGAGAGTTGACCAACGGCCAACTTGCCGATGTGGTGATCGACGCCACCGGCAGCAACAAGTCAATGGGTCATGCCCTGAATTATTGCGCCCGTGCGGGTCGGCTGGTTTATGTCGGCATCACGCTACAGGAAGTTTCCTTCCCGCACGCGCCGGTGATGCATCGTCGCGAGTTGACGCTGCTCGCCAGTCGCAACGCCCTCGGACCAGATTTCACGCGCATCATCAAACTGATCGAGGAAGGGCAGATCGACACGCGTCCGTGGATTACGCACCGTGCCAATTTTGACAACATGATCGGCGAATTCCCGAACTGGCTCAAACCAGAGACTGGGGTGATCAAGGCCATCGTTACTGTGTAGGAGACGAGGTAACGAGGCTCACACTTTCTTGAATACGAATTGGCCGAACTTTTTCAGAGCCTCCTCACGTCGGCTCCTACTACCAAGACAATGAAAATCGACTCACACCAACATTTCTGGCGGTACGACGCAGAACAATATCCGTGGATTCCGAAAGGTTCGCCGCTCCATCGCGACTGGCTGCCGGATGACTTGGCGCCGTTGCTGGCGAAGACCGGACTCGACGGCTGCATCGCCGTGCAAGCGCGGCAGACACTCGAAGAATCGCGTTGGTTGCTGACGCTCGCTGACCATTCACCGATTATCAAAGGCGTTGTAGGCTGGGTGGATTTACAGTCCGATACCGTCGAAAGCGAACTCACTGAACTGTCCCGGCATCCAAAATTCGTCGGCGTGCGCCATGTCGTGCAGGATGAGCCGGACGTGAACTTCATGTTGCGTCCGAATTTCCTCTGCGGCATCCGCAGGCTCAAGGCGTTCAACCTCACCTACGACATCCTCATCTTTCCCAAGCAACTTCCCGCCGCGATTGAACTGGTGAACCGATTTCCCGAACAACCGTTCGTGCTCGATCATATTGCGAAGCCGCTCATCAAGAGCGGTGTGCTCTCGCTGTGGCGGGAGCAAATCCGCGAACTGGCAAAAGCGCCAAACGTGTGTTGCAAGGTTTCCGGCATGGTCACGGAAGCAGATCACTCGAACTGGAGGCCGGGTGATTTCAAACCGTATCTCGACATTGTCTTCTCTGCGTTCGGTGAGGATCGCCTGATGTACGGTTCCGACTGGCCTGTCAGCCTGTTGGCCGGTAGTTACGAGCAGGTGTTCAGACTGGTTGACGATCATACGCGTCAGATGTCAGCCCCCGGGCGAGAGCAGTTTTTTGGCGGCAATGCCGCCCGTTCTTATCTCAAGCGAAGATGAGGAATCATTTTCACGTGATTCCATTTGTTCGCGGGTGTCAATTTGAAATCAACCAGAAGAATTGTTGCGAGGGGGTGAGGGGATGGGTGTAGGAACCTGCCCCATGAGATAGCGACGGTAGTGGTCGGGTTATCGCGGCGATTGGTCTTATCTCACGGGGCGAGTCGCGACGGGCAGGTTGGTGAACGGGCCGGTGGCGGCAGTCGCGGTTTGCAAACAGAATCCGCTGTTCGTCCAGCTCAACACCAGTTCGTTGTTCAGCTTTTGAAAATCAAGGCGCGGGGGCGGATTGCTTGAAGAACACTCGATTTCGAAACAGTCGTTGCGAGCGAACGAGACTCGCCTTAAGCTCTAATCATGCAAGCTGACGAGCTTCACGAAGCGGCGGAACCGCTCGGCACGGTTTCCGGCCCGACGGCGGAGGCGTTTGATCCCGTGCTGGAAGTTTTCAAGCGGGACATTGATTTTACGTTGGTGGAAAAGAACCTCCGGTTGAGCACGGAGCAGCGCGCCCAGCAACTTGTCAATGCCACGCGCTTCATTGGCCGGTTCCGCCCGCTCGTGGCTGGGCAAACCCGCTGAACCATGGTCACGGACTTTGAGAAAGCCCTGGCCACACTCACAGTCGCCGGCGTGGAGTTCATTGTCGTCGGCGGAGTAGCGGGCACGTTGCACGGTTCGGCGTTCATCACCCAAGACTTGGACGTGGTCTATGCCCGTCACCGCGAAAACATCCGGCGGCTGGCAGTGGCCCTTCAAGCACATCAGCCGTATTTGCGCGGCGCGCCGGGGGGACTGCCCTTTCAGTGGGACGAACGCACCATCCGCAACGGGCTGAACTTCACCCTCACCACATCTTTCGGCGACCTCGATCTGCTGGGCGAAGCGACTGGCGGCGGTGCTTATGAGGATTTGCTGCTGCATACTGCTGAAGTGAACGGGTTCGGCGTCCGATTCCGATTGCTGAATCTCGACAAGCTGATCGTGCTTAAGCGCGCCGCGGGCCGGCCCAAGGATTTGGCGATCATCGCCGAGTTGCAGGGAATCCTGGAAAGACGCAAGCAGCCGTGAACGGAGTTCAGTTTGAAATCAGCCGGAAGAATTGCTGCGGGGCGGTGAGGGGATTGGTGTAAGGATTGGTCGCGGCGGGCAGGTTGGTGAACCTAAAAGCAGCAGTTGGAACCGCGAACCACGCGAACCACGCGAACAGGCCACAGATTGAAGCAGCAACAGTTCCCACCCATTGGGTGAGGGATTGCGTTGGGTGTTTGGGTGTTTTGCTTCCGCCTTCGCGTATTTGGCGTATTTGCGGTTCCAACCGCCGGATTTAGATAAACGGGCCGGTGGCGGCGGGCGCGGTTTGCAAATGGGGAGCGCGACCGTCCCGGTTGCCGCAGTCGGCGTCGCGCCGACTGCTCCTGGCCTGACAACCGCGTAGGGATGGCGCTTCGGTACCGGGAGGAGTGTTTTCGGCGCGACGCCGAAAACGGCACGCGAGACGCCGCGCGCTCCCCAATCAATTCCCAATCAACCGGAAGAATTGTTGCGGGGCGGTCAGGGAATTGGTGTAAGGACTGGTCGCGGCGGGCAGGTTGGTGAACGGGCCGGTGACGGCGGGCGCGGTTTGCAAATTGAATCCGGCGTTGGTCCAGTTCAGCACCAGTTCGTTGTTCAGCTCTTGAAAATCAAGGAAAGGAAAATTCATAAGAATCGAGTTTGCCACCCGCCGTCACGGCAGCAGCGCGATGCGATAGAAGCGCTGTGGATTCGCGCTGATTACGTCCGACGCACTGGCGACGGTGTTCGTTGCAGTGAGGGGGCCGCCGACATTTTTCCAGTTGGGCTGAGTCAAATTGGTGTTGAACTGAAGTTGATAAGAGCGACCTACAAGTGCAAGCCAGGTCAGCGTAAAATTATCCCCGGATTGGCTTGTGCTGATGATCTTAGGTGACTCGGCGCCGGTCACGCGCATTTGAAAGATTTCCCCGGGACCAAAATCGAGGCCCTGAGCGCCGCCGTAGTAGCCTGTTGTGCCGTAAAAACTCCCGTCGCCAGCCTGCATCAGAGCAGACCAGGGTTGGGTGCCTTGGGTGCCGTTGAAGAAAAACAGCGTGGTCAGCTTGCCTTCGGGCGTCATTCTGAACAATGTTCCGAAACCTTCCGGGACCGCTTGGGTATGAATGCCGCCTTGAGCAGTTGCTCCATAGAAATTCCCATCAGTCCCCTCAATTAATGGAGCAATCGGCCAGGCGCCATTCGACCCAGTAAAAGCGACGAGTGTGGTGAGTTTGCCCCCGGAAGTGAGCTTGAAGATTGTACCCCAGTATACGATCGCCCCATTATTAACATTAACGGTCCGGACTCCACCATAATATGTCGTGCCATAAAAATTTCCATCACTGGCCTGCATGAGAGAAAAAGGTCCCCATGCGTTTGTGTCCGTGAATGAGGCGAATCGGCTTACCTGGCCGCTGGGCGTCATTTTGAATACACCGCCGTAGGGATACGGGGAGTCGTCGCGCCATATGTGCGCGGTGCCATAGAAATTGCCGTCCTTGCCTTGCACGAGCGAACTGGGGTTGCCTCCATTGGTGCCATTGAACGAGAAAAGTGTCGTCAACGTGCCGTCGGGCGTCATTCGGAACGCGGTGCCGAACGTGTTTTCCCCATCATCGCCGAGTGTGGTTCCATAAAAATTGCCGTCCTGAGCCAGGATAAGCGAGTTGGGCCGACTTCCGTTCGTCCCGTTGAAACTGACGAGAGTGGTTAGGTTGCCATCGGGCGCAACGCGGAAGATCGTGCCACGGCCAGTTGGGGACTCAATGTAGCAATTAAAAGAAGGATCAAAATTGATGCCTCCTGCGTAGGTCGCTCCATAAAAGTTCCCGTCGAGGCCCTGAACCAGTACGGGCCCATTGCCGTAGATGTCGGGGCGGCCTGGACCTCCGGGCGATTTTCCATCGCTGCCGCTGAAGGAATGCATCACAGTGAACGAACCATCGGAGCCCATTCGAGAGATAGTCCCGCACCCGCCGTTCCAGCCTGCGCCCTCGCCCCCGGCCGTCGCCGTTACGTAAAGATTACCGTTGGTTCCCAGAACCAGGCCGTTAACGCCCTGTCCCTCATAGACAGGACCCGCAACCTCGCCGGAGAAAAAATGACGGACAGAAACAGTTACGCCAGCCAGGGCGAGTGGTGCAAGCAACAGCGTAGCTGCGAGAATAGTGTATTGAACTGTGGTTTTCATGTGGTTTGTTTTTGCTTCCGGCAAACAATTGCACGGTCCGGTTGGCCTTGCGTCTAGCGTCTTCTCACCAGCCAACCGGCGCTGCCCGCGCCGCCGACGAAGACGTTGCCTGAAGAATTTCCCGCGATCGCAAACGGCGCGGCATTGGCAACATTGTCAACCGTTGTCCACGCGCCTGTGCCACCGGAACTCTGGCGGACTATCCAAGGCGTGCCTGCGCTGCTGCTGGCCTGGCCCGCGACCAAAAGATTGCCATTGGCATCCGTCACGAAACAGTGCGCCTCGCTGTTGTAGTTCGCGGCGAGTTGGTAATCATCCACGGTACTCCAAGAAGTGGCGCCGTTCGCGCTCTTGCGGACGAGCCAGTGGGAAGCAGATTTGTTCTTGTTGATGACGGTGCCGCGCCCCACCACATAGACGTTGCCTGACGCGTCGCCGCCAACTCCAAGAGCGATCGACGACTGGCCACTTGAGAGTTGGAAGGTGTCCACGTCGGACCAACTGGCCCCGCCGTTCGTGCTGCGGCGAACAATCCATGCCTGCGACGTGACTCGCTTGATGGTGACCTTGCCAGGACCAACTGCAAAAATTCCGGCCGTCGGATGCGCGTAGATTCCACGTGGGCCCGGATAGTCGTTGGAGATAAGACTGTCCACGGTGGCGAAGCCAACTCCGCCGACGCCTTTGCGGATCGTCCAGGCGAAAGTGCCGTTGCCGTAATCGGCATAACCAGCAACGTACACGTTGCCAGTTGCGTCCGCAGTGATGGCGTTGGCCTGAGTCAACTGGCCACCGGGAGCGAAATCATCCACGATGGACCACGTCGCCCCGCCGTTTGTACTGCGCCGGACGATCCAATGAAACCGCCCGCCGTTGGCACTGCCGTCGTCGTAAGCGGTTCCAGCGACGTAAAGATTTCCCGCAGCATCGGAGATGATCCCGGAATGGATCGTGTAATTCAGCCCCGGATAAAGGAAATCATCCAGCAGCGACCAAGTGTTGCCATTATCGGCGCTGGCTCGAATCAGCCCGCGGTAACCAGTTTCGGGTTGGCCGGTCCCGACAGCGAAGACAACGCCGTTCGGAGTGACAGTCAGCCCGGAGTTGTCAGCGCCCTGAACATAAGAGAAGTTGTCCACCGTCTGCCAGGATTGGGCAAGCGTGGCGTTGGTGAACAGCGCGGCTGTGGCAAGCAGCGTCAAGGCGTAGCCGCCGATATCAGGAAGCGGTTCGTAGATCGCTTCGCGAGTTCGCTTCGTTACCTCGGCTACGCGCGCGTTTGTGGAGTATGGTGTTTTCATAATTTCGTCTTGGTTTGCTGATTTGGCTTTCACACTCCTTTCAAAAGGAATGGGCGGGAAGAGTTACAGGAATTCTGAAGGAAAGTTGCGACGGTGATTCGTCGGATAGGGGTAGGGATGGCGTGTTGGCGCCACCCCTCCCTCCGAACCGGACGGG
>CAZYYS010000232.1:0-9627 GCA_964651015.1 uncultured Verrucomicrobiota bacterium
AACTGTTACCCATGTCCTGCGCTCAAAGTGTTACCGATGTCCTGATACTGTGCCGAGGGGAATTCTGAACAAGAACGCGCCTCCTCTCCCCGACCCTCTCCTCCATCCGATGGAAGAGAGGGGGAAAACCTCGTTGCCCGTAGTTAGCTATGCGACGGTCACACTCCGTGCGCGCCGTTCGGAGGGCGTTTTTCAAAGTTGCGGCGCGCACGGAGTGACGCGCCCCACCAACCCACGCAGTTCGTGGCCGCGTTGACCGATCGAATCCGCCTCGTTACCTCGGCGGCTACGAGGAGGCTACTTGCCGACCGGTTTCATGGTCAACGGATCGCGCAAGGGCAGTTCCGTGAAATGACCTCCGCCTAGAGATTTCAACGTGACCGGATGATCCGGATGGCCTTTGAGGATTTCCTCTTTATCTCCGACGACAAGGATGACGGATTTTTCCGGCGTGAGATACTTTTGTGCGACCCGCTGGACATCTTCCTTGGTAACGGCGTCGAAGCGGGCGCGGTATTTTTTCCAGAAGTCCGGATTCGTCGCGTAACGACCGGTGAATTCCTCCTGCGCAAAAGTGTTCGCCACCTGTGATTTGGTGGCGAAGATGCGCGGAAAGGTATCTATGAACTCACGCTTGGTAGTATTCAACTCCGTGTCTTTGACCGGCTCCGCCGCCATCCGCTTCATTTCGTCCAGCACGATGGATGTCGCGTAAGCAACGGTGCGGGACTTGGATTGAAAACCGGCCGTAAAGGGCAGCGGATAATAAACGCCACCGGGAAAGCTCGAACCCGCGGAATAGGCCAGGCCTTCATCCGACCGCACTCGGTTCACGATGCGTGACGTGAAGCCGCCGCCGCCCAGAATATCATTCATCACCAACACCGGGAAGTAGTCCGGGTTATTGCGCATGATGCCGGGCAACATCACGCCAACCCGGCCTTGGTTCACGTCCTTGTCCACGAGGTAAACACCGGGCGACGCAAACACGGTATCAGTCAGGATCGGCGGTGACTTGTCGCCGTTGAATGGCCAGTTGCTAAACAGCGTTTCCAGTTTGGCGATCATCTCAGCACGTTCAAAATCGCCACTCGCGGCGACGACAAAGTTCGACGGGTAAAACCATTTCTGGTGGAACGCGCGGAGGTCGTCAGCGGTGAGCGATTCCACTGAAGCGGCGGTTGAATAACGATTGTCCCAGAAATGTTCGCCGTTGGCGAGAAACCCGCGCTCGCGGCCTTCAATGGCGGAAGAATCATCGTTCCGTTGCTTCATCGCCTGGAGCATCTGCTGCTTGCGCAGCGCGATCTTGTCCGGTTGGAAGCGGGGCGTGGTCAGGACTTCGCGAAGGATCGCCAGACCTTCGTTGAGGTCTTTCGAAAGGAGATTCAGACTGACACTGCCCTGGGTGTCACCAACGCCGGAGTTCAACTGGGCAGCCAGAAAGGCCAGGCGCTCTTCCAACTCCTCGGCCGTCTTTGACTTGATGCCGCCGCGGGCGAGCAGATAACCGGTGAGGTTCGCGAGTCCCTCCTTGCCGACAGGATCAAGATATTCCCCGGTGCGAACATAAACCACGATGTTGATGAGCGGCAGTTCGCGGTCCGGAACGATATAGGCGATCGGACCGGTCTTGAGCGCCACGCGATAATCCGCCGGATCGGGTGGTTCATATACAAGTGGCGGGAAGGTAAGTTTTTCCGGGCGGTCAGGAATTGTATCCGCGTTAGCAATGAGATTGCCGAAGCCGCTGACGAAGCATGCGCCGACAAGCAAGGGTCGTAACAGGCTGAGTGCCTTTCGATGTGCAGGAACGGTTGGTATGCTCACGGTTTCACCTCCTTTGTCGCTTTTGCCTTTCGGGTGTAGACAGCTACAGTCCGATTATCCGCGGTAAAGTATTCGTTGACGACGCGCTTGATGTCCGCGGCAGTGACAGCCTGGATTTTAGCGCCGGCTTCGTTGATCTCGCGCCAGTCGCCGCGTCCATCGTATTGAATCAGTTGCATCAAGATGGCGTGATTGGCCGAAAGCCGGCGGTATTCAGCAGCGGCGAAGTTGTTCTTCACCTTTTGCAATTCTTCGGCGGGGACGTCGTCGCGTTTGAGTTTATCCAATTCCGTGTAAATTCCCTGCTCCAGTTCCTGGGGCGTGTGACCTTCTTTGACTTCGCCGCCGGCGTTGAACAATCCCGCCCACTTGCGCGATTCCTGATAGGCGTACACTTCTGTGGCGATTTCTGATCCAAGGACCAAACCTTTGTAGAGCCGGCCGGTGCGCGAGGAGAGAATTTGTCCGAGGACCTGCAATGGGTAGGAATCACGATTACCAAACGGCACCGTGTGCCAGTTGATATCCACTTGCGGATTCGTCTCCGCTTCCGCGTTCATCCGTTTCTCCGCTACTGATTTGACTTCGAGGGTGACGACATCAGGTGCATCGGCTTTGCCACGAGGAATCCGGCCAAAATATTTTTCGGCCAGCGAAAGGGCTTTGGCGGGGTCAAAATCACCGACGAGAATGAGTGTGATGTTCTGCGGCGCGTAGTAGATGTCATAGAACTCGTCAGCCTGCGCTTTGCTGATGGCTGGAATGTCCGACGGCCAGCCAACAACCGGCCAATGATAAGGATGCGATGACCAGAACAGGGACTCAAATTGTTCCGTGAATTTTCCGAGCGGCGTGGATTCCGTCCGCATCCGGCGCTCTTCGAAGACGACATCGCGCTCGGAATAGAACTCGCGGAAAACCGGACGCAGCAAACGCTCCGACTCCATCCACATCCAAAGCTCCAGTTTGTTGGCCGGCACAGTTATGAAATAGCCGGTCATATCTTCCGAAGTGAAGGCGTTCATGCCGGAGCCGCCGGCCGTGCTGTAGATCCGGTCGAATTCGTTCTTCACCATGATTTCGCGTTGCTGGGCGATGAGTTCGTTGAACTGTTTTTCCAGTTCACGCCAACGCGGCGTTTTGTTTTCCGGTTTGAGCAAGTCGTCGATCTTGCCTTGACGATACTCCGCCCGCATCTTCGCCTCCTCGGCGCGCATCAAATCGCGGATTCGCTCCTGCTCGGCGATGATCTCCAAATCCTTTTTGTAGTCCTTCGTGCCGATGGTCGGCGTCCCCTTGAACATCATGTGCTCGAAGAGGTGCGCGATGCCGGTAATGCCGGGGCGTTCGTTGGCACTGCCAACATGCGCCACCCAACCGCCCGCCACGGACGGCTCATCACGTCGTTCCACCATCAGCATGCGCATCCCGTTGGACAAGGTCTTTTCCACCACCGGAACTTTTTGCGCCAAGGCCGGGAAGACGCACGAACCCATGAGCAACAGCAGCAAAGCGATCCGGGCGGGACCGGCACGCAGCGTCGTCCGGGCCCCAAGCCATGAAGTTTGGGCATCAAGAAAATTTTTCACGCGCCATACAACACCATCAGAAACGGCGTCCGTCAATGGCCAATCGGAGTTGGCCTGAGGACAAGGACATAGCGCGGCGAAGCCGCAGCTAAGACGGACCGCGGCTGTCTCAGCCGCAGCGCTTCCGAGGCCTGCCGATGGGCCAAGAACTTGGATACCCGGAGGCAGTCGTAACTGCTGCGGCTGAGACAGCCGCGCTCCAAAACCTTCGCAGGACGCGATGATGTTGGGAGATGGCACGGCAGGGCCGTGAAGAGTTTCCTCGATTGCGCAACCTTATTTCGTGCTGGTGGAAATCGAGTTCGCCGCTATTCTTTCATAAACGCTAAACAATTCAATTCTATGCAACTTGTGAAAACTTCCTTCATGCGTCTGGTTTTCTGGGCGGCTGGTATCCTGTTAAGCTCCGCGCTCCACGCCCAATCGCCAATGCCCGGCGGTTCTTCGGCGGCGATGAACGCCGTGCTGACCAAGCTATTTGGTGCAAACAACACCTTCGCCGCCAAGTCCGGGGTACGTGTGATGGATAAAGACCAGAAAGAAACCATGAGCGTGACAATGAACGTCCTCTCGCTCGACGGCAAAATTCGTTCCGAGGTGGACATGACTCAGGTGAAAAGCGCCGAGCTGCCGCCCGAACTCACCGCCAATCTCAAACAAATGGGCATGGACCGCGTGGTCAGCGTCATGCGCCCCGATAAGAAGACGATCTATCTGATTTACCCCGGCCTCCAATCCTATGTGGACATGCCGTTCGGCAAAGAGGAAGCCGAGGCGTTTGAAAAAGAGGCCAAAATGGAAAAGACGCAACTTGGCAAGGAAACGATCGATGGCCACCCTTGCACGAAAAGCAAGGTCGTGGTCACCGATGACAAGGGGCAGAAACAGGAGGCTATCGTCTGGAACGCGACGGACATGAAAAATTTCCCGGTCCAGATTCAAGTTCAGGAGAAAGGCACGACCATATTGATGAGCTATAAGGAAGTGCAGTTCACCAAACCAGACGCGAAACAATTCGATCCGCCCGCCGGCTACAAGCAGTATGCCGACAACCAACAGTTGATGCAGAAGGCGATGGAAAAAATGTTGGGCGGTGCCGAGAAATAATCGGAAACTTCAAATCTCTCCAGTCTTTGGGGTGGTGCCCTAAGTTGCCAATGAACCCAAGCGCGGCTGTGTTGGAAACCAGCCGCAGTGTGTTTGAATTCCTGCGGCTCTGGCGCTTCGCGCCCAGCCCGCGCTCCGGTTAATTAATCAGGCTGCAACCGGTTTTTGATGTGTCCCTGCGGGTCATTTCGTGGTTCACTCGGCTTGTGCGAATCACAAACCTGAACCCCGACAGCGACATTGGCGCCAGCGCCTGGTTCGTTGATATCGAAGGCCACCGGCTGCTGATGGATGCCGGCACTCATCCCAAACGCGAGGGCCGGGAGAGTTTGCCGCTCTACAATCTGATCAAGAAAGAGGAGCTGGACGCCGTCGTAGTGTCGCATTGTCACCACGATCATGTCGGTTCGCTGCCCGTGGCACTGCGCTTTTTTCCCAAAGCTCACGTGCTGATGACGGAGTTGAGTTACTTCATCGTTGAACGCGTGTTGCATAACTCCGTCAACGTCATGACCCGACAGCGCGATGAATTGGGTATCAAGGAATATCCGTTGTTCACGCACGACGAGGTGGATGACATCGCTCCGCGTTTCCAAGGATTCAGATACAATCGTGAAGTCGAATGGGCCTCATTCCATAAAACCCGCTCCGGCTTTTCATCGCCCACGCTGGAATTTTACGATGCCGGCCACGCGCTCGGTTCAGCCGGCATCATGGTGCGCGGTCAGAAGGAAACGCTCTTCTTCACGGGCGACGTTTCCTTCCGTGACCAAACCATTCTGAAAGGCGCGCGCTTTGAAGATGTGAAGGCGGACGTGTTGATCATGGAAACGACGCGTGGTGACCGGACCGTTCCGCCCAACTTCACGCGCGAAGCTGAAATCGAACGATTGACACAGGCCATTGACCGTGTGCTCAAACGAACGGGCAGCGTGCTCAGTCCCACCTTTGCGCTGGGCCGAACGCAGGAAATTCTTGCGCTGCTCGCGCTGCTCACGCGTAGCGGCAGACTGAAGCATCAACCCATTTATATCGGCGGGTTGGGTCGGGTGTTCACGGAGATTTATGATCTGGAGGCTCACCGCACGCACCGCAACCACAGCAACCTCCAGTTGCACGAGGCGCTGAATCTCGTCGTGCTGGAACCGGGCCAGGCGCAAACGATGAAGCTGACCGGCGGGCGTCTCTTTGTCATCACCGCCGGTATGATGAGCGAAAACACGGCCGCCCATGACCTGGCTATGCGCAGGATCGGCGACGAGAAACAAGCCATCTTCTTTGTGGGATACGCGGACCCCGACACGCCGGGTGGCCGGCTCAAAAAGGCGAAACCAGGCGAAACGTTTATCTTCAGCGGGAGCGCAGGTGAAGTTACCAAACGCTGCGAAGTGCAGGATTTCGATCTTACCGCCCACGCCAATCGCGACGAACTGCTCGACTTCGTCGGCCAGGTTTCACCCCGCACCGTTCTGCTCGGTCACGGTGGGGAACATTCGCGCCAATGGATTGAACAACAAATCCGCGCCCGTTATCCCAAAATCAAGGTCATACAGCCGTCGCCAGGGAAGAGTGTGGAAGTTTGACACAATCAAAGAACCGACACTGGTTCCGCTTGGCCGGCAAGAAGCGAAGTAGTCGCTTTCGTCACCGCCCCGAAGCCATTCGCCTTCTCAAATAAACTGCCGCTGGTTCGGGAGATTTCAGCTCACGTTTCCAAAGACGAAATAATTGCGGCAAACTGCTTTGCTCGATCTACCAAAGTATTGACTAACTCATCTTCGCTTTGAGGTGATGTTTGGTTCAAAATAGGTTCCTCCGCAGTTTTCCCAAGAGCGATACGTTTAGGTTGGAGTTGTATCTCGACTGCAGGAATGTTTTTCCGCTCACTCTTCCCAGATCCACTGACAGTCCAGTCAAACCCTTGTGATTTTAATGCTTTCAACCATCTCGGCAATTTCGATTTAACAAGTTGCCAGTCGTTCCCATGTTCCTCTTCCCACAGATCAATCCCAACCAGAAAATCGTGTTTTAGGTGTTCGTCTCCCCCACTGTTCGGGAATGTAAACCAGAGTGAGATTTTTTGGTTGTTTCCCTTTCCAAAGATTTTCTTCCAGTCGGGATGCGCGATCTTGAGGCGTGGCCAAGAGCCTTTTTTACCGTCAATGAAGACACAGTTAAATCCATGTGCTTCGGCTTCGAGCCGGGATTCAACTTGGTTGAAAATACCGGTAATGGCTCTTTGAGCCATTAGGCCAGCACTGTAGGAAAATAAGTCCTTTGTTTCATAGTCGCTCACAATTCCCTCACTTTCTAAATATTCACAGAAATTCGATATTAAATTCGATTCCACCTCCGTCAGTGGATTTTCTTTCAATGTTTCCAGGCCGCGAAAGTATTTGAATAGATCTCGCCAACAGTGGCGTTTAGCCCCGTAATCCTCTGGGCAAAAATCCTTATCCGGATCGCGAACCAGAGTAAATAATCTCGTATATCCATCACCCTCCTTTTTCAACCAAGTTCCATAGTTTTGAAGCTGGTTGCGATGATGGTCACAGTTTTCTGGAGATTTGACCTTAACTTCAACTGCGATGGTAAACACATTTGGTTTACGCAGAACCAAATCAACATAACCACCATCTCCAATCCATTCCTGGGTGACTATTTCAACTTCTGAAGAGCCGCCGGTTTCGAAAGGTTTATCGCCGCGGAAAAGAAACTTGATGAACTCCTGTCTGATTCTCAGACTAAAAACCAAGCAGGCGGCCAAACATTCAGTGGCATGATTCTCTTGAGGGTCGATTTCGTCCGGCGTAAAATGCTTGAGCCGCGAGAAAGGGTTGCTCATTGCTGAAAAGCTAGTTGGAGCGGTTGACTTTTCCAATTCATATTTTGTCGAAAAGTTCCAATTCAAATCTCAGATTCCGCCGACTGCTGCTTTGGCAACACTTTTTCCAATTCCTTGCCGAGCCGGTTCAACTTCTTCTGCACTTCCTCCCACCGTTCTTTTTCGTTGTCGGGGAGCATTATCGCTAGTTCCGGGTCGGGGTTTGATTTCAATTTCTCCACTGACTCCAAGCCCTTCTTCGCCGCCTGCATCGCCGCCGCAAGGTGAAGTTCGACGATGCCAAGATTGGCGGTCTCGGCGAAACAAGAATCCAGGCGCAGCTCTTCCCATAAGCTGGCGGCCTTTTCCCACTCACCGCTCCGGGCAAAATAATCTGCCAGAAGATTTCTTAGCATTGCCTTCATCATAGGATGCTGGGCCTGTCTTATGGCGTGAGGAAATTTGTGCGCGAGCTTTTCCGCCTCGTTCATTCTGTCCAGCGCCAGCATCGTCTCCATGGCGTAAGCCAGTTCGGCCAACCCCAACGGGCCGTTGAACCGTTTTGGGAGAAACCGCTGCGCGACCTCGTGGTTGGGGATGCCGCCGTGGAAGGCGAGCATCAGAAATCCAGCCGCCTGTTTGCCACGTTTTGAGAGTCGTGCGTAAGCCGAATCGATGAGCTTCGTCCACGATTTGGGGCGAGCAACGCACGTGAGGACGACATCCAACGCGGCGTTGAACAGGTCGGCGCTGATGACCGGTTTCTTGAACGCACGCCGCGCCATCCCCAGCGCGTCGTCCTTCAACCCGATGCCCAAAAGGCCTTCGAGTTCCCTTGCCGCCGGGTCTTTGGACATTTTGTCGCCGGTTTGGAGGCGTGCTGCGCGGTAAAAGTATCTTCTCATAAGACAAATCTTCTTGATGATGGATTATCATGCGCGGTCGGACAAAAACCGTCCAACTCTTGAAAATTAATTTCCTGGTCAGGACGGCTTTTGAACCCAATTATTTTCAGAAACAAAGCCATGGACTTGGCGAAATTTGAACTTTGACTAACTGCCGGGTTCAGGTTAGCGTGGCAAAACTTGAATGAGCTTTGGAGCGACAAGTGCATGGGTTAGGCTTTGTCCGGCCGGCATCGGAATGGCGTTGAGTTGTCTGGCGACGGGCATGGCTTTCGCCCAGGGGGGCCAAAAGATCGAGTTTTCTTCGCCGCAAAGTGGAGTGGTGGTATCCAATTTGAACCAATTCGGGAACAAACAACCGGGCCAAAAGCAGTTGGAAGAAGACCTTTCCCGGCCATTCGAGTCCCTCAACCCGGATAGTTCCTTGGGCGCTGTCGTTGACGGCCCCAGCCGTCCACCAACTCCGCGCCAGGCACCGAGCAAGCGCGAAAAGGAGTTGGATGATTTGCGAAGAAACTGGGTGTTTGCAAATCCAGACGACATTACAAAAGGACCAACACCAGAACAGATTTTTGGCCTCAAGGAATATGACAAGAATGGGGAGGAAAAGAAACCCATGTCCACGATCGACAAATTCCTGGAACGGAAACGCAGCGGCACGGACGAGCAGTCCGATGCTTCATTCGGCAAAAAAGAAAATGACGTGTATGATCCGCTCCAGCCCGTTGATCCGTTGGAACCATTTGATGGCGGCATCAACAAACCCGGCCAGATGCTGAAAGGTCTGTTCGGTTCAAATCCAGACGCGCGCACGGCGACGCGACCGACCACGTTCAACGGCTTGTCGACTTCCGACCTGATGAAGGCCGTGGGGTTGCAAGATACCCGAACCAAAGACGAGAAGGCACGAATGGATGAACGGATGGACGAATTCAGACAATTGTTGGGTACGCGATCCGCGCTTCCTTCGACCGGCAGTTCGTTGGACCCGTTAACCCCACAAACTAATCCAAACCGTCTTCCCACCCCGGCAAAAAGCTTGGATCCTTTCAACAGTCAAATGAAGCAAGATGCGTTGAACCCGTTCCAGACTGGGATTAATCCTGGCAATCCAAATGTTTTCCAGCCGGCCGGTTTGCAGGACTTTAGCCCGCGAGGGTTTGGTTCACCGGATCAACTGTCTCCCTTACCACCACCCACACCGGTACCAAAAGTCCAACCGCCGCAACCAACCTTTAGCTTGCCCAAGCGCAAGTTCTAGTCGCACGAAAGGACGCGGTTATTCCCAACGCAGGACTTTTACAGTTGTGCCCGCCGCCAAGGTGGTGTCACCCGGCACGTCAACCAGCCCATCAGCCGCAGCCAATGAACT
>CAZYYS010000233.1:0-9626 GCA_964651015.1 uncultured Verrucomicrobiota bacterium
CTGGAGCCAATGGCCGGGATTGAACCGGCGACCGACGGTTTACGAAACCGTTGCTCTACCACTGAGCTACATTGGCCTCGCCCTCTCCCAACAATTATTATCCTTTGAGGTTATGCATCGGCAAGAAATTTCGCAGCCCGAACGTCTGCCAATGCGCATGGAAGCTCCACTGAACTGGCGAAGGACCGAGTGCGTGTGATGTTTACGGAGGCTTCAACGCGCTGATTTGCCCCTGCGCCGGCGAGATTGCCTTAAGCGAAAGAGGAGACATTACCTCCGGCGAGAGCCGGAAGCGCGTTGAAAGTCGCAACGTTTGAAGAAGAGTCAGTATTGTCGATCACCCTTGGCAGCCCGTTAGGGTTATCTGCAGTGGTTGCTAAAGGAGGGATGCTTGTTTCCCAGTGGCAACGGTCAATCCCAGCTTTTTGTAACTTAGTTCCGTGGCCACGCGACCTTGGGATGTGCGGTTGAGATAGCCTTCCATGATGAGGTACGGCTCATAGACCTCTTCCAGAGTGTCCGGTTCTTCGCCAACTGCGACGGAAAGCGAACCCACGCCCACAGGGCCGCCGCCAAATTTCACAATGATGGTTTCGAGGATGCGCTTGTCCATTTCATCAAGACCGTTTTGATCGATTTCAAGCATCTCAAGGGCTTTGTCCGCAACGGCGACCGTGATCCGGCCATCGTGTTTGACCTGGGCGTAGTCGCGCACGCGCCGGAGCAGGTTGTTTGCGATGCGCGGCGTGCCGCGGCTACGCCGCGCGATTTCGTGGGCGCCGCCCGGTTCGATTTCCACGTCCAGCAAATGCGCCGAGCGTATCACGATCGCTTGCAATTGTTCGGCATGGTAATAATCCAGCCGTTCGCGCATGGGAAAACGCGTTAGCAGCGGCGCAGTAAGCAGGCCGCTGCGGGTGGTGGCCCCGACAAGGGTAAAGCGCGGCAGGTTCAGGCGCACGCTCCGTGCGTTCGGCCCCTGATCGATGATGATGTCGAGTTTGAAGTCCTCCATCGCCGGGTAGAGGTATTCCTCGATGGTTTTTTGCAGGCGATGGATTTCATCGATGAACAGAACGTCGCCTTCTTCCAAGTTGGTGAGGAGTCCGGCGAGATCGCCCGCCTTTTCGATGGTCGGGCCGCTGGTGCTTTTGAGGTTCGCGCCCATCGCCTTGGCGAGGATGTTGGCAAGGGTGGTTTTGCCAAGACCGGGCGGGCCGTTGAGCAGGATATGATCAAGGGCTTCACCGCGTTTGCGGGCGGCGGCAACCGCGATTTCAAGCCGTTCCTTGACCTTGGCCTGGCCGGTGAACTCTGAAAACAGCGAGGGACGCAGCGTCATCTCCAACGCAGCATCAGGCTTGTTCAAAACATCTGAAATCGGGCGTGCAGCCATTGCGCGAGCAGAATGCGGAAAGGGTGAAAGGGCGGCAAGGGGAAAGGTAATTGCTCAAGGCTTCGAAGCGCGCGAACAATTCCAGAACAATTCCTGAGTTGCAATGCCGCCACTGTTCATATAGCCTCGTTAAGCCTTGAGGAAGCTGATGGGCTGGTCAGGCCCGGATTCGCAATGAGATTATTATGCAATTTCCTACGACACACAGTTTGGTTGAGCAACTGGGCAAGCGGTCTGAGAAGGCGGCTTTTACATTGATTGAGTTGCTGGTCGTGATTGTGGTCATCGGAATTCTTGCCGGGTTGTTACTGCCCGCGTTGTCCAAGGCCAAGGCTCAGGCCAAACGCGCTCAGTGCATGAACAATCAGCGGCAGTTGGCGTTGACGTGGCTGATGTACGCCGGGGACAACAACGACCGGGTGGTGGCCAACGGACAGCCGCCCAATGGCAACACTCTGGCCAGCAAGTATTGGGTGCAGGGAGCGTTCTATTACGCGCCAGACAACATCAATGCCAACCTGCTGTTAAGTCCGAACTATGCGCTGTTTGCTCCCTACTTGAAATCGATCAGCGTGTATCGCTGCGCAGGCGACCGCCAGACGGTCAAAATTGCCGGGCGTAATTATCCCAAACTGCGCAGTTATGCGCTCAACGCCTACGTGGGCTGGGAGGGCACCTTCGACAATCGCCTGTCAACGAGCTACCGGATTTTCAAAAAACAATCGGAGATGATGCTGCCCCGGCCCGGTGGCATTTTTCTATTTCAGGACGTCCACCCAGATAGCATTTGCTGGCCGTTTTTTGGCGTGTACATGGATGAGCAACTCGACCGGTTCTTCAATTTTCCCGCCGGTCACCATAATCGCGGCGGAGTGATTTCCTTTTCCGATGGCCATTCCGAAGCGCATCGCTGGTTGGATCCGCGTACGATCACCGCCTTCTCTCCCGATTACCACGACCATAACGATCCTTCACCGAAGAACCGCGACATAGCTTGGATTCGGGAACGGACTTCGATCCGCATGCCAGGCCGGTAGTAAGCCGAAGATGAGTGGGAACTCCATCTGGCGAGATGGCAAATCAAGTCCAAAAACAGGGGCAAATCGAAAAATTTGTTGGCAATCTGACGGTTCATTTTGCCATATTCCACGCCTCTGAATTTATGCTGAAAAACAAATTATGGTTCTGGGGCGTGTTAATCTTCACACTGCTTGGCGCTTTGTCGGGCGCCTACGCCAGCGAAGCAGACATCAAAATCCCGCCCCTCGATACGGTGAAATTTGCCGGCCTCGGCGGCACGACCGGCGCCGCCCTCATGTATATAGGCATCTTGATTTGCGCCGTCGGCGCGGTGTTCGGATTGGTGCAATACGTCCAGACGAAAAACCTGCCCGTTCACGCCAGCATGGCGAACGTGTCCAACATTATCTGGGAAACGTGCAAGACCTACCTGTTCACGCAAGGTAAATTCCTGGCCATTCTGTGGGGGCTCATCGCGGCGTGCATGATTTACTATTTCGGTGTCCTGTCGCACATGGGCGCCGGCCACGTCATTGTCATTCTCCTCGCGTCCATTCTCGGTATCCTCGGCAGCTACGGCGTGGCTTGGTTTGGCATTCGTATCAACACGGTTTCCAATTCCCGTGCCGCATTTTCTGCGCTGAAGGGCAACCCGCTGGCCACGCTGGGCATCCCGCTACGTTCCGGCATGAGCGTCGGTCTGCTGCTCGTCGCCGTCGAATTATTCTTCATGATTTGCATCCTCATGTTTCTGCCGCGCGATCTCGTCGGCCCGTGCTTCATCGGATTCGCCATTGGTGAGTCGCTCGGGGCCTCTGTGCTGCGTATCTGTGGAGGAATTTTCACCAAGATCGCGGACATCGGTTCGGACTTGATGAAGATTGTCTTCAAGCTGCCTGAGGACGACCCGAAAAATCCGGGCGTCATCGCGGATTGCACTGGTGACAACGCTGGCGACTCCGTGGGCCCGACGGCAGACGGTTTCGAGACCTACGGCGTGACGGGTGTGGCGCTCATCGCGTTCCTGGCGCTTGCGCTGGCAGCGAATCAAGCGGTGTGCGGCGTGCTCATCATCTGGCTGTTTGTCATGCGAGCTTTGATGATCGTAACGTCGTTGGTTTCTTATTTTGCCAACGAGGGGTTGAGCAAGGCGAAATACGGCGCCGAGAAAGATTTTGATTTTGAAGCCCCGCTCACCCACCTCGTCTGGATCACTTCGGCAGTTTCCATCGGTATCACCTTCGTCGCGAGCAAGCTTATGCTCGGTGACATCTCGATCAACGGCACGGCATATCCCCAACTCTGGTGGGTGTTGTCCATCATCATCAGCTGCGGCACGGTGGCGGGCGCAGTAATCCCCGAATTTACCAAGGTCTTTGTCAGCACCAGTTCGCGCCACGTCCGCGAGGTTACGAACTGCTCCAAGCACGGAGGCGCGTCGTTGAACATCCTTTCTGGATTCGTCGCCGGTAATTTCTCCGCATTCTGGATGGGCCTGTGCATCATGGTGTTGATGTTCACTTCTTATCATTTCTCGCAAAACGTATCGGTGCTGGCACTTATGCCCGATCAGTTCAAGTTCGCCGCGCCGATCTTTGCATTCGGCCTGGTGGCATTCGGCTTTCTAGGCATGGGACCGGTGACAATCGCCGTGGACAGCTACGGGCCAGTGACGGACAACGCTCAGTCTGTCTATGAGTTGAGCCAGATCGAGGGCCGCAAGGGCATCAAGGAGGAGATCAATCGGGACTTTGGCTTTGCGCCAGACTTTGAGAACGCCAAGCACCAACTGGAAAAGGGCGACGGCGCAGGCAACACGTTCAAGGCCACAGCCAAGCCGGTGCTGATTGGCACGGCTGTTGTCGGCGCAACCACGATGGTGTTCGGCATCATTATTCTGCTCGAGAATCTTTTCGGCAACGTCATCCCGAAACTCTCAATCGTACAGCCGGAGATCATTCTCGGCCTGATCATGGGCGGCAGTGTGATTTACTGGTTCACCGGCGCGAGCACACAGGCGGTCGTCACCGGGGCTTACCGTGCGGTGGTTTACATCAAGGAAAACATGAACCTCAGCGCCGCGACCGCCTCGGAGAAAGACAGCAAGGAGGTAGTACGCATTTGCACCGTTTATGCGCAGAAAGGTATGTGGAACATCTTCATCGTCGTGTTCTGTTTCGCGCTCGCCCTGCCCTTCTTCAATCCGTATTTCTTCATCGGCTACCTCATCGGCATCGCGTTCTTCGGCTTGTTCCAGGCGATCTTCATGGCGAACGCCGGCGGAGCGTGGGACAACGCCAAGAAAATTGTCGAAGTGGATCTCCGCCAGAAAGGCACTGATCTTCACGCCGCCACCGTGGTCGGTGATACCGTGGGTGACCCCTTCAAAGATACGTCCTCCGTGGCGCTGAATCCGGTGATCAAATTCACGTCGCTGTTCGGTTTGCTGGCTGTGGAAATCGCCGTAACGATGAAAGACCAGGGCGTGAAAACAGGGATCGGCGTGTTCTTCTTCCTCGTCGCGCTGATCTTCGTTTACCGCTCGTTCTACGGAATGCGAATCCCGGAAGAGTAAGCCGAACCGTCGGCTTATCGCCCTGCGAGGGCGGACGCTACTTCTGCTTCATCGCAATTCAGCGATTGGTCATTTTGCCACGCCAAGCAATTCGCGGATCTCAGAAAGCAGCGAATCCGCAGTGTAGGGTTTTTGCAGCAGGTACACGTCGGGCGCCAGTTCAAAACCCGCCGTGAGCGCCGTTCCACTGTAGCCGCTACAGAACAATACCGGGATGCCCGGTTTCAAGAACTTGATCCGATCGTGCGCTTCACGACCGCCCATCTTCGGCATGACCACATCAAAGATCAACAAGTCGATGGCTTGCGCGTTTTCATTGAATAATCTTACGGCTTCTTCGCCATCGGCGGCGGCGATGACGCGATAACCTACGCGCTCCAAAGTTCTAATCGCCAGCGCGCGCACCTGTGGCTCGTCTTCCGCGAGCAGGACGGTTTCCGTCCCTTTGGCAGGTATGCCGACCGTTTTCTGGCCCTCGCCACGCGCTCCGCGCTCCGCGACCGGCAAATAGATGCGGAACGTCGTCCCGGTGCCCGGCTCGCTTTCGACATGAACCATGCCCTCGTGTTGCTTGACGATGCCATAGACCATGGCCAACCCCAGGCCGGTGCCTTTATCCTTTGCCTTGGTGGTGAAGAACGGTTCAAAGATTCTCGTGACGACTTCCTTGTCCATCCCCTCCCCACTATCCGTCACGGTTAGCACCACGTAGCGGCCGCGGCGTGCCCACGCGTGGACCTCCAGAAACTCATCGGTGATGAGTACGTTTTCTGACCGGATGTCGATGCGCCCCCCTTTGGGCATGGCATCCCGTGAGTTGACGCAGAGGTTCAATAACACCTGCTCCAGTTGACTTCGATCCGCCCGGACGTTTTCAAGGTCGGCCGCAGGCACGAAATGCACTTCGATATGTTCACCGATCAACCGCTGGATCATGCTAAGTTGATTTTTCACAACCTGGTTTAAATCGGTGTCTGTGCGTTGCAACGGCTGGCGTCGTCCAAAAGCCAGCAGTTGACGAGTCAATTGACTGGCGCGCTCGGCGGCCTGCGTGACTTGATCGAGATAATTGTTTCGCTCCTCGACCGCGTTGATTTCATCCTTGGCGAGACTCGTAAAACCCTGGATCACTTGAAGGATGTTGTTGAAGTCGTGCGCGACGCCACCAGCCAACAGTCCGATAGCTTCCATTTTTTGAGCCAGTCGCACCTGCTCTTCCAAAGCCGTTTCCCGGGTGACATCGCGGTTGATCGCGATGTAATTGATGATCTGGCCGTCGGCACTGCGAATGGGTGAGATGGAGGATTCTTCCGCAAACTGGGCGTTGTCTTTTTTCGGTGAACTGAACCTTCCGGTCCACACGCCCGTGCGGCCGATTTTGTCCGCGATTTCCGTGAAAGAAAACGGCACATCCTTCCCCTTGAGGAGCAGGTCAAACGACTGACCGATCAACTCATGACGAGGCAAACCGGCGATGCGTTCGCACGCGGGGTTGACATATTGAATTTCACCGTTGAGGTCGGTAATGATGATACTCTCGGTGGATTGCTCGACGGCGGTTGCCAATCGCAGAAGTTCCTGCCCGGTGCGCTTGTGTTCGGAAATATCTTCCAGCGTTGATTCATAATGGAGGACTGCTCCGCTGGCGTCCCGGATGGCGCGGGCATTGAGCGAAACCCAAAGCGCGCCGCCATCCTTGCGGCGGAGCTGAAGCTCGAATCCTTTGAGAATGTCAAGCTCTTCAACGATGCGCACAATTTCTGCCCGGTGTTCAGGCTTGAGATACAACTGTAGCCCAAGGTCGGTGACAGAGGCGATCAATTCCTCAGGAGAATCGTAACCCAACATGCGGGCTGCCGCCGGATTGGCCGCAAGAATGCGCCCGTTGGGGGTCGTCCGACAAATGCCTTCCACCGCGTTCTCGAAAATGGCGCGGTATTTTTGTTCCGCCTGGATGCGCTCCACGGCGCCGCTGCAATGATCCGCCAGGGCTTGAAGTGTAGCCAGATCATCTTGAGTGTAGGCATTGCGCGTATAACTCTGAATGGAGAGCATCCCAAGCACCCGCTCCCCTTGGTGAATGGTTACCAAAAGAAGCGAAGCGGAGCGTCGCGATTTGTCACCGAAGGGGACAAAATCCTGCGGTGCTGCTTCGGGGTCTTCATGCAACACCAACTGCCCCCCTTTTTCGAGCACACGCCGCATCATAGCGCTGGGTTTAGCGCGAGCGAGATCGTTAAGCGCCTCGGTGCGTTGACCGTTGATGATGTCAATGGCCAGGATAGGAAATACCACGTCCTCTTCCGGTGAATACAAGTCGAATGAGCAGGCGTCCCAGCCCAACAATTCGTCAGCTACTTCCACCACGACCCGCGCCGCCCCCTCCACAGTGGTTGCGGTACTCAACCGCTGCCCCAGCGCCGAAAATGCCACACTGCGCGTCTCCATCCGTTTACGCTCGGTAATATCCTGTAAAATGCCAATGGAACCAATCGGTTTGCCTGAGTCGCCCAAAACTTCAACGGAGGTGTCCGCAATCCACCGCTTTACGCCATCCCCGGCAAGAAACAAACCGTCGCTCTGCCAGCGCTGGAATTCTCCCGCGCGAGTCCGCTGAATGGCCTCTTCCAGGGTCAATCCCGCAGCCTCGCCTCGCATAACCACCTGGAGTGAAATCTGATTCCAATGCTTTGGCGTCATCTCCTCCGGTGTGTAACCGGTCATTTGCTGGATCCCCTGCCCCATGAAAGTGTAGGTGTCAGTGGCATATTCTCGCAGATAAGGCACTGCGCCCGCAGCACTGATCGCCTGGCGATACAGTTCTTCTGTCTTGCGCAATGCTTCATCCGCTCGCTTACGCTCCGTAATATCGCGGCCAATACCTTGAACGCCTACGGGTTTCCCTTGGTGGTAAATCAACTTGGTGGCAACCTCGAGCGGTACCCGCTCGCCGCTTTTGGAGATGATCTCCAGTTGGTAAATCGTGGAGTCTTCGCCGGCAAGCTTGCGGTCAACCATAGCTCGAGCTCGATCCACGTGCTCCGGCGCCAACAGTTTGGCAACATGCATCTGGAGGGCTTCACCCCGCGAATAGCCGCTCAATCTCTCAGCCATTTTATTGAATGAAGTAAAATTTCCGGCAAGATCATGAGTGTAAATCACGTCATGGGCGTTCTCGAACAGACTGCGGTAGCGTTCTTCGCTCTCGCGCAACGCTTCCAGCGCTTGGAAACGTTCGTCCAGCAGACGCTGCTTTTCAATGGCCGAGCGGATCGTCTGCGGCAATTGTTGCATTTGCTCCGGAGACTTGACCACGTAATCCGTCGCGCCGCGTTTCATGCATTCCACCGCGGACGCTTCGGAGCCGGTGCCACTGAAGATCACCACTGGGACACGCGGGGCTTTGGATTGAATGGCTTCAATCACATGCAAGCCAAGGAAATCTTGCATGTGGAAATCGCTCAAAACCAGGTCGTACTCGTTCTCCACCAGGCGCGATTCAAATTCCGCCCGACTGGCTGCCTCCGTGACCTTGAAGCCACGAGATTCCTTCTCCAAAACCTCCTTCACGAGAGCGCGAAAGTCCGGGGAATCATCCACGTTGAGGATGTGAATCGACTTGCCAATCGCTGGCCTGCCTTCCGGGGTTGGCTGTTCAGATTTCATTTCGCCGTAATAACCGTGGCCTATCATAGCCCAAGGTCTTTCGCTGACAAGGAGTAAGACCCGACCTGACTTGTGTGTCGCCGTATGATTGCTAACTCCGAACCCAAATTGCTTTGCCAAAACCAAGCCGCAACTTACGACCTGCACGCTTGCCTGAGCTGGTTGTCGTATTTCTTTCCTCTCGATCAGTGTTTTAACCGCCACGGACGCGGGTAAAGGGTGGGAACAACTTGGATCCAGTCGCCAGCGACTTTCAATGATGCGGCGACTGATTGATGGCAAGCCAGTACCGACCGATATCACCGATGACCTGCTTGTACAATTTGACGTCGGTAGGTTTGACAACAAAACTGTTTACGCCCAGTTTGTAGCTTTCAACAATTTTCATTTCATCCTTGCTCGCCGTCATGACGACCACCGGGATGCTTTTGGTACGCTCCTCGTTTTTCAATTCGCGCAGAACCTCGATGCCGCTCACTTTGCTAAGGGCCAGGTCCAGCAGGATGACTCTAGGCGCGCTTTCAGCCTCCCAATTGCCGTAAAGACTGGTGGAGTAAATGAAGTCCAACGCCTCATCGCCGTCCATCACATGCACCACCCTGCCGCCGGCGTTTTGCTGTTTGAGTGCCGCCAATGTCAACTCGGCGTCATCCGGGTCGTCCTCAACGAGCAGAATATCAACTATTTTGTTTGCGATCATCGTCATGTCTTCGCATCGCGAAGTGGATGAATCTGCGTAAAACCAGAATGCTCACTGGGGCTTAGGGAAAGTTTCCCAGCCCACTTGCAGTCAATACTCCTCGACCTGTCTCAATGCCAGAAAAAAATCGATGAGGCAACCTCAAGTCAAACTGACCTTAGATCATGCGCGTAACTTTGGCTTCCCCGAGCCGCGCGATAAATGCGGAGCAAACCGTATTCAAATTCACCACCCAACAATTCGCGCGCGCCTCCCAGGTTTCCAAAGCC
>CAZYYS010000234.1:0-3230 GCA_964651015.1 uncultured Verrucomicrobiota bacterium
GCGTCGTTGGTGTTGGTCACGAGCTGCGTCACCGGACTGATTTCCACCGCGCCAATGTCGCTGCCATCGCCGAGCGGCGCATTGTCATAAGCGTTGTCAACCGGGCGCGGTCGCCCACGCTGGTCAGTGGTCAAGCCGAAGCTCTTGCCCCGATCAATCACCGTGCCGCTGATCGGCTGCGGCGGCATGATGGGTGTGGAACCTCCATAAAGTCCGAGCGGGGCCAAGTAAGGACTGACTGGAGCAATCGCTGTTCCCAGCAGGTCTCCGACCGTGCCCCAGCCGGTGCTGGCGTTCGTGATGCCGATCAGGTTGTAACCCTCCGAGATGAAGGCGCCCACCACGTCGTCATAATTGTCCACGCCATTGGCTGTGCCATTGCCGGCGATAATGGTATTGCGAACCGTCGCGGGCCCGTAAATGCCTCCCCCAAAAGTGGCGTTATTAGAGACGATGGTACACGCGGTCACAGTCAGGGTTCCGCCGTCATTGTAAAAGCCGCCGCCCTCGTAACTACCGGCGTTGTTATGGGCAATCGTGCAGTTGTTCACGGTCGCCACGCTGTTCGTGATAAACAGCGCCCCGCATCTCCGCCCGACTTCATTGTTCACGAACGCGCAGCGATCCGCGGTCAGGTTGCCGCTGCTGAATACCGCACCGGCGTCAGAAAAACCACCGTTCGCCGAAAACACGCAATCGGAAATGTGCAGCGTGCCCGAGTTGTAAACCCCGCCGCCGAAGGTCCCCCGGTTCGTCGCCATCAGGCAATGGGAAAGGTACAGCGTGCCTGAATTGAAAACAGCGCCGCCGCCGTGCCCAGTGTTCACTGTAAGCAGGCAATCAGTGAGGTGCAGCGTGCCGGCGTTGTAAACGCCGCCGCCGTCGGCAAAAGGCTGGCCCCGGGTAATGGTCAGGCCCGAGATGGCGACATTCCCGCTGGGGATGTTCAAAACCCGGCTGGCGTTATTGGCCGTGACCGTGAGCACATCGCGGCCGGGGCCCAGGATGGTTACATTGGTGCGGATGACGAGTTCACCCACCAATGCAATGGTGCCCGCGACCATGTTCGTGAATACGATGGTATTGCCGCCGCCGAGCGCATGGTTGTCGTGGATGGCCTGCCGGAGGGAACCGGCGCCCGCGTTGTTCGTGTTGTAAACGAGGATATCAATCGCTCTGCTCCGACTCGGCAGCAACAACGCCAGTGCAACCATCAGGGCTTGGCCGCAAAAACTCGGAATGCGCGTCTTCATTGCGGGGCTGGATTCAAAGCGTTTCACGGAACAATCGCGCCGCGATAAAAGCGTTTCGCCTGGTTCGCGCCGCCGTGGTTCGTCACCCAAAGCAGGTGGCCGTTGCCGGGAACATTGTTCGTGAAGATCGGCCAATTCCCCGACGCCAGGTTGTTGGTGTACTCCGCTCGATAATTTCGACCGAGAACGGTCGTCAAACTCAGCGCGACATCGCTGCCGACCCGGCGCAATTCGACGATGCGGAATCGCGGGTCCACTTCAAACGCGCCGATGTCCGAGCCGTCAGCGGCATTCGGGATACTGGGATCATCAAGCAGCCGCGAAAAGCCGCGTTGATCGGTGGAGACGCCGTAAGCGTTGCCCTTGTCAATGGCCGGGCTGCCGGCCCGCAAAGCCATGGTTGGCGTCGGCCCACCGTAATCGGCCAGTGGGCCGAGGAGCGGATTGACGTTGAGCCGGTCACCCGTCTCGCCGAATCCCGTGCTGGCGTTCGTATTGCCGATCAGATTGTATCCGGTGGAAATGAACGGCCCCAAGACGTCTGGGGCGCCGGCCAGATCGCCATTGCCGGCGACGATCGAGTTGCGAATCTCGGCGGTCCCCGACGTGAACAATCCGTTGCAGATTCCCCCGCCCGCATAAGTACTCGTGTTACCGGCGATGGTGCTGTTGAGCACGGACAACGCCCCGGAAGGCAGCGAGATTCCGCCACCCGACGGAGACACGAGACCGTCGTAGGGGTAAGTCGTGCGATTGCTGGCAATCGTGCAATTGGCGATCTGGAGCGCCAACCCACCCTGCGAAATTCCCCCGCCACTGAGAACCGCCTGGTTGTGAGTAACGCTGCTGTCGGTGAGATACAAACGCCCGCCGGTGGCCAAATGGATTCCCCCGCCGAACAGTGAGGCCGAGTTGCTGACGATGTGGCAACTGTAAACGTAGTGTAAGCCCGTTGACACAAGCATGCCGGCGCCCTGATCCGCCGCTCCGTCGGCGATGGTCAGGCCGGAGAGAGAAATGTTCCCTCCGGACAGGTTGAAGACCCGGCTTGCATTGTTGCCGCTGACGGTGAGTTTCCGCGGCCCCGGCTCCCCGAACCAGTGGATGCCCGGCCCCTCGATTGAGAGCGGTTTGTTCACAACCAATTCTCCGCTGGTCAGTCGGATCGTATTCGTGACGTTTTTAGCGAACGTGACGTAGTCGTACTCAAATGAAGAGGCGTGGAAAATCGCCTGGCGCAACGAGCCTGACCCGGCGTCGTTGGTCGTTGTCACCAACAACTGCATACCCAGACTAGCTTCCACCGCTCCAATGTCTGTGCCGTCACCGAGCGTTGCATTGAAAACGCCCGGGTCGTCGTACGTCCGCACTCGACCGCGCTGATCGGTCGTCAAGCCGAAGCTCTTGCCCTGGTCAGTCGCAAGGCTTCCGGGCAGCGGTGGCATTGTCGGGGTGGGGCCACCGTGAAAACCCAGCGGGCGCAAGTTGGGATTGAGCGGGCTGTTGGTCGAACCCACCTGATCGCCGAGGGCTGTGAATCCAGTGGCTTGGTTGCCTTTCCCGATAAGGTTGTAGCCCGCAGAAACAAAACCACCCAACGCATCCAGATCGGAATTGCCTGCCAGGATCGAATTGCCCACCACCGGCAACGGCGGCCCGCCACCGGACATGCCTTTGCCCATGTTGCCCGCGATGGTCGAGTTCCAGATGACCGTGCCTCCGCCAACGGCAACCACCCCGACGTTCCCGGCAACCGTGCAATTCGTCAGGCGCACGAAGCCGTCGAGGCCGGCAGCATAACCGGGCGTCTGATTGTTGATGATACTGCTCCGCACGATCATCGCTGACCCGAAGCTATCAATCCCTCCCCCGTTGACCTGCGCAAAGCAGTTGCTCACGGTGCAATCGGTCAACAACAACGTCCCATTATTGAGAATGCCTCCACCGGAAGACGCGTTCTCCCTCCCGTTCACGATG
>CAZYYS010000234.1:3330-9421 GCA_964651015.1 uncultured Verrucomicrobiota bacterium
GGCAGCGGCGCGAACAGTAAGCAGTTGAGCCAGCAGTACGAACACCAGACTCCGAATTCCATGATACGACGAAAGGCGATTTCTCATGGCACAATTGGGTTGTGCGACTCCTATGTCACAAATCAGGTCCGTTTCAAAGGAAATTCCTGCCTCTCGCGGCGCGCGTCTCTGTCCCCGATCAAGTTCGATCCGCCCGGCAATTGATTCGATCCGCCTGCCCGCTCGCCTCCTCGCGTACCATCGGTTGCGCCGAATACAACTCCCGGCCTTGCCGATCAGTCCCAAATGAACCTTTCGTCATCGCGAACCGCAAAGTTCTCGCCGTTTCCAAAAACTGCTCAGGTCGCTGCTTTAGTCCAAGCGACTGGAAGAAGCGAGTAGTAGCCATCTGCCTTCGACACCAAAGTCGCCTTCTTTGCAACCGTTGGTGTAATCCGCCCAACGGTTCACTTCAATACGAAACAGCTTTGGCTTCTTCAAGGCCTTTCACGATGGCGACGCTGGCTGAGGTGCCCAGGCGCGTGGCTCCGGCTTCGATCATCGCCAACGCGGCCTTCGCGTCGCGAATGCCACCGGAGGCCTTGACGCCGAACTTTGAACCAACTGTTTCGCGCAGGAGTTTCACATCTTCCACCGTCGCGCCGCCGGTGCTGAAGCCGGTGGAGGTTTTGACGAATTGCGCACCGCTTTCGACAACTAGATGGCATGCGCGGATTTTCTCTTCTTGAGTCAACAAGCAGGTTTCGAGAATCACCTTCACCGGACGTTCATCGGCGGCTTCCACGACGTCGCGCAGTTCACGCAGCACATATTTGTCATCACCGTCCTTGAGCCAGCCGATGCTGAGGACGACGTCGATCTCGTGCGCGCCTTCGTCAATTGCCGCCTCGGTCTCAAAACGCTTTGCATCTCCGGACATGGCGCCGAGCGGGAATCCAATCACGCAGCCAACTTTTATGCCGGTGTCCTCCAAAAGGTGGCGGGCCTGCTCCACTCGCGAACCATTGACACACACACTGTAGAAGCCGTGTTCGCGTGCCTCGGCGCAGAGTTTCTCGATGTCTTTGGCGGTGGCGTCAGCCTTGAGCAGGGTATGGTCGATGAAGCGGGCAAGGTCAGCGGCTGAGAGTGGCTTCATGGTTTTGCGGATGTGTGTTGAAGAATGAATTCAACAATGGGGGTCGGGTCTGACAACCCGTGCGGGTGGTGGCCGATACCGGGTTTTGGAATCAACGTGATACTGCCGCCGAGTTTGCGGTAACGCTCCGTCAACACCCCGGTGTTTTCGTCCCAAGGCACGACGTCGTCCGCGTCGCCGTAAACGTGCAACAGCGGTACATGGGCGTCCGCCAGCGGTTTCAAGTTGTCGATTGGATTCTTCCCGTAAGCGATGGCTTCGGCGTCGGACTGAAAGCTGTAAGCCTTGAGAAGGTTCTGCCATTCGGCGGCGCTCCCGTTACCCTTGCCGAGGTTCTTGAGCTTGCCCCCGGGCCAACTCTTAAAATCGCACACGGCTGCGTCCGCGTAGATGCAAGCAACCTTATCAGGATTGGCCGCTGCCCAATTGTAGCAGTAAAGGCCACCGCGACTCAGACCAATGAGCGCGACTTTCTTTGCCAGGCCGTATTTGCCAGTCAGTTCCTGGTAGAAACTGTTCCACTGCGCGACTGCTTCAGGGCTGCCGAACAAATTGGGCACGCCGAGGTAAGCCAGATGAAAGCCTTTGCCGAGCAACCCCACATCCGCATTGGCGAAGGCGCCGAAAAATTCGCCGCGCCAGACCCACGGTTTGCCGGGCAACGCCTGCTTCGGTGTGACGACAATGGCCGGCTTTGCGTTGAACTCAAAATCGTAACGGTCAAACCCTTCCCACTTGGATTGCTTGCCCGGAAACGGCGCAGCGAGCTCACGAATCTGCAATTCGATTTCAGTTGCTTTGGCGATGGCCTCGGCCAGCGGCAAGCCTTTGTTCATCCCCGGACGTTGATGCCCCACGTCGGTGAGCCAGGCGTCTTTCATCATCCGCTGCCATTGCTGGATCAGTTTCAGCAATTGCGGGCCATTCGAGTGTCCTGCCAGCATCGCCTGCGGATCGTCAATGTTCTCCAGTTCCTTCGCGCCGAAGTGCAACAGAATCTGTTTCGCGATGATCCAGTGGCCGGTTTCGTTGCAATGCACGCCATCACTTGCGAGGAAGAAATTCGGGTCGCGCTGGCGACGCTCGGCGAGATAACGGTTCATCGGCCCGTGCAAATCCACCACATCCCAACCCGCCGCGCGCTGCGCCAGCAGCCAGTCCGAGTAGCGGTCGAGCGCATTGCCGTAGCCCGGATGACCGCCTTTGACTTCGTCGAACGTCGGGGGCGTGACGTGGATGATTTTTGCGCCCGCGGCCGTAACCCGTTCGCGCAGTCGCTTGATGCCGTCTTGAAATTTTTGAAACCGCTCCTCGCTGAACGGCAGATAAATACCGTCGTTCATTCCATAACAGGCAATGACGAGGTCAGGCCCGGTCTTTTCTAACACGCGACCCAGTCGCTCGTGCAAGTCGGGCCGGGGGAATTGTCCACCGGCATGACCAGCTTCGGAAAGACCGGAAACCGTTTCGCTCGGCAGGCCTAGGTCAAGAAATTCGAGACGCCGTTTCGGAAACCGGCTCGCGTAATATGCCTCAATGAATTCAACATACTGGCCCGCGTAAGTGATGCTGTCGCCGAGAAAGACGATCCGGCGAACATCTTGCAGCTCCGACAGCGCGGCGGGAGGCTCGGCAGAGTGAAGGGTTAATGGCAGGAAGCCGACGACCAATGCCACGAGGTGGTGAGGAAACAGGCAGTGAGCTTTCATGATTGTCAACAGGGTCAACCTTTCGTGAGTTTGACCGGCGTTCATGCTTTGAATCATTGCTGGTTTTTGTCAACTGCGCAAGCGCGCGCGGCGGAGAAAATGCGGATCATATGAACGCGCTCCCGCTCCGCGCTGGGGTGATTACTCCGGTTGGGTTTTGCACTACGAAAAACACGCGCGACACTTCGCAGAATCGTAGCTGAGAACCCTAATATCCTTACGGCGACAAATCGGCCATGCCTACGATGTCAAAAAACTTCGTAACAACCGAGGGAATCACTATCAACTGTTTGACTCCTTTCCCTTTTTGATCAGCGCAAAGCGAATGAAGTAATCCTACCGTCGTTCGAGCCCACGGTCAGGATGTTGCCTGTCATGGCGTACGACGCTGATACGGATGCCACCGGGGATTTCCCGGAAGAGAAAATGATAAGGAAACCGCCGCAGATTAACCCGTCGCCGATCTCGCGTTCCGAAATGGAACCGTCGCGGATTGGCAGCCGCTTTGTTGATGAACGAATTCAACTCCTCCCAGAACTCGTCGCCCAAGCGGTCGTTGATGCCGTCGTAGTGGCGCAGAATTCTGGAGACGTCTCGCTGAACGGAGGGGTGGTAAACCACCTTCATCGGCCGCGTTTCTGTTGGACCCGACGAACGAACTCCTCATGCGAGATCGCAGCGACTTGCCCCGATTCCAACTCCCGTTCCCTTCGCTCGATTTCTTCATCGGAAACGTCCGTTCCCGGGGGCGGCAAAGTATCGAGGAGTTTAGTGGCCAACGCGGCGCGCTCAGGCTCTGACAGAGCCAGCGCCGCGTGTTCAATTTCGGCGAGTTTCATGCCGTCAAGATACAAACTTTCATTGCGGCTGGCAACCTTGGTGAAACCAACGTGCGGCGTCGCGTCACGCCGTGACCTCCTTGCCACGCCACAGCGCAGCGGCGACGGGGCAACCCTCTATCAACCTTCAACGAGTTCGCAAACTTACGGCTGCACGGTGCGGTAAAAGGCGGCGTCCGACGGCGGAGTCGTTTCGTGATATTCGATAAGGCCGGAGGCGGGCGCGGCGTTTGTAATGATCGTATCCCAAGGGCCGCTCAAGGTGGCAGCGCGCTGCAAGCGGTAAGTGAGATCGGGAATGCCTTTGAAATTGATGAAGTATCCGCCGCTGCCGTCGGAGGCGATGGTGAGGCTTTTCCGTGCCACCGCCGGTGAAGACATAAGCGGCCCCGGAGAAAGGTGCGTTGGTGTTGCTTTGGTCGCCATTCACACCGATCGCATTGCTGAAGTCTCCGTCCGCTCGACAACTACTGTGTCGCCAGAAATCGCGACCCAAATCCCGAACTCACCATACGTCCGAGTGTTGGAGGCTTTCAGATACGCCTGCTGACTCCAGTTCGTCGCGCTCCGCACGAACACGTAAGCCGCGCCGGCGATTGGGGCACTGTTATCACTCTGGTTGCCGTTCACGCCGGTGGCATTGCTGGCTTCAAGAGGCGCCCCGACTACGACTGTGTCGCCAGCAATTGCGACAGAGGTTCCGAAAGTGTCACCGGGTTGGTCACTGATCGGATCATGGCCGTCGGTGTTGGAGGCTTTGAGATACGCCTGCTGACTCCAATTGGTCCCGTTGCGCACAACACATAGGCCGCGTCCGCTTCCAAGGCGCTGTTGTCGCTCTGGTTTCCATTGACTCCGATGGCTTTGCTTTCTTCGTAGGGCGCGCCGACCACGAGCGTATTGTCCGACAGCGCGGTTGACCAACCGAAGTCGTCTTCGCGGTCGCTGTTGGAGGCTTTTAGATAGGCTTGCTGACTCCAAGCTGTCCCGTTGCGGACAAAAACATAAACCGCGCCCGAGCTTAAGGCACTGTTATCGCTCTGGTTGCCGTTCACCCCGTCGGCTTTGCTGTCCTCTTCGGAGGCTCCAATTGCGATCGTGTCGCCAAAAACCGCCACCGAGATTCCAAAGGCGTCACCACGTGTTTCTCCCGGTGATGGTCCTCCGGTATTGGATGCTTTGAGATAAGCCTGCTGGCTCCAGTTCGTGCCGCTGCGCACAAAGACATAGGCCGCGCCTGAGTCCGTGACACTGTTGTTCGATTGGTTCCCGTTGACTCCCGTCGCGTTGCTGTCCTCGTTGGGCGCGGCGACCACAACTGTGTCACCAAAAACCGCAACTCTCCAGCCAAACAAGTCAACCGACCCGGTGTTGGAAGCTTTAAGGTATGCCTGCTGGCTCCAGTTGGTGCCCTCACGCACAAAGACGTACGCCGCGCCAGAGTCCCCGGTGCTGTTGTTCGTCTGGTTCCCATTGACGCCGGTGGCGTTGCTATCCTCATTCCGAGCCCCGACAACAACGGTGTCGCCCGAGATCGCGACTGACCAGCCGAAGAAATCGCCGGCCCCGGTGTTGGAAGCCTTGAGATACGCTTGCTGGACCAAGTTTTTCCCGTCGCGCACGAAGACGTAGGCAGCGCCAGAGTTCAAGGCGCTGTTGTTCGTCTGGTTCCCGTTGACGCCGGTGGCGTTGCTGTCCTCGCCAAGCGCGCCGATGACCATCGTGTCTCCCGAGATTGCAACCGACCAACCGAGGTTATCACCATATCCAAAATCCATCGCTTCTCCCGGTGATGGTCCCCCGGTGTTAGAGGCTTTGATGTAGGCTTGTTGAGCGATGATGGAGGTGTTTTGGGCCTTTGATGAATAAGGTCCGCCCGCGAACAGTGCCACGGCGAGAACCACGAGTTTCATGGATTTGATCGAAATGTGTTGATATTGTGCTTTCACACCTCATACACAGGAAAAACGGAGCGAAAGGGACAAAGGTTATTTCGCCTTTCTTTCTTGCGATTCCCACGCGGTAACTTGCTCCTCTGTGGCGCTCTCCCAAATCTGGGTAATTCCATCCCGCCCGCCTGTGGCAATCCGCCGGCCGGCCGGGGAAAAGACGGCACGCAAAATCGGTCCCTTATGTCCCTTTAGTACGAGAATTTCGCGCCCGCTCGCAGTGTCCCAAAGTCTGGCGGTGCCATCTTCACTGCTGGAAAGAATCCGTTTGCCGTCGGGCGAGAAAACCAGAGACTGAACAAGCAAGCTATGCCCCTTTAGAGTGTGGATTACCCGCCCGGTGGACGCCTCCCAAAGCAAAATAGTGCCATCATCGCCTCCCGTGATGACCCACCGGCCATCTAAACACAGCGTCATAAGTAATTGCCTATAGAATGGAGCGGAGTTATCGTTCGT
>CAZYYS010000235.1:0-9294 GCA_964651015.1 uncultured Verrucomicrobiota bacterium
AATGTGGGCACAAACCAAAGCGTCCAGAATGAACGAATGCGAGCATCCTCAGCAAGTCCAGGCTGGTAAAGCACGACGACCTCCTCTCCGACTTTGTGGGTGGGTGGATTTTGCGCTGAAGATGTGCGCACAGTGTGCACCACCCCCGAAGCGTCTGAGAAAGTGAACACTGTCACATATCCACCACCTGCCTGTTTGCCTGAACTGCTCCGATACTCTAAATCCACTACACGCCCGGGTGCGGTGATAGCTGTGTGAACAAAGGAACGAACACCACGAAACTGAACCGCTGCGCCAACAAGCAAGCCGATACCAATGAGAAAAAACCAAGTGGCCAGCGCAGTAGTTTGACGGAGTAGGTTCATGCCGGTGCGATGGCAGCCTAACTTGAACTTGAGAGTTTAGGCCAAGTGTGCGTTTGGCCTAATCCCGGATGCATGCGGATATTACTGGCAGATTTTTCGGGGTTCACAGGCTGTTGCAGGCTCATTTCTTCGCAATGCAGTAAATGTTTTCCGCAGTCCGGATGAACAGTTGTCCTCCGCTCGCAACAATGGAAGAGCGACACGGTTCACCGCCCATTGGAATGGTAGCGAGGATTTTGAATTCGTTACCGGCGTCCAGTACCAGCACATTTCCCTTTTCGCTGATGCAGTAGATCTTCCCGTCGGCGCCGGTGGGTGAAGCGCGGATGATATCCCGCAGACCCAAGTTGCCCTGCCAGATTTTTTCGCCGGTCTTGGGATTGAGGCAAGTCATCATCTGCCGGTCGCCGTCCAACACGAACAGTTTGTTTTGATAGTAGAGCGGCGTGCAAACGTCCGTTGAATACTCCGTCAGTTTCCACGCGATGTGGGTGTCGGTCACTAGACCAGCACCACCGTCCTTGACGGCCAGCAGCGGTTCGCGTTTGGGGGCGGAAACGTAAATGAATCCGTCGGCGGCGACTGGCGACGGCACCGTCCGCCACCATTTGTCCTTCTTTGAGTTCAGCCCGCCACAACGCCAGAGTTCGTCGCCGGTGGCAGCGTTGTGCGCAGTCACATAGTCACCGCCCAGAACAATGATTTCAGGGCCGCCTTTCCCCTCGTAAGGAATTGGGGTGGTGTAAGCTTCTTTCGATTCGCCGATGGCGTCGGTGGGGCGAACATGCCGCCAGATGTTTTTGCCGGTCTTGGGATCAAGGCAGAGAATGAACGATTCGCGTTCCGGTTTGTCGTCGATGGCGTGGGTGTAATCGGGCGGCAACGGGTCGCGCTGCAAAACCTGGATGTAAAGTCTGCTTTTGAACAGCAACGGGCTGGCACCGTATTGCCACATGTTTGCAAAGCGACCGTATTCCTTGGCGAGATTACGCGTCCAAAGTTCCTTGCCCGAGAAATCGAAGGCGGCCAGGTCTCCCGTCCCAAAGATGACGTAAACATTCTGGCCATCAGTAACAGGCGACGGGGAAGCCATGTTGTTATTGCCCTGTTTGCGGTCGCCCACGGCCACCTGCTTCTGCCAACGAATCTTGCCGTCTTTGCGATTCAGGCAGAGCAGCAGGAGATTTCTCTGGGCATCCGGGCTGGAGATAAAGATGGAATCGCCCCACACAATGGGTGTTGCTCCACTTTGACCGGGCAATGGGATTTTCCAAACGACGTTTTCCGTCTCGCTCCATTTGTCGGGCAGATTTTTCTCGGTCGTGGAACCGTTGAAAAACGGGCCACGCCATTGGGGCCAGTTTTCCGCCGACGAAGTTGCCGGCATTAGAACGAGAAGGCTGCCGACGGCCAAAAGAACCGTGAGTTTTCGATTTATGCAGTTCATAGAGTTTTTTCGCGAGTGCCGCGGGCCTCTGTAGTTGATGGCGGCTTCCAACGCATAGCAAACAGACGTGCCACACACAAGTTGGATTCAGGGCATTTGGCCTGTTTTCATGTTGGGAAATGGGAAATCAAAGGACAGGTTTTTGGTTGACGCAAGTTTCTTTCCCGGTTGAATGTCAGCAAATCGCTATGAAATTCACCAAGTGTTTTTCGCTCTGGCTGGCCTTTCTCATTTCGTCCTCACCGCTGACAAACGCCTTGCGCGCGGCGGATAATCGAATGACGGTCGGCCTTCAAACCTGGACGTTGCGCAACATGGACTTCGACCAGGTCGTGGACTTTTGCCAGAAGCACAAGATCAAATACATTCAGGTAACCGACAAGCACATCAACTCAAAAGGCCCACTGGAAGAAACCAAGCGCAAGAAAGCAATCCTCGATCGGAACGGCCTGGTTTGCTACACGTTTGGCGTTGCGGGCACTTCAAAGGACAAGGAGGACAACCGGAAGCTCTTTGAGTTCGCCAAGTTCATGGGCATCAAACTCATCATTGTCGAACCCGGTGACATGGCAGTGTGGGACAATCTGGAGGAATTGGTCAAGGAATACGATATCAAGCTGGCTCTTCATAATCATGGTATCACCAGCACCTACGGCAATCCTGAAACGGTGAAGAGGGTTCTCAACGCGCGCGAGAAACGAATTGGCGTCTGTCTGGACACCGGCCACGCGACGGGCGCCGGTTTTGATATTGCCAAAGTTTTTCGCGAATACAACGGCCGCGTTTTTGACATCCACCTGAAAGACAAGAAAGTTGAAAAAGTTGATGGCAAGGACGTAATCAAAGATGTGGAAATTGGAACGGGACAAGCCAACTTCAAGGGCTTGTTTCAGGAGTTGGAGCGCGCGAAATGGGACGGCGTGCTGGCCATCGAAACCGACAATGCTTCTTTTGCCAGCAATCCCGACCCTTACGTTGAGGGAGCGATCAAGTTCGTCAACGCCAACCAGCCCTGACGGCACAGCGGTTCGGTGTGTCAGTCGAACGCGTGGCCGGCACAACAAAGGACGTTTTTTACCTTGTGACGGACCAGTTCCTTCACCCGAGCGCGCGCTGGCCCAAGGTATTTGCGCGGGTCAAACTCTTTCGGGTTTTCTGAAAACACTTTGCGGATTGCGGCCGTCATGGCCAGGCGCAAATCAGTGTCGATATTCACCTTGGTGCAACCGACACGGCGGGCAATCTCGATGTCAGCTTCCGGCACGCCAGCCGTGTCAGTGCCGAGTTTACCGCCGTATTTATTGATCTCCTCGGCTAATTCCTTGGGTACGCTCGACGCGCCGTGGAGCACCAGAGGATAATCACCAAGCCCGGCCTCCAGAAGGGCTTTCTTGATGGCTTTTAGGCGCTCGAGGTCGAGGTGTTGTTCGCCCTTGAACTTATAGGCGCCGTGGGAATTGCCGATGGCGACCGCTAGCGAATCGACGCCGGAAGCTTTGACGAACTGGACGGCTTCGTCGGGGTGAGTGTAGCAGCCGCCCTTGGAATAGCCCCCGCCTTCTTCACCATCGTCGTGTTGGGCGCCGACCAGCATTCCAAGTTCGCCTTCGACCACGCAGTTGTGTTTGTGGGCGTAATCCACGACTTTTTTGCAAATCTCGATGTTCTTTTCAAACGGCTCATGGCTGGCGTCAATCATCACGCTGGTAAAACCATCGTCGATGCATTCCTTGCACAGTTCAAAAGAATCGCCATGGTCCAGATGGACCGCAATGGGGATATTGGAAAGGCTGACGGCAGCCTCGATCAGTTTCTTGAGATAGACTGGATTGGCATACTGCCGCGCGCCCTTGGAGATCTGGAGCATGACCGGGGATTTTTCCTCCTCGCAAGCCTCAATGATGGCCTGGAGCAGTTCCATGTTGTTAACATTGAACGCACCGAGCGCGTATTTCCCCTTGAGGGCTTTCGCGAATAACTCTTTGGTATGTGTCAGTGGCATAAACGTTTTGCGGATTGATTTAATAATCGCAGTTCTTTGCGACAGCCGACATCATAGAAACGGGCGGCAAAAATGGAAACAAAAATCAAGAGCATCAGAATGCAGGCTTTACGCCTATGCGGCGGGGGCGTCTTCAGAAAGCTTACGATACAAAGTCGCCAGGCTTACTCCCAGCAACAGTGCCGCCTTTTCCTTGTCACCGCCGGTTTGCGCGAGGGTGCGGTTCAAGAAAGCCAATTCCTGTTCCCGCAAGAATGTTTTCAACGGCACCCCCGGCTGCGCCGCTGGCGACTCCGGGGCGGCCAGAAATGTGGTGTCGTGCGTATTACTCAACGGATAGAGAGACGCCGGTGGAACTTCAGGCAAGGACACAGGAGCAACGGAAGGTTCGGCGAAGGAAGCGGCAATCTCTTCCTGGCTCAGGTTCTTCAAAAGAGCGGGGGGGAGATCGGCGACCTGGATGATATCGCCCTCACAAAGCGTAGCGGCCCGCTCGATGGCGTTCTCCAGTTCACGAACATTACCCGGCCACTCATAAGCGCCAAGAATCTCCATGGCTTGGCGCGTGATCTGAAACGGTTTACCGGTGCGTGGGTTCACCTTGTTTTTCAAGAAATGGGCGACCAGCAGCGGAATGTCATCCAGACGCTCGCGCAGACTGGGCAGCGGGATGGGAATTACATTGAGGCGGTAATAGAGGTCTTCGCGGAAGTTGCCGTCCTTGACTTTCTTTTCCAGCGGCTCGTTAGTGGCGGCGACTACGCGCACGTTGACAAAGGTGGACGTGTTGTCGCCGACTCTTCGCACTTCACGCTCCTGCAACACGCGCAAAAGCCGGCTTTGAAGAGTGGCCGGCATGGAGCCGATTTCGTCCAGAAAAATGGTGCCTCCGTCGGCTTCTTGAAAAAGACCTTGCTTATCGTTGATTGCGCCAGTGAAGGCGCCTTTGCGATGGCCGAATAATTCCGATTCAAGCAGGTTTTCCGGCAAAGCGCTGCAATTGATGGGGACGAACGGCGCGTGCTGACGATGGCTGTTGAAATGAAGGGCGCGAGCCACCAATTCCTTGCCAGTGCCGCTCTCACCCAGAATTAGAACAGTACTGTCGGTGTCGGCCACCCGCTCAATCAGTTTGAAGACCTCCTGCATTTTCGGGGCGCTGCCGATGATCTGGTTGAACTGGTATTTTTTCTTGAGCTGTTTCCGAAGGTAAAAATTCTCAGAGATGGCTTCGTTGTAGGAAAGGGCGCGCTGCACGCAAAGTTTAAGTTCGTCCAACTTAAATGGCTTTTCGAGGTAATCGTAAGCCCCCTTTTTCATGGCTTCAACTGCCGTTTCGATCGAACCGAAGCCGGTTATCACAATAACGACGGCAGGGGGATTAAGAGCGCGAGCTTTCTGTAGAATCTCCAAACCGTGAGCTCGCGTTTTGTCGAAGTAAAGGTCGGTGATGACCAACTCGGGCGAGTGAGCTTCCAGTGCCGCAGCAGCGGCGCTTCCGCTGGTGAAAGAGAAAACCTCGTGTCCGTCTTCGCGCAGCATCTCGGCGACCATCTGGACCATGGTCATCTCATCGTCCACCAACAGCACTGTTGCCATTGGCAAAACTTATTTCAAAAACGCAGACGCGGGCAAGCCGGATTGTGATCCCCCGCTTGGCCCGCGCCTGCACGCTTTCAGAATCTTACTTCTTCGGCGGACTGACGATCTCGCTCAGTTTAAAGATCGGCAGGAACATACAGATCACCATGCCGCCGACCACGACACCGAGGAACACGATCAGGATTGGCTCGATAAGCGAAGTCAATCCGGCGAGCGTGGTTTCAATTTCTTCGTCCAGGAAGTCGGAAATGCGCTCAAGCATATCATCAATTTTGCCGGTCTGTTCGCCAGCGGTAATCATGCGGATAATCATCGAGGGGAAGATGGGATGCTTGCCCAGCGCAGTCGAAATGCCATCCCCGCGCTCGATATCACCGGCGGCCACTTTGATGGCTTTTTCCATGATCACGTTGCCGCAAGTATTCGCGACGATGCTCAACACTTCGAGGATCGGCACACCGCTGCGAACCATGGAGGCGAACGTTCTGGTGAAACGGGCAAGGCAGATCTTGTGGGCGATCTGACCGAAAATTGGCAACTTGATCCGCTTGGAATCCCAAAACTCCCGACCGGCCGGTGTCTTGATGAAATAGAGCCAGCCGTAAACGATGCCGCCGCCGCCACCGAGGATCAACAGCAAGTAACTCTTCACGAAATTACTAAGGTTGATCAAAAACTGGGTGGGAGCCGGCAGTTTGGCGCCGAAACCACTGAATATTTCCCCGAAGACTGGCACCACTTTGACGAGGAGGAAGATCGTGATTGCGATCGCTACGATCGTCACGGCGGTCGGATACATCATGGCCGACTTGATCTTTTTCCGTAATCGCGCGCTGTTCTCCAGGTAGGTGGCCAGACGCGCCAGAATTTCTGCCAGTAGACCGCCTTTCTCGCCGGCGGACACCATGCAAGTGTAAAGTCGATTGAAAGTCTTTGGGTGCTTTTGCAACGCTTCGGAAAAACTGTCGCCCCCTTCGACGCGCGAACATACGTCTTTGATGATATCGCGCATCACCTTGTTGGTGGTCTGCTCCGCCAACCCTTGCAGCGAAGTGACCATCGCCAAGCCGGCGTCGATCATCGTAGCCAGTTGCCGGGTAAACACGACCAACTCCTGCAGCGAAACGCGTCCCCCACCCGTTTTCCCCTTTTTGCCAAGTTTCTCCTGAATGGACACCACCAGCAGATTTCGATTGAGCAGGGCGGCAATCGCCGCTTGTTCGGAGGCCGCTTCAACTGCGCTCCGTATTTCCCGGCCGGTGCCCGTTTCGCGAGCTACATAAGTAAAAGAAGGCATAGTAATTCAGCTTAATAGGTTAATATCCATCCCCAAAACGTTCGAATTTCCAATTTTTGGATCTCTTGCACCGAATTCATTTCAAGTTTTTCAGCAAAAACGGGTCACTCACGCTAAACCGCTTCCGGGGCATGTTAGAAACCCGAGAACTACCGGCCACTTGATGATTACCGTCGTCACCGACTGAGCAACTCTCGTTCCGGTGGAAATCGCCTTGGCACGACAAAGCATGGCCAGAAATCTCATCATTCTTTTGGGCGGTCAAAAAGCGGGATGATTCTTCGGTGAAAAGCCCGAATTCGGCCTAATTCATTTGCTGGCTTGACTGCAAATGAACGAAAAATCTTGTTGTCAAGCCGATGGCTTTTGCCTAGCTTTGCCGACAAATGCATCATTTTGATGCATGGGTGGATTTCTCTACCCACTAATGCATATAGAAAACAAAACAGAACCAACAACAACGGAGGAACTATGAGGTTTAATAAATGGACACTGGGCCTGGCCGCTGTCGGAGCGGTTAGCCTCACATCTGTAGTCAAGGCGGAGGAACAGGCGAGTACGGTCGCGACTGCGCTTTCGTCCACCACCTTGAGCGGGTATGTGGACACTTCGGCACAATGGAACCCGGGGAGCGACACTCAGAACTTTGCGCCCTACGCGTTCGGGGGAGCTGGCAAGGCGGATGGGTTCAACCTGAACGTCGTAATGATAACTCTGGAAAAACCGCTCGATGAAAGCGAGTGGGCTGCCGGTTACCGGGTAGACCTAATAGCTGGCCCCGACGCCGTCGGCTACAACCCTGCATCGAATGGAGATGCTACCTCTGATTTCGGTGTCAAGCAGGCGTATGTTGCTCTACGTGCGCCTGTGGGCAACGGTATCGACTTTAAAATGGGGGTGTTCGACACCATTATTGGCTACGAAGTCTTCGCCTCGGGCAGCAACCCGAATTTCACTCGTTCTTACGGTTGGACGATTGAACCCACTGAGAACACCGGACTGCTCGCCTCCTACAAAGTGAACGACATCCTTTCATTGTCGGGCGGTGTTGCCGATACACTCTCCCCAGGGATCAACAACCGCGACCCGATCCAGTCGAGGAAAGCTTACATGGGGTCGGTGACTTTGACCGCTCCGGATGATTTTGGCTTCTTAAGCGGTTCCTCGTTATACGCTGGGGTAGTCACCGGTTTTGGTGGCTCTGGAGGCGCCGGCGCCGCTAACAACAAGACCACCCAAAATTGGTATTTGGGAACTGTGCTAAATACTCCGGTCACCGGTTTAACCCTTGGAGCGGCTTTTGACAATGTTGTCAACCTGCAGACCACACCGGGTTTTGCGAACGGGAGTAGTGGTTTGGGTCAAGACGTCTGGACGTTGGCTGGCTACGCCTCTTATCGCGCGACGGAGAAGTTGAGTCTGCATGCTCGTTATGAGTACTGCGACGGCGTCGTCGTGACTGACAAAGGGAACTACGCCCTTACCGGCACCGTTCAATACGACCTCTGGAAGAACGTGATCAGCCGTCTCGAAGCGCGCTGGGATCACGCCAACGGCACCGCGTTCGGCGGGTCAACTGCTGGGACACCCAAGAGCGACAATGCTTACGTTCTCTTGGCAAATATCGTTTACAAATTCTAAGCTGCTTGGAATCCACACGGCCCCTTTCGGTCAACCGGAAGGGGCTTTTTCTTTTCAGGAGGTGGTGCGTGAGTTTCCATCGAAAGGCTCGAACAAAGCCAAGTTCAATAAACGCCCCCATTCCATTCCTGCGCATTGACCCGGGACCGGATTTCCTTACGCTCTTGGTGCAATGGGCACACTCTACTACGGCGATAATCTCGACATCCTGCGCCGTTACCTGAAGGACGAGACGGTTGACCTCGTCTATCTCGATCCGCCCTTCAACTCCGCGCAGAACTACAACGCCTTCTTTCAGGAAAAGGACGGCAGCGCCGCCGCCAGCCAGATTCACGCCTTCGAGGACACCTGGCATTGGGACATCGAAACCAAGAAAGCCTACGATGCCGTCACCGAGCAGCCCGGCAAAGTCTCCGACGTGATGCAGGCGTTCTACACGTTTCTCGGCGGCAATGACATGATGGCCTACCTCACCATGATGTCCTCGCGCCTCGTCGAACTCCGCCGCGTGCTCAAACCCACCGGCTCGCTCTACCTCCACTGCGATCCCACGGCGTCGCATTACCTCAAGTTGCTATGCGATGCGGTGTTTGGGGCGGCTCAATTTCGCAACGAGATTATCTGGAAGCGTACAACAGCTCACAGCAGTTCAAAAAAATTCGGGCCGGTCCATGACGTGATTCTCTACTTTGCACGCGGTGAGGATCCGGTTTGGAACGCCCCGCGCAGTGACTACGCCGAGGAGTACCTCGACAAATACTACAAGTTCGACGATGGCGATGGACGGCTTTACTGGCGTGCGGACCTCTGTGCTGCTGGGACGCGCAAAGGCGAGTCCGGCAAGCCTTGGCGGGGCATAGACCCTGGGTCAAAGGGAATGCACTGGAAGTTCGCGGTGAAGAAACTGGATGAGTTGGACGCTGAGGGTCGGATCTATTGG
>CAZYYS010000236.1:0-9267 GCA_964651015.1 uncultured Verrucomicrobiota bacterium
GTGTCCATGCCCAGCTTGATGATCTTGAGCGCCACTTTGCGGCGGACCGGCTGCTCCTGCTCCGCCATGTAAACCACGCCCATGCCGCCTTCGCCAATCTTCTCGAGGAGTTTGTAGCGGCCAATCTTGTCGCCGGGCTTTTCTACTGCAGGTGCCAGTGCATCTCGCCCTGGTTGATCAGGCAAAAACGAGTCGCCGACTTCGTACGCCTGCATCAAGCTTTGGACTCTTTGGAACAAGGCCATGTCCGCTCCGCAAGCCTCCTTTACATGCGCCACTCGTTCCTCAGTCGAGCCGATGTCGAGCGCATTTTCAAAAATCTCCCGCGCGCGCCTGGATTGTTCCGATTGGGCCATGATGATCACTTCAATTAACAATGCGTAACCGCTGGCGGTTTTGGGCCAACAATTTTCGGCAAGCTTTGCAAGTTGGACGACCTGCGTTCCCGGACAACCGACGTCGTCACAGCATTCGTTTCAATTCCTCGTATAGCCGCGCTCGGGCATAAGCCCATGTCCGCTTAGCAGTCCGTTCCGCCATCCCAAGCATTCGCGCAGCTTCCACATTGGACAGCCCGGCAAAGAATCGCAGCTTGATCAACTCCGCGCATTGCGCGTCCTCTGCCGCCAGCCGGCCGAGAGCCTCATTCACCGCGAGTACCGTCGCGTCGTTCTCGGCGAGCGCCACATCGAGGTTTTCGAGATCGAGTCGCTCCAGGCCGCCACCGTGCTTGAGGCTTTGCTTGCGTCGCGCATTGTCCACGAGAATGCGCCGCATGGCTTCGGCCGCGGCGGCAAAGAAATGGCCACGACTGTCCCAGCGCTGATCGGCCGTGCCGACCAGACGCAGCCAGGCTTCATGCACGAGCGCGGTGGGTTGGAGCGTTTGGCCTGGGGCTTCCCGAGCCAGTTTGGAGGCGGCCAATCGACGCAGTTCCTCATAGACCAGCGGCAGCAATTCCTCGGCGGCTTGAGGATCGCCTTGCTGCGCACGGTCAAGAATGAGCGTAAGATCGCTCATACCAAAAACTATAACCGAAGAAATTCCGACTCGTAGCGATTCAAATGCCGCCAGCACGGGCCGTCGGGTTCGACAACAAAAGACACCTCAGCGGCGCACTCGGGCGTGGATTCGTTTTTCATGTGATACGTGTCTGACTACACGGGTTCGCCCGCAAGGCCAAGCACGAATTGCTTGAAACTCAGCGAGTCCTGGCTGCAACGCTCTTCCAAATCCATTCCCGGCTCCGCAGTTAAAGCCACAGTGCAGGATTGACGACAACGCCCGTCGGTTCAACATACCCAAGTGAATTTCGCGCATCCACAACCAGCGTTAGCAAATATTTCTCTGTTACCTCAGGTTGGAAAGACGAGACGAAGTGAGCGCCAATCGGCGATCAGTCGCGTGACAAAACTTTGCTGTAATACTCGATGCCGCGTCACATTTTGGGAGACGCCAGCGCGCGGCTTGCATTTTCCGCTAATCGCGCTGCTTGTTACACTTCTCATCCATCCTTGTTGCGGAGCGGACGCGAAGGCTGTCGGCGGACAAACCGCTGCGTTCGAGAAGTTGACTGCGCAAACTGGAATATTGCGTTTCGTCGAGCATCGCTCGCCGGCTGGCGTGTCGGTCCGCATCCGCGACGGCAAGCAACTGATCTTCACCGGTATCGCCAACGACAGCAGCCTGCTCTTGGTCCAACCCACCGGTCGGACAGCGGTCAACTACCCATCGTCAAAGTGGGACAGCGGAAGGTTGGTCTTGGAAGGTGCCGGCATAAACGGCCTCGCGTTTTCGGAGTCTTTCCAAAGCGTCGCGCCCGATCTCATTGAGCGCACGGTCACCGTCACCGCAACCGCCGACCAGCGATACTATCTCGACTTAGGTTGGTCCGCTGCGGTTGCAGGCGACTTTTATTCCTTTCTGGGCAAGGAAGCTGTGACGAAGAACTACACACCGACCTGTGCTGGACCGGAGTTCGGCGGCGGCTCGTATCAGACCTTTCCCTTTCTAGGTTGCCGTTCGAGTAACACGCTTTACGGAATCGTTGGCGATACGCCTGGTCTGTGGGAGAACCGATGCTTTTTCCGCTTCGATCTTGAGAAACGGGTGCTGTCGTTGGCGAATGGTGATGGCAGTGCACGGCGCGTCATTACCATCCCGCGCGAGGTGGACGCCACGACTGTTTATCGGACCTCCTTCGATGGCTGGCAGCATATTGAGAGCGGTCAGACTCAATCTTGGAAATCGTGGATCTTTGCCTCACCGGTTAAGTCGCTTTATGACGTCCAACTGGCCGCACACCTGGCGCTCGCCAACGCGAAAGGGTTCAATCAATCCGGTCTCGAAGCCATTCTGCGTAACACCTCGTATCTGCTTTTGCGCCGAAACCTGCTGCGGCCCGAAAGCGACTATCTGTTCATCTCCGGAGTGGGGTACGGCTGGAAACAGTGGGTCAGCGACGGGTTTTGGATGAGCCGCGGATTGGACGACCCGCACTACGATGCGCAAGCGCACGCCGCCGTTTTCTTCGAGCGCATCAATTATGAGGATAACGCGCAGTACTATCTGATCTGGTCCGCAATTGTGAAGCGGGCGGGCGGCGAACTGGATCCTCGCACGGTGGGGCGGGCCTATCGTTTCATCCGCGAGCACGAACACGACGGACTGTTTATTCCGCCCCGGATCATTCCGGACAAGCCGATCATGAAAACGTACCACGATCAGCTCCCATACGACGACGATGATGCGCCCTCCTCGAACCAAGGCTTCCATTGCGGCGCGCTGCTGGCAGCCAGGGAACTTGGGTTTCCCGTCACCGACGAGGACATCGAGCGCGCCATTGCCGACTACCGGCGTATGTTCAACGACAAGGGCGGTTTTTTCGCCACCAGTCTGAAACAGCAGGATCATGTCGGGCAGGACGCACTTTACGGCGAGGTTCTAACGTTCGCGGTGTTTGGACGGCGACTGTTACCGGACGACATGGTGCGCCGGCATCTGGAAACTTCGGTGCGGATTCAGACCCCGTACGGAATGCGTGTCATCTCGAACCCCGACGGGAGTTTGCTGGAAGGCCATAGCGGCACCTATGTTTTCGGCGGCTCATGGTTCCTCAATGACGGTGCAAACTACCTGGACGGATTGATCCACGGCATGGACGTAAAGTGGGTGGATGAACACCTGCTCTGGCGACTCGGCAAGGAACTCATCTATATGCCCGCCTTTCACGAATCGCTGAACACGGTGAAAGGCCAGCCGCACGGTCATCACTTGTATAGTTGGAACTCCGGATTCTGGTGGTTGCGGCGGGAAGTACGCAAACGCCTGAACCTAACCGGGCCGGACCCCTTGGAAGCACAACTGGACGCTGAACTGGGTGTCGTCCGCCAGAACGGGTTTTTGCAATTGCGACCAGAAGCAGCTCGCTTGCGGCCAAAGGAATAACGCAAATCCGACCCACACGCCTTTTACAAACATGAAACATCCCAGCCGAATTTCGTTCGGGCTTGCTGCTGTTGTGGGCCTGTTTACCGCGTTGTTCGCCGGCCCGGTCGCGGCTCAAACCTCCACTTTATTGATGCCGATCACGCAAAGCTGGCGCTATTCGACCAACAATTTGGATGGCACGGGTTGGCAGGCGACGGGGTATGCGGAAACCGGCTGGTCGAATCTCAGCCCGGCCCTGCTTTACATTGAGACGGCGATCCTGCCTGCGCCGACGAATACCGCGCTACCGCAGCGATCCGGCGGCGGGCCGATGCCGACCTATTACTTCCGCACCACCTTCAACGTCGCCAACGCCGCCGTCGTCGCCTCACTGACTTTTTCCAACTTGATTGATGATGGCGCGATTTTTTATCTTAACGGCGTGGAGGTCCAGCGCGTCGGCATGGACAACACGAATATCACTTACACGAGTTTCGCGGGGCGCTCGGTGGCGGACGCGACCACATTCGATCTGTTCAGCCTTTCGGGCGACGGGTTGACCAACCTGGTCACCGGCAGCAACGTGCTGGCGGTGGAAGTCCACCAGATCAACGCCACAAGTTCGGACATTGTATTTGGGACGGCGTTGATTTCCTCGACGGTCGTGACTCTATCGCGCGGGCCTTATTTGCAAAATGGGTCGCACACGAACACCACCGTGCGCTGGCGGACCGGTGGAAATGTGATCGGCCGCGTGCGCTACGGCACGAATCTGGCAAGCCTGGACCTGTTGGCTGACGAAGCCACGAGCACCAACGAACACGAAATCAAACTCACCGGATTGTTGCCGGACACAAAATATTATTACTCTGTTGGCACGGCGGTGACGACATTGGCGGGGAGTAACGCGAATCATTTCTTCGTCACCGCCCCGCTGCCGGGCACGCCCAAGGCCACGCGCATCTGGGTGCTGGGCGACGCTGGCACGAAAACCGCCAATCAGGTGAACGTGCGCAATGCCTACGAAACGTTTACCGGTGCGCGCCACACAGACCTCTGGCTCATGCTCGGCGACAACGCCTACAACGACGGTACCGACTTGGAGTATCAGGCAGCGGTGTTCAATCTCTACACGAACATGCTGCGCAAATCGGTCCTCTGGTCCACGCTCGGCAATCACGAGACCGCGCAGGCCACGGCGTTCGTGGACACGTACCCTTATTTCAAAATATTCACGCTGCCCAGGAACGGCGAGGCGGGCGGGCTGGCCTCCGGCACGGAGCATTACTACTCGTTTGACTACGGGAACATTCACTTCATCTGTCTCGACTCGATGACCGCCAGCCGAGCGACCAACGGCGCCATGTTCCAGTGGCTCACCAGCGATCTGGCGAACACTACGGCGGACTGGACCATCGCCTTCTGGCATCACCCGCCGTATTCAAAAGGCTCGCACGATTCCGATCCTGGCGGCCCCGGCTACGATGCGCAGATGGGCGAAATGCGGCAGCGATTCTTGCCGGTTTTGGAAGCCGGAGGCGTGGACCTGGTATTGGGCGGACACAGTCACTGTTACGAACGGAGCTTCCTGCTCAACAAACATTACGGTTTGTCCACTACGCTGAACGCGACCAACAAGTTGAATGCCGGGAGCGGCCGGGAAGGCGACACCGGCGCCTACCTAAAGCCCGAGGGTGGGCTTATTCCCAACCAAGGGGCGGTGTATATCGTGGCCGGCAGTTCCGGGCAGATCAGCGGCGGTACGCTGAATCATCCCGCGATGTTTGTTTCACTCAATCAACTTGGCTCGCTGGTACTCGACATCGAGGGCAAGCGGCTGGACGCAAAATTCATCCGCGAAAACGGAACGACGAACGATACTTTCACCATCCTCAAACAGAATTACGCGCCCGTCGCCAGCAATCTGAGTTTCACGATTTCCGCCGATGCCGCCACGCCGCTCGCGTTGACCGGCAGCGACATCAACCGCAATCCGATCACCTTTGCCCCGGATACCCTGCCCGGAAACGGATTGATCTCGGATTTGAATCCGGTCAGCGGGGTGTTTGTTTATACGCCGGCGCATGGCTTCAGCGGCGACGGGAGTTTCACCTTTCACGTCAATGACGGTTCGACGAACAGCCCGCTCGCGACCGTGAACCTGACCGTCCTGCCGCTGCCTGACACCGATGCCAACGGACTACCGGATGCCTGGGAAGCGGCGTACGCAATTTCCGATGCGAATGCTGACGCGGATGGCGACGGTCTGACCAATCTTCAGGAGTATCTGGCGAATACCAATCCGACGAATGCCGCATCCGCTCTGCGTGTCAGCAGCGCGAGTCGCGATGCGAATGGGCAATTCACGTTGACGTGGGACGCGATCGGCGGCACGCGGTATCGCGCGAGTTTCGACAACGCCACGGTGAACGGCGGCGTGAGCGGCGCCTTTTCGGAAATAGTCCGGCCCGTCACGCAGGAGATGAATCCGGGGGCGGTCGGTGTCGTCACCAACCAAAGTTACACCGACGACTTCAGCGCCACCAGCCCCGCGACCAACGGCGCGCGTTATTACCGGGTGCAAGTTGTCCAGTAATGAATCCCAGGGATAGGCGACAGATCAGCGAGTAGACCTTTGACGGTGCGGATCGCTTCACCCTCTCTCCCCCGCCGAAGGACGGGCGAGGGGCTGGTTTTTCATTCTACTGGTCTTCACCCGCTCGTGAATCACTGTCGCACCCGGTAGCACTTCCCCGTCCCCGACGTCGCGGCCGAGAACGGACTGCAAGCATTGGCCTCAGCCGTACATGGCCCGGTCAGAGCGCCGGCGGATTCGAGCGTACCCGTGCCCGTCCATTCGAGCACGATGTTTGGGCCGGATCGAGTCACTGATGTGAACGCCGGATTTGCAGGCGCAGCCGACGTGACCGATTGCAATTCCAAACCAAACACCACGTCCGAACTGGTCAAGGCGTCCTGATGCACTTCCGCCGCCAGAACGTTGTCCCCCTGGACAAGGCTGGCTGGAAATGAAGAATGGCCCATCATAGTGATCTCTGCCCTCGTGACCGGCGAAGCGAGTGAGGTTGCTAAACGTCAAGCCCGCCGCCAAACCGAAGCGATAGACTTCCGCTCCGTTCAGGTAAAGCACCATGCCGTCATCCACGATGTGGCGGATTCGTAGCCGGGCGCCCGCCGGGTTGTTCGTGAAATTGAAGTGCGTGCGGAAATAATAGGTAATGTTGGTCGTGCCATCGGCCCCGACCAGTGACAAGGGGGTTCGAATCGGTTCGATGACCGCATCTGGCTCCAGAGCGAGCAAGGCGAGACCTGCCGGCCAGACGTTGTCATCGAAGTTCTTTTCCTTCCACGCCGTTCCGAGATTCGTGCCCGAGTTTTCATAACGCCACATCTGGACGTCGTCGATGCCAAAGAGAACCGTAAAGTCGGGCCGGGCGGTGAAACTAAACGTATTGGTTGGCAAAAACGCCTCGTCCCTCTCCTGGCCGCCGACCACATCCTCGAATTGGTCGGGGCCAACCACCTGCTCGATCAACTCGTCCTTCACGGCAACCAGCATGAAATCCACCGCGAACTCGGCCAGACCCCCGCCAGGCCCAACAACTAGCCCTTGCCGAAAATCGCTCCGTCATCCGCCCCTATCCCAACTGCCCGTGGTGGCCCTACGTCTAGAGCCAGCAAACCCGCGTGCGCGTCGGCAACGACGGCAAAGTCCCCGTGGGCACCCACCGCCAACCCATTGACGCCCCGCCGCGCTTCACGGTCATCCGCTGCTTACGCCCGGACGGTGACATCTACTACCTCCGCCACGCCCCAGACCAAAATGCCAAACCCATCGTCCTGCTCCATTGCCCCGGTCTTCTAATCCCATTCCAACTTTGATCGCACACTCTTTTCCAACTTTGTTTGCTACACGACAGCCTTATTTATGTCGAAAAGCCGAACCCATGCCTGATCTTCAGGCCGCGAGGAGATCGGATTAATGCCCGCCCGTGACGGTGTAACCGGCGCGGCGCAGGTCCTCTGCCAAATCCACCTCCATCTGCGCGGCGGCTTCATACGGCATCGGGTTCAGGTGCTCGTAAAGTTCCGGCAGCAGGCGGATGCCGAATCGTTTCACTACCGAGGCGGCCTTGATACCGGCTTTGTGATTGGCGAAACGTTCCGTTGGTGTCAGCCCCGTCATGCCCACATAAACACACGGCTTGTTTCGATCACGATCCGGGTTCGCGGCCCGAACTGTCCGCATTTTGCCAACCACGGGGTCAAGCAGCACGACATAAACACAATGATGTGCTTCGGCAAGTTGTTTGGGGCGTAGTCGCCTGAGTGTCCGGCGTTTCATTGAATACGTTCATCACGATGCCAGTGTTCACAAATAGTCGCAACGAAATGCCACCTGCCGGGCGAGACTAATGCAATTTCGGTTGCCAACTTGACGTTGGTCTGATGCGTTTTATGCTGCATTACCGTGTGGTCTGCCAACATGAAATTCCACGTGCGCCGTCTCACGTTGAGAGGGCGAATTCCTTCGCTTCCGTTTGTTTGGTCGATCGTCATCATGTCTCTATTGATCAGCCCCGGTTTCGCGCAGAGCGGTGCTTCCTACACTGCCCAGCGGCGGATTGACGTGATCACGGTGGACGGGAACCTCACCGAAGCTTCCTGGGCTGGCGCTGCCAACACTACCGTCCTTACCCTCTGGAATGGCAGTCCGGCGCCCGCGTCCCTTCAGACGAGCGCCAAGATGGTCTGGGACGATCAATACCTGTTCATCGGGTTTAACGCCAAGGACCCGGACGTTTATGCCACTTATACCGGTCGCGACAAGAATTTGTGGGAACAGGATAACTTCGAGGTGTTCGTAACGGTGCCTGGTACCACCGGCTACGTGGAGGTGGAAGGCAGCCCCGCAGGAGCAATCTGGGACGGTTTGTTCACAGCCGTCGGCCAAGGTCCCCGAGGCAGCTACAACTTTACCAACCTGCTAGTCGCCGCACGCGTCAACGGCACGATGAACAATTCCGCAGACCAGGACATCGGCTTTACGGGCGAGATACGGCTCCCCTTTTCAGACATCTATCAAGGTGTCCCTGGCGGGCATCCGACCAACGGCGCGCAGTTGCGAGTGAACCTGAACCGCATCAATTGGAATACGCCGGTCACGCAGGGCGGCCCCGGCGCCGCAGGTAGCGACACCTATTACGCATGGTTTCCGGTGTCCGGAGCCGGCCCCGCCTTCCATCAACCCAGTAAGTTTGGGACGGTTACCTTCTCGACTAATTCCGTCACCGCGCCGACGTGTATGTTTACTGGCCAAACACTTTCCGACACCAATCTGGTGCTCAACGGTGTCGGCCATCCCGGCGGAACGTATTGGGTCCTGACCTCGACCAATGCAACGTTGGCGATTGCGGATTGGGCACGAATTGCGACCAACACTTTTGATCCCGTCACCGGTTCGTTCAGCTTTACCAACGCGATGGATCCAAGTAGTCCGCAACTGTTTTATCGTCTTCAGTCGCCTTGAGCATGGGATCTCTTTATGCCAATTCATAATCGATCGTTTGTGCTGAAAAAGAGTCAGCCACTCGCTTTATTCGTTCCGATAATGTTCATTGCCACTGCCGCGGCCCTGGCTGAACCGCTGCCCGACATCCTCATCTCTGATTTTGAGGGCGACGATTATGGTGCGTGGAAAACGGTCGGCGAGGCTTTCGGTCCCGGCCCGGCGCGGGGGACGTTGCCGGGACAAATGGAAGTGTCCGGTTTCAAGGGCAAGGGCCTCGTCAATTCATTTTACCACGGAGACGTAAC
>CAZYYS010000237.1:0-9172 GCA_964651015.1 uncultured Verrucomicrobiota bacterium
ACATTTTTGCCGCTTCGCCGGAATACGAATCGCTCAAGGCCAACGCGGAGAAGCTCCATGCCGACGGCTCATTCGCCAAGGCGCATGAACTTTACGCTGGCGTCAACCTGACGAATCTCCCGCCCACCGAAGCGCGGTGGGTGCAGTTCCGCCTCGCCGACACCCAATGGCGTTCGCAGGCTGCCACCCAAACTGCCGACACCACCAAACTCGACCAAGCGCGTCAGGAGTTGGAAAAACTCGTGCGCGATGCGCAGCGGCCGGAGGACAAAAACCGCGTGTGGGTGGAGGTGCAGGAGTCGCTCGGTGACTATTGGTGGACGCGACACAATCAACAGAACTGGGGTCAGGCCTGGCCGTATTATCAAAACGCGCTCGATTGGTGGGCTGGCACCGTGGACATCGAACTGGCGCGCGCGCGTTACCTGAAAATCATCTGGCGCGTGGCATCACCGCCGGGACGCGAGCGCAATTATTACTACGGTTACTACGGCAACATGCTCCCGTCGCCGATGCTCGAAAACGTCCTCAAGATTTCCCAGACCGACAACGACAAAGCCCACGCGCATTACCTGATCGCCATGACCATCCGCCAGCAAGGCGGCGATTGGGAGCAGCGCGCCCGCGTGCCGGAGCATTTTGAGGCCGCGCTCAAGATCGGCAAGACGACTGATTGGTATGACGACGCGCTCTACAACTACGCCGAGTGGATGATGAACCAGGGTCGCGTCGTCCCGCTCAAGGATGGCAACTGGTCCTCGCAGCCTGACTACGCAAGGGCGTTGGAGTTGTTCCGCCGGTTGGTGAGCGAATTTGCCAAAGGTGAAACGCGCTATTGGGAACAGGCGCAGTCGCAAATCAAAAGCATCACTGATCCGCAACTCAGCTTGAGCGTCGGCAATATTTTTCTGCCGGATTCGGAAATCCAATACCACCTCAACTGGCGCAACGTGAAGCAAATCGACCTTGCGCTCTATCCGGTCGAACTGAATCGCGACGTGCAGCTTTCGGGACAGGACGAGCGCCGCAACGACTGGTTGCGTTCCATCGATCACAGCAAGCTGGAAAAAATCAAATCCTGGACGCGTGACACAAGAGACAAGGGCGATTACGTGCCCGGTAGTGACTCGCGTCGTTACGACGGCAAGCTGCGTCCGGGCGCTTACGTCATCGAAGCGAAGGCGGGCAATCTGAGCGCGCGCGACCTCATCCTCGTCACCGACGCCGCACTCGTGCTGAAAACTTCCGGCAAACAGGCGCTCGTTTATTTCTGCAACGCGCTCAACAGCGCGCCGATCACGAACGGCAAAGTGAAGCTCTGGGAGCGCTGGCACGATGGCCGGACGTGGCAGGCCAAGCAAACCGAAAAGTCGCTGAACAACGAAGGCATTGCGGTCTTTGACTTGTCCCGTCCCGCGAACAACAGTTTGGAACTATTTGCCAGTGCCATCAGCAACGACCGCCAAGCGTTCAGCGTGGGCAACAGCTATTGGAATCGTGGCGAGTCCGAGCCGTGGAAGATTTACGCCTTCACCGACCGCCCCGCCTATCGCCCGAAGGAAACCGTGCAGTGGAAGTTCATCGCACGCCGCTACAACGGCTCGGTTTATTCCACGCCAAGTGACGCGACGGTCGAGTTTGAGATTTTCGATCCTCGCGGCACAAGAGTGAAGCAGGACAAGGCGAAGCTCAACACCTTCGGCAGTAATTGGGGTTCACTCGACCTCACCGAACAGATGCCGTTGGGCGAATATCGCATTCAATTCTGGGACGAAGGTCGCAAGCGCGGCATCGGTAACGCCATACTGTTCCGCCTCGAAGAATACAAACTGCCGGAGTTCAAAGTTTCGGTGAAGACGCCGGAAGAAAACGGACAGCGCAAGGCGTTTCGCCTCGGCGAAAAAGTCGAAGTGACGATTCAGGCGGATTATTATTTTGGCGGTGCGGTGGCGAACGCGAACGTCGAAGTACTCGTTCACCAAAATCCATTTTGGCAGAGGTGGCATCCGCGCCGCGACTACGAGTGGTTTTACGAAGACATGGATGAAGGCAGAGGTCGTGGCCGGTTCGGTCGTTACTATGGTGGCGGCCAGGTCATCAAGCGGGAGACGCTCAAGACCGACGCCATGGGTAAAGCCACGCTCACCTTCGACACGCCGCGCGACCAGGGGGATCTGGATTATCGCATCGAAGCGCGCGTGACCGACGCCTCCCGCCGCGAGATTCTCGGCAGCGGCAATGTGCGCGTCACCCGCCAGCGTTACTACGTCTATGCGCAACCAGAGCACAACATTTACAAGCCCCAGGACAAGGCGCGGGTCGAGTTCAAGGCGCTCGATGCGAACGAGCAACCGGTGCAGGCCGAAGGCAAGGTCACGGTCACCCGCGATTACTGGTGGGAAATCTGGCTCGACCCGGCGGGCAAGGAGATCAAGGGTGACGAGTTGAAGGAGTTGCGAAGTAAAGGCGCATTCCCGCCTCCGTCGAAGCCGGGCGAATCACCGTGGCGTGTAAAGTTCCGCGGTTATCAACATGACGAAATCCTTATGCAACTGCTCAAGACCGACACGAACGGTGTGGCGGAATTCAGTTTTACGCCGGAGCGCGAGGGCTACTATCGCGTCGCGTGGACCAGCGAAGATGTTTCGCGCATTACGCATTACGCAACACGCATCACGGCTGAGACCACCGTCTGGGTCGCGAACAACGCCACGACCGAACTGGGGTATCGCCACGGCGGCGTGCAGATCATCGCGGACAAAGACACGTTCCGCGTCGGCCAGCGCGCGCCAGTGATGCTTTCCGTTCCCACCAACGACCGCTACGTGCTCTTCAGCGTCGAGGGCGAGGACCTCTACAGTTATCAACTCGTGCATGTCACTGGTACGGTGAAGCTGGTCGAACTGGACATCGCTGAGAAACACGTGCCGAACATTTTCCTCAGCGCCGCGCTGGTGAGCGACCGGCAGATTTTTATCGATACGAAGCAAGTCATCGTGCCGCCGACGAAGAACTTTCTCACCGTCGATGTGAAACCCGACCGCGCTCAATACCAGCCGCGTGAAGACGGGACATTCACCGTGACGACACGCGACCACGAAGGGAAGCCCGTGCCGGCGGAAGTGGCGTTCAGCCTCGTGGACGAATCGGTCTATTACATCCAGAGCGACTACGCCGGTGACCCGCGCCAGTTTTTCTACGGCACGAAGCGCGGCCATCAAATCCAGACGCAGAGCACGATGAACCAAAAGAGTTACGCCAAACTCATCGAGTGGGAGAATGAACGGTTGATCGACGAACGGGAAAAAGAGCGGCTGGAACGACAACGGGGACAGGCGGGGTTGCGAGAAGAGAACGAATTTGACCGTAACGGCTATTATGATGAGAAGAGAAAAGATATCTCCAAATCTGAAGTAGGTAGTTCTCAAATGGTAATGGACTCGGCACTTGAATATCGGGTGCCTTTACCTGCGTCCAAGACCGCCGCACCAGTAACATCGTTTGCACGCAGCGGCAAACTGGCGGCGAATGAGATGCTCGCCAAACAGGCTGCGCCCGGCGAAGAACCCGCTGTGATTGTTCGCTCGGATTTCCGCTCCACGATTCTTTGGCAACCGGATGTCGCGACGGATAAAAACGGCCAGGCAACGGTGAAGGTGAAGTATCCCGATTCACTCACCGGCTGGAAGGCCACGGCGCGCGTCGCTTCGTCAGGAAATCAATTCGGCATCGCTGACGCGACCACGCGCACAAAGCAACCGCTCATCGTCCGCCTACAAGCGCCGCGTTTCTTTGTGGTCGGTGATCAAGTGGTGATTTCGGCCGTGGTCAACAATAACACTGATCAGGCGATGGAGGTGAAGGTTGCCCTTGATTTGGGAGGGACGAGTTCTACCTCGTCCCTAACTCTGCCGGATGGGAAGAACAATGGAGACACGGTGGAACGCGTCCCTCCCAATGGTGAAGCGCGCGTGGATTGGAAGTGCGCAGTCAAATCCCCCGGCGAAGTGAAATTGAAAGTTGCGGCTGGCACTTTTCGCGAATCCGTCAAGACCGGCGGGAAAAAACCGCTTGAGAAACCTCCCGTCCATCCTGCGGTCTTGTATTCGGATGCAATGGAGAAATCCTACGTTGCGTACGAACACGGCATCGAGAAGTTCATTTCCAAATCCGGCAAAGCACGCGGCAACGACATCACCGTAAAACTTGATCTGCCAAAGGAGCGCAAGGCCGATTCCACTTCGCTAATCGTACAGGTCACGCCGAGCATGGCGGTGACGATGCTTGATGCGTTGCCGTACTTGATTGATTACCCCTACGGCTGCACGGAACAGACGATGAGCCGATTCCTCCCCGCCGTCATCACCGCCAAGACGCTCCGCGACCTCGGCTTGCAACCTGAAGACGTGATGAGCCGCCTCTTCGGCGGCATTGAAAGTAGGGCGGGCGTCTCGCTTGCCCCTCCGGGTCAACCTAAACAAAAAGACCTCGGCGAGTTGGACAGGATGGTCAAGGCGGGTCTCGACCGGCTCTACGATTTCCAGCACGGGGACGGTGGCTGGGGCTGGTGGAAACAAGGCGACAGCGACCGTTGGATGACGGCTTACGTCGTCTGGGGACTCACGCTCGCCAAAGATTCCGGCATAAAACTCCTAGACGGCGTCCTCGAACGCGGCGTTGGCTTCTTGGACAAGACGATTGTCGAAGAAGAGGAGAACCATGACATGCAGGCTTGGATGCTCCACGCGGTTGCAGTGAACCATGCATCCGCAAAGAAAGCGCAGCTTGGGCAATTTCAAACCAAAGCTTTTGACAACCTCTGGACAAACCGCGAAAAGCTCAACGCTTACACTCGCGCACTATTCGCGCTCGCTGCGCATCATTTTGGCAAGGCTGACCAAGCCAAAACGCTCATTGAAAACCTGGAGAATGGTGTAAAACGCGACGACCGTCCGGATACTTCAGTTCTCATCGGCGGCAACGCGCCTTCCAACGCGGGCGTGATGGGCACAGCGCATTGGGGCGAGGACGGTATTTACTGGCGCTGGTCGGACGGTGGCGTGGAGGCAACGGCGTTTGCGCTCCGCGCGCTATTGACGATTGATGCGAAGAACAAGCTCGTTGAGCCAGTCACGAACTGGCTCGTCAAGAACCGTCGTGGCGCGCAGTGGAGCAATACGCGCGATACCGCCATCGTTGTGCTGGCCATGAACGATTACCTGCGCGTGAGCGGCGAACTTAAACCGGAAATGGAATACGAGTTGTTCGTGAACGGCAAATCCATCGCGAAGAAAAAAATCAGCGGCGCGGATGTGTTCAACGCGCCGAGCCGGTTCACCATCGACCCGAACATCGTCAAAGACGCCAATGAGATTCGCATCAAGCGGAAGAGTGACGGGCCGGTTTACTTTGCCGTCGAGGGAAAATTCTTCAGCCTCGAAGAACCGATCACACCCGCCGGCAATGAAATCTTTGTGAAGCGGGAGTATTACAAGCTCGTCGGTCGCCCGACGTTGCTCAAGGGTTACGTCTATGACAAAGTCCCGCTCGCGGACGGCGAAAACGTGAAGAGTGGCGAACGCGTCGAAACCGTGGTCACCATCGAGGCTAAGAACAATTACGAGTATCTGGTTTTTGAAGACCTCAAGCCGGCGGGACTCGAAGCGGTCGAGATTCGCAGTGGCGAGTCGCTTTATGCTCGCGAGCTGAAATCTGGCGCAGCGGAGCGGAAGCATGGTCAGGTTGGTTCTTCCGGACCGTCAGCATCTCACACGGTAAAGAGCGGCGACACGCTTTCGCAAATTGCTCAACGCAGGGGCTCCTCTGTAGGCGCGATACAGAAGGTAAATCGTCTAGCCAGCGACCGCATCCGTGTCGGTCAAAAGCTTGTGATTCCACCGAAGGGCGCAATGGAGTCGAGTGACGATTACACTGACCGCTCACGCTGGGTGTACCAGGAATTGCGCGATCGCAAAGTGGCCTTGTTCCTCGATAAGCTGCCGGAAGGCGTCTGGGAAATCCGCTGCGACTTCCGCGCCGAAGTGCCGGGCAAATTCCACGCGCTGCCAGTCCTCGGCCACGCGATGTATGTGCCGGAGATCCGCTGCAACGGGGCGGAGTTGCGAATCACGGTGGAAGACAAGCAATGAGGCAGGCCGCCGCGAATTATTCCAGCAACGGCGAATCTTGGACGAACACGTTTGAGCGGGACGGTGTCGCCGTGATTCCAAACGTCCTGGACGATGAGCAGATCGAGGAATTGATCCAGGCAATCGAACGAACGCCGTTAGCCGCGTCGGCGAGAAAACGAAATCAGAGCACGTACGCGATTCGCAATTTACTCCAGGATGCACCAGTCGTCCGGCGCATTTCTTGTTGCGCTGCCGTTCGTGCGTTGGTCGAACCGATGCTCGGCCCAAACGCATTCGCCGTTCGTGGTCTGCTTTTTGACAAGACGACGAACGCGAACCGGAAAGTGGCTTGGCACCAAGACCTGTCGATTGCGGTCCAACGGCGAGTGAACGTTACGGGCTTTGGGCCGTGGTCGGTGAAGGCTGGAGTCATTCACGTCCAGCCGCCGGTCGGTTTGTTGGAGAGCATGTTGACGCTGCGGCTTCACCTGGACGACTGCGATGAGCACAACGGACCATTGAAAGTGCTGCCAGGTTCACACACGCGAGGAAAATTGAGTGCAGACATGATGCAGTCATGGCGTGCGCAAATCCCGGAACTGGTTTGCCTGGTCAAACGCGGCGGCGTTGTGATGTTGCGCCCATTGCTTCTGCACGCCTCGTCTGCCGCCATCAAACCTGCACATCGGCGGGTCATTCATCTCGAATTTGCCGCGGAACCTCTGCCCGGCGGGCTGAGGTGGTTGCATGAGGAAGCCGAACCGTGTTAGCAGTTGCTCCGGCATTTAACCTGCGGCAAATTACTCGCGCATGTCCGTGGCCAGATCGCAAAATGTCAGTTTACGCCCGAAAGTGGACCCTTTGGTCTGGGCGTTCAGCCTTTCGCTCGCGATTCATGTGGTTTTGTTTGGCGGCTACAAGCTCGGACAACGTTTTGATATCTGGAACAAAAGTGTTTTGCCGGCCTGGCTGAAGAAAGCGATGAGCGAACTCAAAACGGCGCAAAAAAAACCACCGATTAACACCGAGCCACCGCTTTTGTTCATCGACGTGGCGCCTGCACAAGCCACCACGGAAGCGCCGAAAGACGCCACATATTATTCCGCTTTGAATTCGAAGGCGGCCAATCCGGATACACAGATCGAGTCAAATGTTCCAAAGATTTCCGGCAATCAAACGCAGGTGCCCAAGACCGAGGATGTTCCCCGTACCAAAGAGTTTCCCTTGCAGCCAACGCCGACACCGCCGACGCCCGAGCCGGACGCGGCCGAAGCGCGCCCGAAGACCGGTCCCACACCTGGTGATCTGGCACTGGCCAAACCAGAACCCAGGCCAGAGAAAGAGAGCACCGAGCCAAAGCCGCCGCAGCGGGAACGTCCGCGCACACTGGCCGCCGCCAAAGCGCTCGCTGGTGAGAAGATGAAACAGGAGGGCGGGGTCAAGCGACGGTTGGAGATTTCTTCGGTCGATGCCAAGGCAACACCTTTCGGCGCATACGATGCGCTGTTCATCGCCGCCGTTTCGAGTCGCTGGTACAGTTTGCTGGACAGTCAGGAATTTGCGCGCGAACGCACCGGCAGGGTAGTGGTGGAATTTCGCCTGACCTACGACGGGCGCATTACCGATATGCGCGAAGTCGAAAACAATGTGGGGGAACTGCTCGGTTTGATTTGTCAAAAGGCGGTGTTGGACCCGGCGCCATTCGAGAGGTGGCCGAGCGACCTGAGACGGCTGGTCGGAGCAGATTACCGGGAAGTGCGGTTCACCTTTTTTTACAATTAACTATCAGTTGTGTGTGGCGGTTAAACGCCGGAACGTTTTGGCGGTCTATTAGTCAATTATGGAAACATTCTGTTACGGGTTGCTTGCGCTGACTTCATTGGTTGGGGTGACGTTCATCATTGAGCGAGGACTGGCCCTGCGCTGGCGAAAAGTCGTGCCGCCGGCGATTGAAACGGCGGTCGCAAGCTGTCAAACACCTGAAGATGTTGCCATGTTGCGCTACACGTGCGAACAAAATGCCTCCCCACTGGGCCGGTTGTTGTTGATGGCGGCAGACCATTTGCACTGGCCCAAGGCAGAATGCGAGGGCGCGGTGCAAACCCGCGCACGCCATGAAGTCGTGCGACTGGAGCGGGGACTTGTCGTTTTGGAAATTGTCGTGGGCATCGCGCCGCTGCTGGGATTGGTTGGCACCATCTACGGGATGATCACGCTCTTTGGCAGCATCGGCGAGGCCGGTTTGGGCGACAGCGCCAAACTCGCCGGTGGCATCGCGCTGATCCTGAACGCCACGCTGATGGGGTTGCTCATCGCCATCCCGTCGCTTATCGCCTGGAGTTACTACAGCAAAAAAGTCGAGATGCTCGCCGTGGAAATGGAAACGCAATGCGATGAATTTCTCCGGCGGCAATATCGCCAGAAAAAGCAGGGAAACAATAGTGATCCAAAATCGTTAGGCAGTTGAAACTTTGAATCGGCCTGACGAAGTAACGATTAACGATTAGACAGAAGTTCACAAATGCGATTCTACGTTCCCAAACGCAACAAGCAGCCGATGATCATCATCGTAGCGTTGATCGACGTCCTGATCGTGTTGCTGATCTTCCTGATGGTGACCACGACGTTCAAACAGCGACCGGCCTTGAAACTGGCGCTGCCGGAGTCCAGCCAGGCCACCAAGAGTGGCGCGAATGAATCGGCGCCGCTGATCATCACGATTGATGAAAAAGGAAGCCTGCGGATCGGCCCGGAGGCGAAGCCGGTCACTCTGGATCGGCTGAAAGCGGAACTGGTAGAGGCGGTTCAGAAAAATCCTGAGATCAAGCTCGCACTTAGCTCTGATAAAAACGCGCCCTTTGGGCAGATCATAAAAGTGATGGATGCTGCCAAGGAAGCGAAAATCAAAGGCGGAATCAATGCGTTCACCAAGGAAGCAGGAAAGCCGTGATTCGTCGAACTGTTGTACTACTCAACCGTCAGGGCGTCGCACACTCAACGAAGCGACGATTCAGCGGTGTGACGTCGTAACGAGACTTCCT
>CAZYYS010000238.1:0-710 GCA_964651015.1 uncultured Verrucomicrobiota bacterium
CGCCGAAGCATCGTCTGCCCCGGCGATCTCCTGCTTTGGCCGGATCCACATAGCGATTGAGCTGGGCTCACCTCGCATCCAATTCTGCTTGTCATCCGCACGAATCCGGCTTGCTATCATGGGTTGCATTTCAAGGAGCACCGGACTCATCCCCGGGACGGTTGGCCGGCAGTGTGAGCCACGACCATGGCCGGATTTTCCATGAACGCGTAGCAAAGCATGTGGCAGATGCCCATCTGCGCGTCTTCCACCCGGCCGTAGTGCGTCGAGTCAATCACGATGGTTTGATCGGCAATCTCGGCCAGCTTGCCACGCTTGCCCCCGACCAGGGCGACGGTTTGCAACTTGTTTTCCCTGGCCCACTCGACCGCGCGCACCACGTTGGGTGAATTGCCGCTCACACTCAACACCAACACCAAGTCACCTGGCCGGCCGTAATTCATCAACTGGCGCATGTAAACGTCCTCGTATGAATAATCATTGCCCAAGGCGGTGAGCCAGCTCACATTGTCATTGAGCGAGAGCACGCGGAAGCGCTTGCCAAGTTTGTCCGACGAGCCCTTGCCCAGGTCAGTGGCAAAGTGTGACGCGTTGGAGGCGCTGCCGCCGTTGCCCATGACAAAGACCTGACGATCTTCATCAAGACAGGCTTGCAGCAGACCGATCACCATGGCCACCGCCGCGCTCGGGGCGACGCAGCGGGTCAAGGT
>CAZYYS010000238.1:720-9166 GCA_964651015.1 uncultured Verrucomicrobiota bacterium
AGCGCACCCGCCACCGCCGCGGCCGGAATCGAGTCCAATGCCGCCTTTTGAGCTTTCACGTAGTCGCTTATCCAAGTGTTCATAGTTTTCTCAATTTCGAGCCAGAAAGGATGGGGCCGGTGACCTCACCGTTCCTACGGCGGTGATGCGTAAAGCTTCGTGGCAGCGTCGCTGGCCACTTGATTCGCTAATTCCAAGATGCGAGCGCCATTGGATCGCGCCAGGCATCCGGCGATTTGAAGCCCCTGCTGACTTTTCTTTGGCCTAATACTCGTCCCGTTTTCGCAGAATGTCGGCGACGGGTCAAACCGGAGTTAATTCCGTTGGAACGTTACTGATGAATCTCCAGGTCTCGTACGCAGGTTCAAATGAACCCGAGCTGTTGTAGGCCTCCTCCCGGTTTATTGCAGCACCGTAAGATTGGATGGGGGCGCGGGTTGCTGCCCGGAGACCCGGTATTCGTAGGCCCCAATATCCCATCCGGCGCCGGCAGGTCGAAGGACGGAATTGACACTTCCCACAAAGCCGGCACTCAGCGCAGCACCGCCGTCGATCCCGGGTGAACCGACCTGGAGCGCAAGGCCATCGCTGTTCGGTGCCCGGTCGACTCCAGGGGTTCCCGTGAATCCCGTTGGCAGTATGCTCGCATTCTTGAAATTTGGGTTGGCGCTCAAGGCCCCGGTCTCAAAACTGGCGAGGTTGCTGGCTGAGTAACTCGTACCCCCGCGGCTCACACGCGTCCCTCCACCCACGCGGTAGAACAGGTTGTTCGAATGCGCAGTGATTTTGGCCGCAGGGTCGTTGAGCGGCGTATCGTCAAGTTCGTAAACGATGTTGTTCTTGAACTCGATCGTGCCAGTTGAAGTCGGGCTTCCTATGTCCACAAAGGCATTATAAAAGGTATTGTTGTAAACCTTCACCGCGTGGGTACCGGAGTTTCCTGAAAAACTCAGACCGCCCGTCGCTTCGTTTGGCAGAATGACGTTGCCGTAAATGTCGGCGCTTTTGCTGCCCGTGCCATAGAGGCGCACAACACCGTTGTTGTCCGCAGTCTGCAGTACGTTGTAGCGCACCGCGCAGCCCGAGGGTCCGGGCCCGGTGCCGGTTTCGGGTCCGTTGAAGAACACCGCTGAGGAATTAACGTCGTGGGCGTAGCTGAATTCAACCACGGAATTCTTGACGTTGCCCTTTATCAGATAGCCGTGGCCCTCGGAATAGCTGGGGTCGTTGCCGGTGTCATAAACCTCGCAGCCGCGGATAACGATATTCGAAATCATGCCGCTGCTGCCAGGATACATGCAGAATCCGTCCCGCGGGATCGTGTGGATTACCGTGTTGAGAATTTCCACGTTCGCCACCCAGCCTGAGGCATCCGGAGAATTGTCGGAGATAACAATGCCGTATTTGTAATCGTTCTGGCTTCCATCACCGCTGTTACCATAGGCCAGGCAGTTCTCCACTCGCTTCACCGCCTTGGTCAAACCCGTCTTCCAGAACGCATGATTAATGTCGATGAGACTGGCGCGCTGGCCGTTGGCGTTCACCTCAAAGCCTTCAATCCATGTCGGCAGCGTCGCATGATCTTCCCAAATACGTACCACGCCAGCTTCATGCCGCCCCGTCGCCCGGAAGACCGCACGCACGCCGCCGCCTGATTGCGGGTTCCAAGCGTTGCCGATGTAATGCACACCCGCCTTCAAGTCAAAACCCGCCCCACTTAGGTTTTGCGGGATATCCCACGCGTCCGAACGGTCGAAATAAACCGTGTCCCCCGGCAGCAAGGTTGCAGTGCCGGCCCAACCCACCATGCCTGGGCACCGCTTCCACGGACTGGCCGCAGTTCCGGGGTTACTGTCGTTTCCAGCGCTAAAGTCCACATACCGCAAATTGCCTGTCGAGGCGCCGGAAACCGTCAAGGCAGCCGCCGTACTGACGGCCGAACCGTAAGCGTTCGTCACCACGCAACGATAATTCGCGGCGTCATTGGTTTGCGCACTGGTAATTGTGTACGTCGAGGCGGTCGCGCCGGAGATATTTGCTGAGTTCTTTTGCCATTGGTATGCCAGCGGCGCCGTGCCGGCGGCGGTGACAGCAAAGGATGCGCTCTGCCCGGCGGAAACGCTGAGGCTCGCCGGACCGGTTACGATGCTCGCCGGAACAGGCGTTGGGACCGTAACCGTCAGGGTCGCCGCGGCGCTGGTGGCGATGCCATAGGCGTTGGTCACGACGCAGCGGTAGTTCGCAGCGTCATTGGTCTGCGCACTCGCGATCGTGTAGGTCGAAGTTGTCGCACCGGCGATGTTGGCGGTGTTTTTCTGCCACTGAAAGCCGAATGGCGAGCTGCCGGCCACCGACACCGAAAAGTTTGCCGGTTGTCCCTGGCTGATGGTGGCACTTACTGGCGAGGCGACAATCTGCGGAGGAGTCGATGTAACCACACCTCCAGTCCTCAGCGGGTGCGGGTAGGTGAATTTCGCGTAGCCCGGCTTTGCTCCCTTGTTGACATAAATTTCCCGGTTCTCTTGAATGGCACTCACCCAAGCACTCTGGACACCCCAGGTGTAGGCCCGGGCGCCGGTTTGATTCCATAAGTAGATCGGATCAATCGCACTGCGGGTCCCGTCGTATCCCCAGCCGGGTTGGCGAGCTTGGGGATACGTTCCTGGCGACGTATTGTCTCCCAAGTCGAGTTGTTCTGGCGCTCCCCACAGACTTGGGTTGGCGGCATTATTGACTACATTATCCGTGAAAACTCCCGTCCCGGCCCGACACCAAAAGTATCGCTCGGAGATATTTCGGTCATTACTGGTGGTGGAAAAAACGTTGTCGTAATACTCAAAATGACGCCCTCCGCTCAGCGACGTAAACCCGTGGGTCAGACCCCACGTCCCGTTGAAGACACAGCGACGAGCCACGAAACGGCCATTGTCATCGATGTCGGGCCACTGGCTGCAATTGATGAACGTGCTATCTTCAACATAGACATTGACCGTACCGGACACGTCCAGCGCGCCCAGTGTCGATGGCGAATTCCACGCACGATCGCTTTTTATGAGCATTCCGCCACCAATAGTCCCCACACCACCAACCGGGCTGCTCGTGGCCGTGGCATCCGCCACGATGTTCCAGAGCACCCCCCCCAAGGCCTCCCACACAATCGGTTGTTGCTCCGGCCAGGCGCGATCCTTTGTGGTCATGTAGAGATCGCTCACGAGCGCCACTTTGGAGCCGGAACCTCTGATCAAAAAATGTGCACCACTTCCCGTCCCATCCACAAAGGCAATTCCAGCCAGACCACAATGGAAGCTGCTGCCGGTCGTCAGCGAAAACAGCGGCGAACTCGAATTGTTCACGATGGTCACGCTGCGAGACGTTGCCCCCGTCCCGGCTGTGCCGGCCGGAGTCGGCGTGTAATTCTGCGCACGAATGATGATCTGCTTGGTGGTGGCGATCCCACTGGCCCACGTCGCCGAGCCGTTGGGAATCATCACCGTATCACCATTAACCGCCGAGTTGACCGCGGCCTGCACATCGGCCTGCGATACACTGGCCGCCGTGATGGTCGCCGCTCCTGAAATGAGGCGTGTTCCAAGCAGCGCGCTCAGTACCGCGACCATCGGCGACATACCCAAGCAACGCATGATCTCCAATGGAGATAATCGAGTAGCGGTCTCGATCTTGGGGCGTCCAGTCACAACCCTAAACGGGATTGGCCAAAGACAGCCTCTTGGTTTCGTCATCGGAAGGTGCCGGTTTCAATCGGAGATAGACTTCTCTGGTGATCTCAGCCACCCGGTCCCAAGAGTGATGTTCTGTGGCGTATGCACGTATTGCGGCCCGCTGTTCGGCCAAGGACCGGAATAAGTCGCCTGCAAAATATTCCCCGAGGCATCGGGCCAGATCGTCTGCGTCACCCGGCCGACAGATGAGCCCCGTACGCCCAGGCAGGATGTCCTCTTTCAACGAACCGACATCGGAGGCGATCACGGGTAGGCCGAAATTGTAGCCGAGAAACAAAACCCCCGACTGAAAAACATGCGTGTACGGGAGCACAAAGACGTCGGCCGCCTTGAAAAAGACTTCTGTTTCGGCATCGGGCACGTACTCGATACGGGCGACGATGCGCGATGCGAGAGCAGGGTCCGCCATTTTCCGATCGATTTGCGCCCAATACTCCGGTTCCCCTTTCGGGCGTCCCGCGATCAACAAACGCAGTTCGGGCAACGCCGCTGCCAAATGCGCAGCCGCGTCCAACAGGTACTCAAGGCCCTTATAGGGCGCAATGTTGCCGAAGAACAGCGCCACCTTGTGTCCGGGTTCCAGCCCCAACCGCTGACGGGCCTGGGTGGACGTCAGGTCCGTGTCCGGCACCGTGCTGTTGATGCCGAAAGGAATGACACTGATCCGGCCGGGAGCGACGCTGAATTCCGTCAACAGCTCGCCCCTCATTTTTTCAGTGTGGACAAAAATGTGCGAGACCAGTCGGTATTGAATCCGCAAGGTAAACCGGTTCAGCCAGGAATCCCGGCCGTCCCGTTTGCGGATGTTCACGTTGTGAGCCGTGAAAACCAGTCGTTTGCCGCACAGCCGATAGAAGAGCAGCACGAGTGTACGGTCGAAATACTCGAACTTGTTGTTCCAAAGGAGGTGAAATATCGGAGCTCGCGAAGCAACAGCATAGGCCAGCAGGCGAACGTAATACACAAGAACACGGCAGAACTTGCGCACGGGACTGGCGGCCGGGTTTTGGTCACCTCGCAAGTTCAGGAAGCGAACGAGCGGCTGACCGTGCAAGTCCGGACTTTCCAATTCGTTACTGCCAATGAAATCGAACGATACACCGGCCGACAGCAGGCTTTGAGCGAGACCGAGTGCGTAGGGGCGGTCACCTCCGCCGGTCAAAATGGCCACCTGAGGTTTCACAGATCAATAGGCGCTACCCTGAATCGAGGGCCGGCGTTTCTGCCACCGCGGGCGGGGTCAATGCGACCGAAGTGTCGCTTTTCAGTCATGCGCTTCCTCAAGACACAAAGCGCGGAATTCCGTTTGAGAGAATGCCATGCTGGAACAAAATCGCTCTTTCTCCAAGTCCTCAGACTGACCGGGCGGTTGCTCGGCCCAATTGATCGATCGTGGCCTGATAAACTTCGTCAAGGGTAATCGCGGTCGTGGCGGCAGGATCGAATGTGCGCTGGTAGAAATGCTTCCCCAGGAGCGGTGATACGAGCTTTGACTGCATGCCGTAGTCATGGATCTCCCAGGGGCTGGTACAGTTGAAGATGCTGACGCAACGGGTCCCCACACCCAAAGCAAGGTGCATGGGCAGGCTGTCACCACTGACCAGAACCCGGTGCTGCGCAACGTCTCCGAGGTGTTCCAAGAGGGACGGGCGACGTGGGAGGACATTGACCCGCAGTCCCGCCGCCTCAAGTTTGAGCCGGAGCTGGTCGTAATGGGCCCAGGCTTTCATGGGCCACACCGGTCCGGCCACGGGCGAAATCGCCACGTCGCCGGAGAGATCCGTTTTCGCCGGGGTCGGCAGGACGTAAGGTTCACCGTTGAATTTGAACCCGAGCCCGTCAAAAACCAATTCCTGGTAGGTGTGCCGGTTCAGATACTTCAGTTCGTCGGCACGTTTGCGGCCATGCGCACTGACGAGGCTCAGATCAAACCAACGGCTGGAGTCAGCGGTGTATTTCACCTGGCTGTCGCCATTGAGATACGCTCCGAACACGCGCTTGCACGCCACGGCTTTTACAAACGCAGCCGTCTCAGCCTCGTCCTCGAGGCTGATCACAAGGTCATACTCGCGATCCAGCGCCTGGTTGCGACTGGCCCAGGAAACGCAGCGCACGTTGGGGCGGATATGCTCCACCAGCGCGACGTTGTTCGGCGCCGTCACCCACGTGATTTCTCCCCGCAAGCGGTGCAGGAGTGTCGAAGTACGGACCACGTCACCGGTCGCATTGAGTTTTACGATAAGGTGATTCATTGCTTTCTGGAAAAGTTCACTGCGGAGTCAGGATTCGTCGGTTCACCAATATTATTTGCGGGAATCGTCCTTAAACATCAGTCGCTCAACCGCACCAAGCGTGAGCACAGCGTTAATTTCGCGAGTACGATTGCTCCGCCCGGAAATGTGATCGGAAGCCAAGGTTTCCAGAAAGCCGGGGTGCCAGAAGGGCTGCCGCATTGACCGCACGGCGGTGATTTGTTCTTCAAGGTACGGCGCCAGTTCCTGCTGGAGCCATCGTCGGTAATGCAAGTACTTGTGCAAACCCATGACTCCCATTTTTGCGCAGCACCAGCGATGAGGTCGATCGAGGACTGAAATGCCGGATGGCAACCCTTCGCTGCAATGGTAATCCAGCTTGAAGGTGATCTCGGAAATCAACCGGCGCAAGAAGCGCCCCTGAGCGGAAACGCCACCCGCGTGACCGCGATCAGTAGGAATAGCGCCCAAGATCGGACTCGCGCGCTGCACGAAACGAACCGCGGGCAGCGGCGATTTTCTCACAGCCGGTGGCGCCCGGAAAGCGAGTGCGACCAGCTCGTTGTCCAGATAGGGTGTCCGAAAAGTCAATTGCGTACGACCCGCAATAAGGCTACCAAACAAGCTCCACGGAATCTCCTGGAACGCCGCAAAAGCAACCGGGTTTTGCCCAGTACTCACGGGCTCCGCCGCGGCCGCCTCCAGATGCAAGGCGAAGTCCGGCGCAAACAAAGCCGAAGAAACGCCCAAGGGCTTGAACGTCGACATGCTTCGAAGCACTTCGCTGCCAAAATTGCCGGTCAATCGAATGCTCGCCTGCTGGCGCGCTTGCGCATTCAAATAACGTTCGTGCGCCCCCAAGACGCCGAAGCAGCCATCTGTCGAGTAAACAGTTCGATCAGCGTGTGTCGCAAAATTGGTGAAAAAGTCCGGTCCAATCCGCAAAAGCTCATGAGGTAAGCCTGCTGCTTGAGCGATCTGCCGGGCAATTCGAGCATCGAGCAGCTCTGCCGGTCCGTTCAACCCGGTGAAGGTGTATGACACCAACCGGTTTTCAGACCGCGGCAGGCTGGCCATGATCATCCGGGTATCCAGCCCGCCGGTGAGGGAAATGCCCACCGGGGCGTTTGCCCCAGTGTAACCGGGCAAAATCCGGTTGAAAATTTCGGCCAGTTGTTCCTCAAACTGCTCCTCCGTCAGCGGGGGCAACGATTCCCACTGGCCGGGCGTGAAATAGAGTGCCTTCCGAATCTCGTTGCCTCCGATCGTCCAGAGCGAACCGCCGGGCGCCAGACGAATTCCTTTAAAAAGGGTTCGCCAAGCCAGCGTACACCCATAGGTGAGAAAGTCGGTCACTCCCTCCGGATCAAACTCCCTCAACTGAGGTAGCACTCGTAGCAACGCCTTGGCTTCAGTCGCAAAGTAAGTGGTCTCTCCCAATTCGTACCAATAGAGGCGTTCGATTCCATAACGGTCGTTGAAAAGAAACCCTCGTTGCTGTCGAAGATCAATCAGCAGCCCGCTGAAGATGCCGTTAAGGGTCTTGAAGAACTCCTCGCCCTTCTCCTCGTAAAGATGGACCAGCCAGTCCCCGGCCCGATCGCCGACATCGTGCCCCGTTCGGTTTAGATCTGCTCGGATCTGCGCCCCCCCGAAGCACTCCCCGGCAAAGAGAAGGGCCACATCCTGACGCTCGTTCCAGAAGACCTGATTGGCAGCCAGGGAGTCTGCGTGGGCGACCCAGCCGGCATGAATCCCCAGTTCAGGAAAAGTTTGGGTGCCGGAAACGTAAAACGTCTCGTGCATCATGCTGTCCAGCATCGTTTGCACCAAGCTCTGAGCTTCCTTGGGCGCAAATTTCCGGCTGATGATTCCAACGATGCCAGGCATGAATGGTTTAATTTTCCCAACTCGGACTACTCACCCGCGCACTGCCCGTACCATCGGCTGCGCAGCTTCTTAAGTGAGGCCATGAGAGCAGGGGGAAGCAGTTCCTTCCAGCCACGGTGGAGGCCCATTTTCAGGGCCAGGTGACCCTTGGTTGTCAAAGGCACGAAATAGCGGGGCACTCGCTGCTTCTCGAAGCCGCAGCGGCGCTTGAACTCGGTCAGCGAGTCGCCCCCCCAGAAGAGGTAGCAGAGGTGGGGCAATCGATACTTCTCGCAGAGCTCCACGGCTTTGGCGATAAGCACATTATTGGTGGCCTTGTCGCGGTGTTTGATTGCTGAAATAATTTGCCCGGTCAAGCCGAACCGTCCGGCATTGCCCAGCATGATGGCCCCGATCATCTCATCCTGGTGATAGGCGCCGATCATGTACTCGCGATGCACATAACGGGAGAACTGCTGCTTCACCGTCGCAAAGCTCTTGCCGTAGTGCCAGAATTTACGCCCCTGCCGGACAGGTGCCTCGTTGAAAATGCTGGTCAGTCCGCGCACAAACTCGTCGTCGTAG
>CAZYYS010000239.1:0-2487 GCA_964651015.1 uncultured Verrucomicrobiota bacterium
GGCGCCAAAAGTACAGCCTTTTCTGCAATTTTATTGGGCTTTTTTAATGTTTTCAAACAGACTCTAAAGCTTTACCACGCGCACATTGCTGATATCAGGGTCCTTTTGAATTTCTTCCAAAACCGAAGCAGGCGGCACACTGTCCAGATTCAATACCGTCAGCGCATGGCCACCCGCAGTATCGCGCCCCAAGCTCATGCTCGCAATGTTCACCTGATGCCTGCCCATGAGTGTCCCGATGTAACCGACGATGCCTGGCCGGTCTTTGTTGGTCATCAGGAACAACACCCCCTCCGGCACAATTTCCACAGGTTGACCGTTTAACCGAACAATCCGCGGCTGGTTTTTTACTCCGTAAAAAGTGCCGCCAGCGGAAATCTTCTGCTCGCCGGCGACAACCGCCACGTGCAACCACTCGTTGTAATCGGTTTCTTCGTTGGACTTGATTTCTTCGACGCGCAAGCCCAGCGAGTTGGCCAGGTTGCGGACGTTGACCTGGTTCACGTCCTTGCCGCCTGCTGATTCCAGGAAGCCTTTTAACACAAAGCGCGTGATCGGATCCTCCGGCATCTCCGTGGCTTTGCCGCCGTAAGTGATCACCAGCCGGTCATTCCGTTTAGGCGCCAATTGCGCCAACAGTCGCCCGAGTTTTTCGGCGAGATTCAAATACGGCTTCACCAACGCATAGGTCTTGGCATCAAGGTTGGGAAGATTAACCGCATTGCGCACCACGCCGCTCAACAAATAGTCGGTGATGGCTTCCGCAGCTTCAATGCCAACGTTTTCCTGGGCCTCTTCCGTGCTCGCGCCCAAGTGCGGGGTCATGATGACTTGCGGCAGGCTTCGAAGCGGAAAATCTGCCGGGGGCGGTTCGGTTTCATAGACATCTAAAGCCGCGCCCGCCACTTGGCCGCCCTGAATCGCGGCAAACAAATCGGCCTCGTTTATGATCCCGCCGCGGGCGCAATTGAGAACGCGCACACCGCGTTTCATTTTCGCAAAAGCCGCGGCGTTGAGCATACCCTTCGTTTCATCGTTCATTGGCATGTGGACCGTGATGAAATCGGCCTGCGCATAAATCTCTTCCAACTCGGTCAGTTCCACCTGCAAAGCGTTGGCGCGGGCCAGCGTCAGGTAAGGATCGTAAGCCAGGACGCGCATGCCGAAAACGATGGCGCGGCGGGCCACCTCGCTGCCAATCCGACCCATACCGAGGATGCCGAGAGTCTTGTTGTAAAGTTCAACCCCTTGGAAGGCTTTGCGGTTCCATTCGCCCCCTTTCATCGATGCGTGGGCCTGTGGAATCTTGCGGGCCAGCGCCATCAACATCGAGAAGGTCAATTCCGCTGTGGAGATGGTGTTGCCGCTGGGTGTGTTCATCACCACGATGCCCCGCTGCGTGGCGGCCTCGACATCCACGTTATCGACGCCCACGCCGGCGCGGGCGACCACGCGCAATTGCGGCGCCCCTTCGATAAGTTTACGCGTTACTTTGGTTTCCGAGCGGACCACCAAGGCCGCCGCCTCCGCAGCCAGCGGCAACAACTCAGTTTCGGAAAGGCGCTTCTGCAAGACTGTCACCTTGAATTCCGGTCGCTGTTGCAACAGGGAAATGCCTTTCGGTGAAACAGGGTCACATACCAAAACGTTCATAAATCAAGTGTGAACTCTACGAGAAGAGCGCTGACAGGTCAAACGCTCAATCCATTAAAACGATTACTCCCCGTGCGAAAAATCAAAACCGGCGTTTGACACCAATAACAAGCAAGCTGCGATTACGAGGCTGTACTCCGCAGTGAAGCCGGCTTGTCCCGCCATAGTCTTGGCGAAGGCGGAAGCGTCCAGGGTTGTGCGGCAGGATGACCGCGTGAGCGGTCCGACGAGACTGTTGTTCCAATTTCCGGGTGGCCGACCTACCTCGCGCCGGCCTGACCTCGATTCTTTTAAATAATTTAGGCCGGACACCAAGTAGATGCACTCAGTCACTCTTCAAGTGGAGTTCGTGCTGAAGCGTGACGAAGTGCTCAAACGAAGGGGCATCTTCCTCCACGCTGAACACCTTGCCGTTGTCGTCCATTTCGAGCCGAACAACAGATTCTTTGTCTTGAAGGTCAATCGCGTAAAAGTGCCCGTCGTCCTCACTTCGACCAATTACAGCATACTGCCATGTTTTGTGGGTCAAGGTGCGGACTGCCAACGCATCAAGGACTTGAGTTTGACCGTCGAAGGAAAGCTGACTGTATTTCTCGAAGAAGCTTCTCACGCTCGGTGGTAAGGCCGAAACGGAGGGACGGGCACTGGTGGATATGGGCTTGGCAAACTGTGAGAAGATGCCGGTAACTCGCTGCCGTAATTGCTCCGGTGCCGTCTCAACGATTTCTCGCACCTTGCTTTCCCATTGGTCAGACTCTCCCATGATCGCATCAGCAAGTTTGTCGGTCACCTTATTGAAGCTTGGCGCAATCCAGTCCGCCAGCCTTGGAAGAA
>CAZYYS010000239.1:2587-9142 GCA_964651015.1 uncultured Verrucomicrobiota bacterium
TTGACCACCGCTTCCTCGCCGTTGTCGCGCACCACGCCAAATTCGGCTGACTTGAACTTCGCAATGACCGGGTATCCGGTCTTGACCATGCGTTCAAACGCGGCCAGCGGAAATTGCGCCTTGATGCCGGTTGCAGCGAACGTGTAGGCAGTCACGTAATCATCATCACGGAAGGCGGTCAGTTGAGATTTGACGACACTCTTTAGTTCCTCCCGCACCGCTTCACTGCTGATCTCCAGCGAGCTTTCGGATGTTGGCGGGCCACCTTGCGATTCGGAGTAACTGTAATGTCCGTCCACGTCCTCGACGACGTGAAACCACCGATACAAAAAGTAAACGCCAACACACAGGATCAACAGCGCCGCCCACCGAATCGTTGAGTTCATGCGTGGCTTCATCACAACGGGCGTTTGGACCGGAGATTGAAGTTGATGATAAACGTGCGCTGCGTTTCCGGGTCGTCATCGGGAAAAGGCCGGTCAACGGTCTTGACGCGATCAAGCGTGCTGGCGATCGACTTGTCCAGGGGGGCGACGCCGGAGCGGTGGAGAATTTCACTGGCCGCCACCACTCCAGAGCGCAGAATGGTGACGGAAACCTTGACCGTCGCATCGTCGTTTGCGACCTCATCGGGCACAAACCAGGCGTCATCGTATGCGGCTTTGACAGCCTCTCGATACTCAGCAGCAGCGTTATTGCCTGAGACGATTGTCTCTGCTGCTCTGCTCGAACCAGTTTGCTTGCGGATCACATCTGCTGCGCCTTGCACCTGTTGCCTAATGTTCTCAGCCGCATCCGCAAAGTCACCCTGTTGCAGCGCCGGCTGCTTCACCGTGCGGGTTCGCAAAACGGGGTCTATTTGCGGCAGCTTGGGAGACGGACGCGGTGTTGTAACCTGCGGAGACTGAGGTAATGGCAATTGGGGCGCCGCGCTGCCGGTCAGCGCCTTTTCCACTTGCTCGTTTGGCAGGATGGTGATGGTTAGATCGGTTGAGTCACTCGCCGTTGAATTGGTCGATTGATATTTCGCCACCAGGAACGTTGGACCGGCAACCAACACCGCCAGCAAAACGATGTGCCCCATCAGTGAAGCAACAAAACTCTTTTTCTGAAGTTGGCTCATTGTCTGATCCAGCGCGGCTTTCAGTAACGATCCCACCCTAGTCACGATTCAACCCAAATACAAGGAATCGGCGTGTGGCGACAGGCGCAACCGCCAACCAACATTTTTGACGGCTCGCGATCTTTCGAAGTGTGACCGCCTCAACTCAGAATCCGGTTCACGTCCAGACCAAGTTCTTGACTCAGGGCGCGCAAACTCATGATGACGTCTTCAGGTAAATCAATTCCATCGATTAAAGCCTTTTCGCGGCGTTCCCACTCCATCTCGCCGGGCAGGAGAATACGTTCCGCGCCTTTGGCTCTTGGCAATTCGTGAAGCTCGCGAATCATCTGATCAACCCGCTGCTTGAATCTGTCACCGGGCATCATGGCGTTGACATCAATGGCGATGAATGCCGCGCCGTGGTCGGTGCGCAACGACGGGTCGTCAAACGACCAGCTCAGAACGTGGCTTGTAAACGCCGCGCCCGTGAGCAGGCCCGAAAGGGTTTCGATGAACAACGCAAGGCCGTAACCTTTATGCCCTGCCATCGGCGTCAGGGTGCCGGTGTGGGGATAGCCGGTTGGGTCGGTCGTGGGCAGGCCGTTGGCATCCACAAGCCAGTGATCGGGAATCTTTTTTCCCAAAGCGGCGGCGGCGGACACTTTGCCACCCGCGACGGTGCTTGTGGCCATGTCGAGCAGGATCGGTTTTTCTTTCCCGGCGGGGACGGCGAACGCGAATGGATTGCTGCCGAGCACGGGACCGCGCGCGCCCGGCGCGGTGACGCTCGGCACATCGTTGCACATCGCAACTCCGATCATTTCCTCCTCGACGGCCATGCTCGCGTAATATCCGGCGGCGCCGAAATGACAACTGTTCCTCACGCCCGCGTAGCTGATGCCCGAAGTCCTGGCCTTGGTTATCGCGGTGCGCATGGCCAGAGTGGAGGTCACCATGCCGAGGGCCGAATCGCCATCGACCAGCGCCCAAGCCGGACCTTCCGACACAACTTTAGGCACCGCGTTGGTTCGGATGCCACCACCTTTGATGCGGCGAACGTAACCGCGCAGGTTTTTTACGCCGTGGGTAAACGTGCCCCAAGTGTCCGTCGTGACCAAAACCACCGCCGTCGTGCGCGCGTCAGCTTCGCCGATGCCGACTTTCGTCAACACTTCGATGACGAACTGCTCCAGTTCTGGCGCGAAGACTTTCATGGCTTCACGCCATTGACGATGTTGGGCAATGCTTCTCCCCGAATGGCGCAGAGCACGGTTTTGGCCACTGACTCGCGCAAAGTCCGCACGGCGCGGACGCTGACGGAGGCCGAATGCGGTGTTATGATGACGTTGTTCATCTTGAGCAGTGGATGATCGGGCGGGATTGGTTCGGGATCAATAACATCCAGCGCCACCGCGCGAACGTGACCACTGTGAAGCGCATCGACAAGCGCGCCAGTGTCGATCAGCGTGCCGCGACTGACATTGACGAGCACGACACCTGCCCGCATTTTGGCCAAAGTTTGACGATTGATCATCTGGCGTGTGCCCGCCGTGCTGGGAACGTGCAGCGTGATGAGGTCAGCCGCGCTCATCAACTCGTCAAGACTCGCTGGAGCACAGCCTTCCGCCTCGATCCTTCCAGGCGAGAGGAATGGATCGTGAACGAACAGTTTACACCCAAAAGCCCGTAACCGTTTGACCACCGCCCGCCCGATTCGACCGAATCCCACCACTCCAATGGTCGTGTCTTTCAGTGCCCACATCGCCTCGAATGGCACAGGCAATGTCCATCGACCGGTTTGGACCTGCGCCCACTGCGGCACAATGGCACGACTGGTTGCGAGAATCAGCGCCAGGGCATGGTCTGCTACTTCATCAATGCAATAATCCGGCACGTTGCAGACCGGGATGCCACGTTGGCGTGCCGCTTCGAGATCGATGTTGTCCACGCCGATGCCGTAGCGCGCAATGACCCGAGTCTTGTTCATCGTGGCAAGGACTGCGGCGTTAAGCGGCGCAAACTGCGTGATGACGTAATCAGCGTCCGCCAATAGCGGGATCAGTTCAGCGGGTGTTTTGCATTGCACGGCAATGAACTCGCAACCCGATGGTTCGAGAATTGCCCGTTCGATGTCCAACGACGGAAATGTGTAATCAGTAACAACAACCTTGGGCATGATCTGGCCTTTCAATAATCCATCGGCGCCCGGAGCGTCTCACACGATCTCTTCAGTTTACTTCAGCAGTGGGTATCTTGACCGCACGCCAGTTGCGCGGTCGCCTCCCGCACCCAAACTTTCAGTTCGGGAGAAATGGAGGAAAACCGGATGTGCGTCTGGCTCGCGACCCCGGCCAACGTGCCGATCACTTTGGCATATATTTCACCGCCCGGATTGGCTCCCGCCACCGGCTTGAGCTCAAGCTTAAGGTTGCAAAGCGGGGCAAGCGAAAGCTCGGATTCGATGCGGGCCTCAGTTACGGATACGGCGACGAGGCGTCCGACATGAACCGTTCGCCCGAGGAATTTTTCCTCCAAAACGGTAAAAGTCATTGGCAGCGGCTCCGGCAGCGGCACAAGGGTCACCGACCGGGGTGGCAGCGAAAGGTTGAACGGCTCGCCGATCCCACTGACTTCATGCAACTGCAGGCGGCCCGTCGCCCCTTTGGGTTCAACTGAAAACTGCGCGTCCAGCCGCAGCGGTGACTTGATCGCTTCACGCGTGCTTTCGGAAATCAGGACCTGGCCGCCGGTGGTGAAGGTTTCAATGCGTCCGGCGAGATTTACGTTCGAGCCCACCGCGGCGTATTTTGTCCGGCGCAACGAGCCGATGTTGCCAACGATCACCCGACCCGTGTTGATGCCGATCCCCATTTCGAGTTCAGTCGCGCCCTTCGCCGTGAGGCGTTGATTGACGTCCGTCATGGCAAGCTGCATAGCAAGCCCGCAGGCGACTGCCTTCGCAGCGTGGTCCTCACAGGCCAGCGGTGCGCCGAAGATGACCAGGATGGCGTCGCCGATGATCTCATCAATGGTGCCTCCGTAACGGCTGATGACCTCCACCATCGCTTCGAGGTAGAGATTCAGAAACGCGATCACATCCTGCGGCGCCAGCCGCGCGATCAACGCCGTGAAGCCGCGCAAATCGGACATCAGGATCGTGACTTCGCGTTCTTCACCGCCCAACTCGAGGCCCTCGGGGGATTGCAGAATGCTTGTGGCCACTTCCTCCGATACGTACCGGCCGAAGGCGCGTCGGACCAGTTCATGGGCACGCCCCAATTCGACCAACCTCATCCGGTCCAGGTCGCGAAGCCGCTTTTTTTCCAAAGAGGCCTCGATGCGGGCGCGCAAAAAAACCGGGCTGAAGGGTTTGGCGATGTAATCTTCCGCGCCTTGTTCAATGCACCGCGCGATGCCGCTTTCCTGATCCAGCGCCGACAACATGATGACCGGAATCTCGCTGAGCGCCGGGTCGTGCTTCATCTTCAGCAACACCTGGTAGCCGTCGAGGCCGGACATGATGAGATCCAAAAGCACGAGGTCAAATGCGGAAGAACGGAGCAGGCGGAGCGCATCCACGCCATTCGCCGCGGTTTGAACCGTGTAGCCATCGTGCTGCAATCGACGGCTCAACATGTCGCGGTTTGATTCGTCGTCGTCCACCACCAGCAGCCGGCCTTGGATTGTCCGGGCGCGCGCCCGGGTGCGCGCCGCGGGGGATTGAAACGTAATTCCCGGGGGCAGGATTCGGGAGCCTTCAAATTCGGACGGCGCTGACGCAGCGTCAGCGCCGGTGGGCAACAGATGTTCCTCCATCAACCCCAGCCACAACGCGGCGGCGTCCCTGATTTTGCGCAGGTCCGGCAGATATTTCTTGCGCCCGATTTCCTCGGCCTGCTCTTGCAGGATTTCGCTGTAGCCGATGATCTGATTCACCGGCGTGCGGAGATCGTGACAGAGCCGATGGACATCACCTCGCTTGGTCTCGAAAGTTTCCTCATCGAAATACTCGGCGATCAAGGCCAGCAACTGGCGGCCACCGGCATGAATTTTCGCCAGATCGGGAGCAAATATCGCGGGCAACTGCTCGTCCTCCTGCAACATTTCGCAATAACCCAGAATGTGATTGATGGGCGTGCGCAGATCATGGCGGATTTTGGAGAGATCAAGCTTGCGCGGCGGCACGACGACCGGCGAACGGGGCGATTGCCGGGCTGCGTTGGCGGAACGTCGGCTGGCTCCCGCTTTCGCTGTTTTCGCTTTGTCACTGCGGCTCATGCTTTGTCTGCGCTTCCCAGCATGGCCTCAATCTTTTCCAGCAAGCGTGGGAGTTCAATCGGCTTGGTGTCGTAATCATTGCAGCCGGCCTCGCGCGCCCGGCGTTCATCTTCCGGCATCGCGTGCGCCGTCAAGGCGATGATCGGGATTTGCTTGGTCTGCCCGTCGGCCTTCAAACGGCGCGTCGCTTCCCAGCCGTCCACCACTGGCAGACTCATGTCCATGAGTATCAAGTCGGGTTTTTCGCTGGTGGCGAGGTCAATCGCTCGCTGACCATCCACGGCAATGACGACCTCATAGCCCTTGCGCTCCAGCCGCCGCGAGAGCATGTCGCGGTTCATTTCGTTGTCTTCAACCAATAGGATTTTTGCCATAAAATTGTTGGTATGTGGGTTTACACTTCGTAATCAATTTTGCCAGTTATTAATACCGGGGAGAGAGTTGGTAGTAGCGGTTTCCGCCTGAATAGCAGAATCCTTGACCTCCGCCGGCAGCGTGACCGTGAAGGTGCTGCCTCGGCCGTGCTCACTTTGCACCGTGATGTCGCCACCCATCATCTGGCAGAACTTGCGGCTGATCGCCAGACCCAAACCGGTGCCGCCGAACTTGCGGCTGGTCGAGGCGTCGGCTTGCGTGAAGGCTTGGAACAATTTGCCGAGTTGCTCGGGCGTCATGCCAATGCCGGTGTCGGAAACGTGAAACGTGAAACGTGATGCGTGATCCGTCGGGGCAGCATCGGACGCGTTTTCACGTTTCACGCTCATCCGAATCACCCCGCGCTCCGTAAACTTGCTCGCGTTGCTCAACAAGTTGAACAACGTCTGCCGCACCTTGGTTACGTCCGCGCGCATCGTGCCGAGGTCCGCCGGACATTCCACTTCCAGCCGGTTGCCGTTTTTCGTGATGAGCGGTTGCACCGTGGCCGCCACTTCGCGCACGAGCTTGGGCACGTCGAAGTCCTCCAGATACAAAGTCATCTTGCCAGACTCGATCTTGGAGAGGTCCAGCACGTCATTGATCAGACCCAACAGGTGTTTGCCGGCGCCATGGATCTTCTCCAAGTCAGGGATGAATCCCTTCTGGTCCAAGTCCGCGGCTTCCTCCTGCAACATTTCGCTGTAGCCGATGATCGCGTTGAGCGGCGTGCGCAGCTCGTGGCTCATGTTCGCCAG
>CAZYYS010000240.1:0-9133 GCA_964651015.1 uncultured Verrucomicrobiota bacterium
AAGTGTCAACCACTTTACCGTCTAAATCAGTCTCATGATCTGGTCGTTAGGACACCATACCAGCCCGGTGTGAATCGCGGCACAGAACGTATCGTGGTTGGAAGTGATGGAAAGGCGTATTACACGAGTGATCACTATGGCACATTCACCCCTATCCCGTGACGAACTGATTAAGAAGTGCGGACTTTTCCTCCGTGTGGGCGAGCCTTGGTTGTCCAAGTTCATTGGCGACGAAGCAGTTTTAACTTCCAGTCTTAACGCTTGGCAGCAGACTCACCCAGAAGTTCGCGTGTTCACACTAGATGGGCAGCGCATGCGATCAGCAGATGAATTTGAAGACGAATTGACGCGTGGCCTTAGTTTACCAGACTACTACGGTCGAAATCTGAATGCATTGAGCGAATGCCTGACAGATGCGGACATCTTAAAAGGTGAAGTGCTTGTTCTTTTTATTCGGAACGCTGACAAAATTCTATCTGAGGCGAATCCCGAAGCACTAGATGGCTTCCTTGATGTGCTGCGGAACGCAGGAGTGGAATGGGCCTCTCCAGTGAATGAAGGCCAAGCATGGGATCGAGGTGCAGTGCCTTTTCACGTGGTTATTCAGATGCGGGAAGCTGGGCGATCTGCTTTGTCTTTGCTTCCAAGTCTGTGAATTTAGCACCGCTCAGGCCGCCGTGAAGTTGGTCGGCCACCCGCGCCTGCCGCACAGCCTGGACGGTGCATCTACCGTGAGTCATCTTTGGGACGGAAACGGGTCAGTCCGGAGTAATTATACAAGTTGAAATGAATACGGTGACCAACAAGCAAAAAATCGGATGAGAACAAACATAAGAAGTTTCGTTGTGCTATTGATGCCGCTCGTGGTATTCGCGATGGCTCAAGTCGCTTCGGCATTTTATGATCCCAATTTGCAACGGTGGGTAAATAGAGATCCCATCAGCGAAAACGGCGGCATCAATTTATATGCGGTCGTTGCAAATGATCCTGTCAATAGAGTAGATCGTGATGGGCGGCTATGGGACACAATCTGGGACGTTGGCAACCTGATATATGATGCTTGGACCGGTAATTGGGATGATTTTGCTGCCGACGCCGTAGCTGCGGCCATTCCATTTGTCCCCGCTGGAGCGTCCAAGGTCTGCAAATTCGCAGCAAAAAAGGCCGCAAGGGCGGCACCTCCCGTCAATGTCCTGCCTTCATCGGGTAACAAGTTCGTAGTTGATCCGAAGGGAAATGTCATTCCTCTGAAACCAGGAGAAACATTGACCGGTTCACCGAATGGAAAATGGCTTCAGGTTAGAGATGCCAACGGAAACCCAACCGGCATGAGGCTTGATGGAGGACACAAGCCTACAACGCACCCTGATCCGCGTGCTCAAGTTCCACACGCGCATGTGCCGGGGGGCACAAACCCTGATGGGACCCCGTGGCTACCCGTCAACCATTGAGCGCAACATTCATCTACGATTGGGGGCAGGAGGTTCGTGTGACTACGACCGCTCCTGAAAACATGCACCCTGGAAAAGCAGGGTCGGTTTGCGGGATGCGAGAGTTCAACAAGAGCCGCCTTTACTTGGTCGAGTTTTCGGACGGACAAGCAATCGAAATCTTGGAGGAGTTCCTTGAACGAGTGAAAGACGAATGACACAAAACCGAACCATTAGAGGTAGCAAACTGCGAGCCACAACTAAACGCGTCTGCACTTGGGCGTTGCTCTGTGGCCTGGCTGGCGCGACGGTATGGCGAATCGCAAATAGAGTTTTTTCGCAGCGACAACCCTCAAAACCGCTTTCCGTTGAAAACCGAACCGACAGCGCCACGGAGAGTCCGCAGAGCTTGACGGCGCTACTGCGTTTGTCCGCGGAAAAAATAAAGCGGTGCGACATTGCCCGGATGAATCTTCTGGCAGCGCACGGCTTGCCCGGAGCGGAACAAATAGACGCATCAGCGTGTCTGAGCACTTTGGACCAGTGGGCCACCCATGCGAAGGCGGAAACCGAACGCCATCTCTATCGGTTTCGACAGCGGCCGGAGGAGTTCGAGAATTCGGAAGGATATTTTCGGATGCTGATGATGGCCGTGGTATTGGCGGAAGATTTTCAAGTCCGATACAACCCGGCGCGCAAGAGCATTCCCGAGGAAGCAGTGGCTGACGACGGCTTCTTTAGTGACTCGCGAGACGTGTTTCTGCATGGAATTGTGGGGCGTCGCATGGGCACTTGCAGTTCCATGCCAGTGCTGTATGTGGCACTGGGCCGTCGGCTTGGTTACCCGGTCAAACTCGTTACCACCAAAGGCCACTTGTTTGTGCGTTGGGAGGATGCAAGGGAGCGGTTCAATGTAGAAGCAACCGGGCGTGGAATGAACCGGTACGACGATGAACACTATCGCCAATGGCCATTCCCGATTGCCGACCAAGAGATAGCTGCGCACGGATACTTGAAATCGTTAACGCCGACTGAAGAACTGGCGGTGTTTATGTCCCTCCGAGGTCAGTGCCTGGCTGAAGCCGGGCGGATGGCCGAGGCAAAAGCCAGTTACGCCGAGGCAGCCCGTGGTGCGCCCAATGTGATGGGCTATCGCAGGTTGATGAACGCGGCTGTTGAACCGCACATGCCGGCGGGGCAGATGGCGGTACAGCCAAGTCTGGGTCCATCACCCGCAGTTCCGGCACAACCCAATGGGCCTGCGGGTCGGCAGCTTGACCCGAACCCATTTTTGAACGTGCGTTAACCTGCAAACAAACAATGAAAAAATAGGAAAGGACATATGCGAAGATATTATGCGTGGCTTTTGGTCGTGACCGCGATGGTCATCACGAATGTGACTTACGGCTTTTACGATCCCAATTTGCAACGGTGGGTGAATAGGGATCCGATTGAAGAACTGGGTGGAATTAATCTCTATCGGATCGGAAGAAACAATCCTGTTCGTTTTGTTGACGCATTCGGCCTTGTCATAGTTCAAAACAATTCGGATCAGAGAGTAATGGCAGAGGGCAATCCGGGCACAGGTGGTAAAGGACACGGAAGCAAGAACCCCAAAGTCTATGTTGTTGTGCCACCCGGTGGAAAATGCGGAGGGCTAGATAACCCGTTACCTGGCTATGCAACCCCAGATGAAGCCAGGGCAGCCTCCGATAATCCGTTGTACGGCCATAGCACGGGAGACCTTTACGATGTTGATAACATAAATGGTGAAAAATATCGCGGAGACTTGGCAGGCCCTCTTGTGACTATTCAAAATGGGCCCGGCGGCATCGTCGCCTCACGCTCAACCGTCGAGTTTATTTGGGCGTTTATTCGAACTGGCTTACTCTTTCCCTATCGAGATATTTATCCGGTAACAGCTCATTAAGTATTTTTCACTATCTGACTTTGAATTCGAACCAGAGACTTTGGATTCTTGCGCTCGCGTGGGCGGTATTTGTGGGGCTCCATATTCCAGTGTGCATTTTTGCTTTCAACAACAGCCACATTACAATCGGAGGCTTTCTCCTATGTTGCATACCATTGGTCATGCTGACGATCATGTGGACCAGCGTTAAGTTGCATGGATATTTGTGGGTAAAATTGTTGAGCGGTTTACTATTAGCAATCTACCTCTCAACAGTTGGCGGCGGTTTCATCTGGTATCTACTACGTGGGGATTGAGTTGAACTCGACACGCCAACCAAGGCACGCGAGATGCCATTGAAATAATCGTTGGCGCAGATGAGGGTGGTGTTCCCAACACATCGGGTGAGTTGTCCATTGTCGATGTTCGCTGACGCGAATTGCGGTCACAAGCCTGCCGCGAGATGCCGTCCTATTTCCACGCTCGACGCCCTCATGTTCATCGTCTTAACCTTACGTCATGCCGAACGCTGAAAAACCTTCTTGGCGCTTCGTTTCGTTTCACGAAACCGAAGTCGAACACGTTCCGGGCCGGACGCACCACTGGTATTGCAAGCCGGGCATGGTGGCGGACACGAATCTCATGTTCGTTCGCGCGCATTTGCAGCCGGGACAAGCGCACAAGTTTCACTATCATCCGCAAATGGAGGAAATCCTCTATATGCTTTCCGGCACCGCCGAGCAATGGGTGGAAAAGGAAAAGCGCATCCTCCGCGCGGGTGATTCGCTTTATTTGCCGGCGGGTGTCGTGCATGGCACTTACAATGTCGGCGACGGGATGCTCGATTTCCTGGCGATACTGTCCCCGGCCAAAAGCGCCGGTCCGCCCACCGTGGAAGTCGGCGACCAGGAGCCGTGGAAATCGTTGCGGGGTTAAGCTGCCGCCGGCATGAAGACGTTGCATGTTTATCTGACCCGGCAGGTGATCGGGTCGCTGTTGATGACCGTGGCGGTGTTTGCCTTCGTGCTGTTAATCAGCAACGCGCTTCGGGGACTCCTGACGCTGCTGGTCAATCAGCAGGCGCCCTTCGGCAAGGTAGTGGAGGCCATCGGCTTGTTGCTTCCCTACGTGCTGGTGTTCGCGCTGCCCATGGGGATGTTGACCGCCACGCTGCTGGTCTTTGGCCGTTTCAGCGCCGATCAGGAGTTGACGGCGGTGCGGGCCAGCGGCATCAGTTTGCTGGCGTTGAGCACGCCGATCCTGTTGTTGAGCATGGCGCTCTGCGGCGTCAGCGCCATCATCAATCTCCAAGTCGCGCCGCAATCCCGCGCGGCCTACCGCCAGTTGATCTACAGTTTGATTGTTGAGATGTCGAACGTCATTTTGCCCGAAGGACGATTGATCAAGGATATTCCCGGATACAATATCTATGTCGGCAGGAACAAAGGCGGCGAGTTGAAGGACGTGTTTGTTTACAAATTGGATGATCAAGATACAGCAGAGCTCATTACACATGCTGAACGAGGCAAGATCGTTCGCGGCCAGGACAAACAATTCACTCTCCATTTATTTAACGCGCGAACTGCGTTCCGGGACAGCGATGGCAAGTGGCATCCAGGTGCAACTAGCGGGGAGACCCTGATGCAGTTGGACTTCAAACCGCCAAAGGAAAGGAAGCCGAGGATCAGTGAGATGACTTTCTTCCAGTTGCAAGAGGAGCGCCGAGCCTGGGAACGAAAGGGAATTGACACCACGCCGGTGTTGACCGAAATCAATTCCAAGGTTTCCTTCTCATTCGCGTGTTTGAGCTTCACCTTGATCGGGATTCCGTTGGGGATTCGCGCACATCGCCGGGAAACCAGCGTGGGCATCGCGATCGCATTGGTTCTCGTGACGATTTATTATGCCTTCACGATTTTGGGAGATGCGCTGGCGACCAGACCGGAGTGGGGGCCATATCTGATAGTCTGGCTGCCGAATTTTATTTTCCAAGCAGTTGGAATGGTGCTCTTGTGGCGCATGAACCGGGGTGTCTGAGGAGCGCGGCCTTTACAGAGTGACCCACCGCTTTGGTTTTGTCATGGCGAATAAGTGGCTTGCGCGGCTGGCAGTTTTTTTTCCGCAACGCTCAGGTCGCTGTGTTCTCCTTGTTTTTTCTTTGAGAGAGGAAAACGGATATCCATGGCTTGTGAGGAGGACTGGAAAAGATTGTAGGCGCTGTTCTTATAAACGGAAGTTGCGACCTGAAGAATGGAGATCGGCATCTGGCTGAGCCAGGAGGTGGATATCTCAGAATCCAGCGGGGCGAGCGTATTGGGGAGGCTGAATTTGAAGAATGTCCGGTGGTCGTTGGGGCTTACGACGACGCCCTGGCGGAGACCGTCGATAAAGATCAGTTGCTGACCGTTGAGTATCCAGGCAAAGCCTGAACCGGGGTTGCGGCCCAAGACGCTTGAACCGAAGAAGCAGTGCTCGTATGAGCCACCCAGAAGGTGCATGATCGTGGGCGCGACATCGAGCTGGCTGCAGATGCCCGACACACGGGCGGGCTGGACGATTTGTGGTGCATAGACCAGAAACGGTACCCGATAGGCTGAGGCGGTCTGCGGATGCTGCTTAAAGCCGCCCATGTGATCGGCGACGAACACAAAAATCGTATTCTTGAAAAAGGGAGTCTCGCTCGCCTGTGCGATGAAGCGACCGATCGCCCAGTCGGTATATCGGAGGGCATCAATCTGCTCGTGGAAAGGGTTGGAGGCCGGCTCGGGAGTGATTTTGCCGCGAGGAATTTTCCAGCTTTGGTGGAAGGACAAAGTCAGCAGCGTGGCGAAGAAAGGTTTATCCTTGCAGTTCTGAAATTCCAGGAGGGCCTGGTTGTAGAGGTCTTCGTCGCAATAGCCAAGATGGCTCCTGAATGTCCGACCCGCAAAATCATCTTTGAAAACCATGCGGGTATAACCATTACTCGCAAGAAACGATTGGCGATGGTCGTACGAGGGCTGGCCGCCATAAATGAACATGGTCTCATATCCACGGGATTTCAGAACGGAGCCAAGCGTAAGAAACGTTCCTTCGGTGTTGTTCCGAGTGCTGACACTTTTGCCGGGCAGGTCCGGAAAGCCGGAAACGATTCCGGTAAATCCGCGCGTCGTGCGGTTTCCGACAGCGAAACATTCATCCATGAACAGGCCCTGCGGGATGAGCTTGTCGAGGTTTGGCGTGTAACTGGGCACACCGCCCATGGCTCCGATGTAATGCCAACTCAAACTTTCAAGAACGACAAGAACGACATTGTAATCACGGCGGGCCTGACCGGAATCAGTCATTCGGCGCAGCGGGTTGGAGGGAGATTCGTAAAAGTTGTCCCCGGGCCGCGATATCAAAGCGACCGTGTTGCTTGAAGCCTGTTCAGGCGGCAGGAGCGAGTAGTATTTACCGATCTTTTCTTCCCGGAATTTGAGACTGATGAAGGCTTCCCGAAGCGTGAACAGACCGTTCAGGGTCAGTTGGGCAATCGAAGCAGAGGAACAAAAGTACGCCGGACCGGTATTGATCGACTTTGGTCCGAGGGTGCCGCGAATTCCCAGCGCGGTCAGCGATATCATTACGGTGGGAATGAGAATAAGTTCAGCCATTGACAGAACGGGTATTGCAGCGCGCCTGACCCGGAAGGTGATCACCCGAGTTATCGCCTTGTACAGGGCTAAACTTACCAGGCAAAAAACCAGGGTTATGGTTGCGATGGGGTAATCACTCCAAATAATCTTATAGACATAACCCGAATCAAGATAAACAAGAGCCTTGTGGTTGAGGCGCTCGCCAAATTGTTTGAAGAAATAGAAATCAGCGATACATAGGAAAACAACCAAGCCGAGAATGAGCGCCATCAATCCTGAAATGAATTTTTGAAAACGCGCCTTTTCGAACAGTGGTCCTGCAATGACCAGAACGATGAATGGACACGCGGTAGTGGTGGCCATGACGATGTCAAAACGCAGGCCGACGAACAGAGCGCTGAGGACCTGGCCTGGCGAAGAGCTTGTGAAAAATTCAGGCAGCAAAAAAAGAGTGGCTAGGCGTGCAAACGAGAAAATCAACAGCAGCCCCGCAAAAAACAGCAAAGGCAACGTGACACCCAAGTGATTAGGTAATTTCCGCATATACTTCTCCTGGCTGCCCTTTTGGCTGATAAGGATTTGCTTTTGACGATCCGCAGTTCAAAGCGAATTGCTTTTACGGTTTCATTTCACGCCAAGTATTTGCCTGTTAAGCCACACTGCAAGGCTTTTTTAGGGCTGTTAGCCGCGTCGAATAACGGAAACGGGATGTTTGAAAGGCGCAAGCCTTTCGGAGCAGCCGACCGCTTCTGTGTTGTCTTTGACGGGAGCCGGTGGTTCAGTTGCAATTGCTGATGATGTTCGGAAAGGGTTACGTAATTATGAAAAACTTCCGCACCTTGACGACCGGCAAACCCGTCAAGGTTGCCAGTCGTCGTTTGGTGTTTCATCCGCCGGCTCTGTGGTTGGCGTCAGTTGCGGTGGCAACGACACTTTTGGCCTCGCCGCCAACGTTTCAGCCAACCAAGCTCGCGGAGATGGACGCTGCGATCAACCAAACCGTCGCGGAGAAGTTGATACCTGGTGGAGTGCTTTGGTTGGAACGCAACGGTGAATCGTATCACAAGGCTTACGGCCATCGCGCCTTGGTGCCTGCAGAAGAGCCCATGTCCGAAGACACGATTTTCGACGCGGCCTCGTTGACCAAGGTTGTGGCAGGTGCGCCCGCCGTGATGCTGTTGGTCGAACGAGGCCAGGTGAAACTCGACGCACCGGTGCGCGAATACATTCCCGAGTTCAACAGTGAGGGGAAGGAAGCCATCACCATTCGCCAACTTCTGAGCCACACTTCAGGACTGCGACCGGACATCGATACCAAACCCAAGTGGCATGGGCAGGAAACCGCCATCCGCATGGCGTGCGCCGAGAAACCTCAGTCTGCGCCCGGCACCGCCTTCCGTTACAGCGACATTAACTTTTTCCTGCTTGGTGAAGTGGTCCAACGAGTCACTGGGAAGAAGTTGGAAGAATTTGTCGCGCAAGAAATTTATCAACCGTTGAAGATGGTGGATACCGGCTTCCTGCCGCCCGCTTCCAAATCATTCCGCATTGCGCCAACAGAAATGACCGAGGGCGTGATGTTGCGCGGCACGGTCCACGATCCGACTGCTCGCTTTATGGGTGGCGTGGCGGGACATGCGGGCTTGTTCACCACGGCAGCGGACTTGGCGCGCTACGCCCGCATGATGTTGAACGAGGGCACACTCGATGGCGTCCGCATTTTCAAACCGGAAACCGTAAGACTGATGACGAGTGTGCAGTCATCGGCGGCGGTTTCGGCGCGGCGCGGGTTGGGATGGGACATCGATTCGGGTTACAGTCGTCCGCGTGGGAAAATTTTCCCGCTTGGTTCTTACGGCCATACTGGGTTCACCGGCACGTGCCTATGGATCGATCCTTTTTCCAAAACGTTCTGGATTTTTCTTTCCAACCGCGTTCACCCTGACGGCAAAGGCAGCGTGTTGCCGTTGCAAGCCACACTGGCCAACCTCGCTGCTGAGGCGGTTATTGGATTCAATTATGCGTACGTTCCCGGATCGTTGCCCCCGCGCGTGGAAAGTGAAACGAATTTTGCGGCTCGCACCGCCGGGTCGCAGAGAGTTGCGCCGCTCAGGTCGTTGAACGGCATCGACGTTTTGGTACGGGAAAAATTTGCGCGACTCAAGGGCCTGCGGATC